>NZ_JAPDBP010000026.1:0-57960 GCF_027705305.1 Aeromonas sp. QDB17
CTTGTCATTGAACACCTCAAATAATGGTGGCGACTGTACCACCTAAAACGGTGTCCGGGATGATTAGACCACTACAGATGACTTTGCCGCACTTCATGGCGAGGTGGAACTCGGCGGTGGCGCCCTGGCAATCGCGCCAGCCCGGGAGCATGACCAGCTCGTCGGCGAGCATGACCATGGGCAGGCTGCAGGCCATGTACTCGGCTTGGGTCAGGCCCTCGGGGAGGGTGGCAGGGTTGAGCGGGATATGGCCGCGCTCACGCTGGTGGTTGGCCTCGGCATGGAAGGCGGGGCGGTTGCAGTCAGGCAGGCCGGACATGGGGCCAGCGATGTAGATGCGTTTCTGGTGTTGGTTGAACATGGCTTATCCAGCTAGTGCTGAGTAAAGCCATGTTAAGTCAGCCAAACAAAAGGTAAACTTTGTTGTTGTGATTGCTTAACCTTCATGAAGCGATTTGGTGTAGCTCATTTTATATAACCAATAGTTATTGATATGGCCTCTTGATACGATGTGACGGCATAAAAAGTAATCTGCAATGTGGTTGTATACTGTTGATACTTACAAGCACAATATGGCTTATGAGTCGTTTATCATACTGAAAGCAGATCTGCCTCCCATTTTTTAACTGCACCAAGAATATTCTTGAAAGTAGGTGAGCGGGTATTGTTCAAATCTAGGTGTTTGCCAATCTCCCTTGAGCCTGAAATATTTTGATATTTGTTGTTGGTTAGAACTTTCAGTTCTTTTTTGGGGTTTTCAAGTTGGTCTGGAGATCTAAATTTTTTTGTTTCTTGTAGTTTATTAATGTTTTTAATATCTAAGCCTTTCTCAACCGCCTGAAGATCTGCCAAATAAATGGTCTCAAGTTCTCTACACGCAATTCTAACTAAGCAATGATGCGACTTTCCTGTTTTTTTGCATAAATCCAAAAGTTTATTTTTTGTTACCATACAGTTAGGTTGACTATCTTGGTCGCGAATGACAATAAATCGAGCGTTGGGATTTTGATAAAGCTGGATTTTCCTCACCACATTTTTTTCTAAATCTTGTTTTCCTTCGAAATAAAAGATTCTAGTTGTTATTGTGTCGTCTAAGAATCGTGGTAGTACTGATTCAAGCATTGCTTTAGCTGATGGCTCTTCTAGCATGAAAACAAGTTCTTTAATCATTGAGGATCGACTCCTTCAAAAAATCCTTGCTTCCACAAGTATCCGAGTCTATCCCCATCTTCATAGTAAGCCTTGACTTGTGGATTTTCTTTTGCTTGATGAATTTCTGTTTTACCATCTTTTTTGACAAGCCAACATACTTCATCTAATTCAAGAGCATTTAGAAAATCTGGCGAATGTGTTGATACAAAGACTTGACCGCCCCTAAGTGAGTAATTACGAAACTCCTCAGCAAGCTCAGACATTAACTGTGGATACAATTGGTTTTCTGGCTCTTCTACGCATAGCAATGGGTGCGGCTGTGGGTCATATAACAAAACCAGATATGCAAACATCTTAATTGTACCGTCAGATACATAGCGATCCAAAAATGGCGTTTTAAATGAACCATCTTGAAACCTTAATGTGAGATACCCGTCATCCATTAGCTTTGGTTCTACGGATGATACTCCTGGAACTCGGCGGGCCATAGTTTTCAGTATGTTATTGAAAACATGAGGATGCTGTTCATGAAGATATCTTGCAACTAAGGGTAAGTTTTCACCCATCTCTGATAGGTGCTCTGTATCCCCCGATGCATCTTTTCTACCTCTGGCGGAATTTATGTGAAAATCTGAAACGTGCCAGTGCTCAATTAATCGTCTAAAAGCGTTTGCTGCTTTGAATCTCTCAAACTGACCTAATCCCTTTATCGCTAATGTATCTGGGGCAACTTTTTGATATTCACGGTCTAGCTCTTCTTCCTGCTTGTGAAATTCCTCTTCATTTGTAATTGCGTAACCTTCACCCTTAGTAAAGTTTAGAAAATGGAATGGACTTCCATAACGGCCACGCTTATATCGAAGCAGTTCACGAAGTACAATCGGGATACCATTTTTCTCACCAATCTCAATAGAATAAGTAACTAACCTTTCAACATTGGTAATTTCCATTCGATATTGTAGTTCTATTAATATAGAGTCTTCTTTAACATTACAGCCTCTACTGAGAACCTCTGAAAATCGGCCTCTTTTATCTAACGCTTGTCTCACATTCCCCTTGAGGCAGTCATGTAAAAATCCAAACACATCAAATAAAGTTGATTTGCCTGCCCCATTGGCTCCAACAACAACGAGAAAAGATGGAATGTCTTTTAAATGTACATCTCGGAATGCTTTAAAGTTTTTAAGTTTTATTGATTCAATTTTCATGCTAGGTAACCATCCTCATCATTCTTTATATACAATACTAATATAATAATTTATTTGGGTTGGTCTTGATAATATAATAAAATTTTATTTTCCCATTAAAATTAATATGATAAATAATCATTCAGGCATATATGAACCAATAACAACACCGCAGATTTTCACCGGCTCGCCATATTCACTGATAGTATAACGTTGGTTGAGAGCTCTCAAATATTTCTCTCCCTGCTCATTTTCTGCTAGCTCTTTGAATGTCAATTTCCCATCTTGTAATGCGGCTATAACTCTATGCCCAGGTTTTGCGGGTACATCAGGATCAACAAATATAATTGTTCCTTCTGGGTATGAACGTGAACCAAAGGGGTTTGTCATTGACTCGCCGCGTACCATTAACGCATAGGTGTTGGGACCAGCTTTGGGATTTGGACACGCATAGCGAACACAGTCCTCATCCTGTCCATCTGGTGTCCAATTACCTTGGCAAAAAAGACCTGCTTGCACGAAATCTAGTAGTGGCACCAATAGAAAACTCTTTGATGCAGGTACAACATTACTCCCAACAGGATCCCCCTTACCATCAATCAACCAAAACACTGTTACTCCTAGTGCTTTGGCTAGCTCAGCTATGTTTTTCGCGTCAGGAGTGTATACACCATTCTCCCACTGAGAAATGGATGCTTTATTTGCGCCTATTTTATCGCCAAGTTGCTGTTGGGTCATTTTCAGGCGCGACCTAGACAGCTTGATGCGTTCTCCAATGTTCATAGTTAAGTAATTTAAACCTTTCGGGGTTAATTGTGCTTTACTGGTTTGTTGTGCTTGCTTAACCTTGCTGTGTCTACAGGAGGGACTATGAAGAAACTAGATGTCATCGCTTTCTTTGGCGGGGTGACAAAGACCGCAAAAGCACTAGGCATAAGCAAGTCTGCGGTGTCCCTGTGGGGAGAAGAGATCCCATATGGACGAGCTTGTCAGGTGCAGCTTGTCACCAAAGGGCGGTTGAAAGTCGAGCCTGTGGGGCAGGTGAAACCATCATGACAAAACCCACCAGAACAACCACGAGAGTGAAGCGGGAACATTCCCACCTTTCTGACCCTATTGACGCCGCTTATCAGCTGAGCCGCCGTTACAACATCACCGATCTGGCCCGCCTGATGGGCTCCAAGCGCCCGACCACCCTGAACAACAAGTTCAACCCTGCTTGCGAAGACCACCACCTGACCCTGTCCGAGGCGATGGCGGTGACCGAGCTGACCGGTGATAACGCCATCCTGCAGGCCTGGGCGCTGGCCCGCGGCCATACGCTGGTGGCCCTGCCGGATAGCACGGTGACCGAAGAAGAGCTGGCCGACCAGGTGATGCTGGTGGGCGAGGTGGTAGCGGCGGTGTTTGGCGAGCTGCGGGAGGCGCGGCAAGACGGGGTGATCGACCCGATTGAACGGCAGTCCATCACGGCGGCAGTGCACCGGGCCATCAAGGAGCTGTTGAGCCTGGAAGAGTCGGTAGCCAGTCAGGTGCGCCCGTTCCCGGGGCCACATGCACAAGGAGAGAAGTGATGAAGGAAGCACAAAAAGAGTGGGCCGGCGCTGCTGTAACAGCCCGACCCGAGGTTGGTTTTCGCGGAGAAAACAACGTGAACAAGCGTACCCAACAATCGCCGAGGGCGCAAGGCAGTCGCCGTTCGTGCATCCCGCCCATGTTGCCGAAGCTGGTGGTGGGCTCCCGGGGGGCCTTTCTGGTCTACAGCGGGTTGCGCATCCCGGCCACGGCCGAGCAGGTGCAACGCCATCTGGCCTGTTTGCAGCAACACCTGCAGGAGGTGGCCCATGCATCCTGAGCTGTTTATCGAGCGCAACGTGGCGCAGATCCTGACCGCGGGGGGATACACCCCGGATGTGGTGCACACCGCAACCCAGGCAGCCCTGCGGCATTTTCGCACCACGCCGTGCTTTGCCAAGGGGCAGGCCTTTGCCAAGTGCCTGGCGGAGGGAAAGAAGATGGCCAAGTTGCTGCAGCGCAAGCTGCGCCAGCAGGAGAGGGACGCCAAGAAGGCGGCCAAGCCGACGCGATTGAAGAAGATGAGCCATGGGTGAGGTAGTCAGACTGGCGGCCCCGGTGGCCGCCCCAGTTTCACGAGGATGCAACGTGGCCGACAACCGCCGCAGCGGGTTTGTGCTGCTTTACAAGAGCCTGAAGGAGGCCCCGTTCTACCGTGACCCGGTGCGCAAGGCACTGTGGTTGCACCTGCTGCTGGAGGCCGCGCATGAGCGCTGTGAGGTGACCTTCAACGGTAATCGTCTGCTGCTGCAGCGTGGGCAGATTGTGGGCTCGGCCCGATCCCTGGAGGCCTTCGAGCAGGAGGGGATGATCAGTCGCACCAGCAAGCAGGGTACCCGGGGTTACACCCTGGTCACCTTGCTCAACTACGACCCTTACCAGCGCGGAGTTTCAGAACACATTGGCGCGGAGTTGGGCGCGGAGTTGCAACCCGCATCAGGGCAGGGGATTGAGGGTGTATCGCAATCTGATGGCGCGGAGTTAGGCGCGGAGTATCACGCCGAAGATCTAAACAAGATAAACAACAAAACAAACAAAGATCTTAAAGACTCTTCGTCGCAACTCGCTGACGCGACTTTCGACCAGGTTGGAGATAAGCCCGCCGCTCTGGAGGTTGCCGTTCCCGAACCCAAGTCCAAGAGCCGGGTCATTCCCGAGGCGGCCATCCAGACTCCGAACGGCAAGGCGTGGGGGACCAGCGATGACCTGATGACGGCGAAGTGGATGTTTCGTCGAGTGCAGCTGATCACCCGACCGCTCTTGAGCCGAACTGGGCGCAGTGGTCCAACGTGATCCGGCTGATGCGTGAGCTTGACCAGCGCAGCCATCGCGATATTTGCGAGCTGTATGACTGGGTAAGCCGGGATGCGTTCTGGTGCACCAACATCCTGGCCCCGCAGAAGCTGCGCCAGCAGTGGGATCGGTTGCAGGCCAAGCGCGGCAATCCGTCTGCCGGCCACCAGCGCCCTCTGTCCAATCTGGCGCAAGCCCAACAGCAGGCCCAGGCCCTGCGAGCCGCGGGAGTCGATTATGACGACAACACTCCCCTCTAACGTGACCAGTCTGCCCGTGAATCAGGCCAGTCTGCAGGTGAGCACCGGCATGTCGATGTTCCTGGCGGACGAGTTGCTGCCGCTGATGGCCGGGTGCTGGCCCGCCAGTGCCAGCCAGTTGGATGCCAATGCCCGCGGCGTGGCAATGGCCTGGGGTGTTCAACTGCGCGGATTCACCGCCCAGCAGATCCGCGAGGCGGTGTTGGAGCTGGCCGATGACGCCGGCCGCCAGTTCGCCCCGCGCCCGGCCGAGGTCAAGGCCACCATCCTGCAGCGCAATCCGGTACCGAAGTCTGCCCCTGTTGGCCGCCAGGTCTCTTTGCGAGTCTGCGAGATGCAGGCGGAGGCCCGTGTCTATGTGCGTGATCGCGAGGTGACCGATGAGGCGGTTCAGGCTGAGCTGCAGCAACTGCTGGCCCAACTGCGCCGCGAGGGTGTGACGATAACCGGGAGGATGGCGTGATGGCGGTGACGTTCAGTGATGCCTGTGAGCGGGACATTCGCCGCGCCCGGTATGTGCGGGTGGCGGTGTACCCGGAGGTGAAGGACTGGTTGCCGGTGCAGATGCGCCTTGAGGTGTCGGATTGCCCGCGGCAACTGGGGTTCACCTCGAAGACCCACCGGGCCGAGCACTACCTGGTGCAGGGTGCCGAACTGGCTGAGGTGATGAAGGCGGTGAACGCCCTGCGCGGCCAGCAACAGCGGCCCGCCACGCTGGAGATGATCCCATGCGCGATCTCGTGATGCCGGCGTTGATGCTGTTGTTGCTCGTCGGTCTGGCGTTGTACCTGGCCGCCAATGTTTCGATGGGGGTAGAGAGATCGAGTTGATGATGAGGGGCGTGACCCCTTTGACGATGACCAGCGTGGAAATCGCTGAGCTGACCGGCAAGGAGCACAAGAACGTGCTGGCCGATATTCGCCGGATGCTGGTGGAGATTCAATCGGCTGAAAAGCCAGCCGAGTACCAGGACAGCCTGGGCCGTGCCCAACCGTGCCTGTTGCTGGACAAAGACGAGAGTCTTTGCCTGGTGGCCGGTTACAGCGCCCAGTTGCGGATCCGCATTATTCGCCGCTGGCAGGAGCTGGAGCAGCAGGGCAATCAGAACGCTCTGGTGATCCCCCAGTCGCTGCCGGAGGCTCTGCGCCTTGCTGCCGAGCTGGCCGAGCAGAAGATGGCGCTGGAACAGAAGGTGGCGATGGATGCCCCGGCGGTGGAGTTCGCCAAGCAGATCGCCAGTGTGGAGAAGGGGATCACCTTGTCGGCTTTCGCCAAGACGGTGGGCCTTGGCCCCAATACCCTGTTTTCCCTGCTGAGGGAACGCAAGATCTTGATGAGTTGCCGTGGGGAGCGCTGGAACCTGCCGATGCAGGAGTATGTGGACCGCGGGCTGTTCGCGACCCGGGAGAGCTCGTTTGACAGCAACGGCGAGCGGCGTATCAGCTTCACCCCCCTGATCACCGGCAAGGGCCAGCAGTGGCTGGTGGAGCGACTGATCCGTGACGGTATCCTGCGCGGGGTGGCGGCATGAGTCACAACCTGGCCCTGTTGCCATCGTCTGAACGGCAGCGCATCGAGTTGATCAAGCAGGCGCACCTGCTGGTGTGGCGCCGTCGCCGCAACGAGATCGGGCGTGAGGTTGTGGTGGCCGCCATCGATGAGGTGGATGAAGAGCACCGTGAGTGGTTTCGCCAACAGTTGAACGCGATCAGGGGGCAAGCGTGAGCGCAGGTAACGCCGTGTTTGTCGAAGCGCTGGGGCTGGCCCTGGTACCGCTGGGCGACAGCCTGCCAGCGGTGAGGCGCCAACTGGCTGGCAAGCCGGTGCGCCTGGTGCGCGATCAGGGGGCTGACCTGCTGGTCCAGTTCCCTGAGCTGGTGTCGGCCCTGGCCTGCGCCGCAGTGGTCAATGTCGCCGGTGGGGAGCTGCTGACCGCCAATGCCACGGCTTGCGTGATAGCCGATGGCTGCATCGGGGAAACCGTCACCGCAGAAGTGGAGGGGGTGCATCTGCCTTTGTGCTGGCATCACGACAACGAGCACCGCAATGGGCAGTTACCGATCCGCCTCGCTGATGTGGCCGGGTGGCTGGCGCAGCTTGTGCTGCAGCGGGTTGCCGGGTGGTGCGGGGTGGCCGCTGCTGACCTGACTGCCCGGGATCTGTGCTGGTGGGCGACCGTCTACAAGGTGCTGCCTTCATTGCCGGATCCGCTGCTGCGCTCTGCCTGCCGCCTGGCTCCCATCGAGCCGGATCGGATGTGGTCACCCCGCGGTAATCGGGAGACCGATGCCCGCTATCGTGATCATCGCCTTGAGGTAGTCGAACGTGATCCGCTGGCCGATCTGCGGGCCCGCATCAATGCCAAACCGGCTATTCGTCAGATCGACCCAGAACCCGCAGCCCTCCACCTTGGCAAGCCCAAGCGCCAGCGTTGGGAGTGTGCAGCCTACCTGGCCTTTGTACGGCAGTTGCCCTGTGTGGTGACGGGCCAGCGCGAGGGCATCGAGGCGCACCATGTCGTGGGTCATGGGATGAGTGTGATGGGCAGTAAGGCGCACGATCTGATGGTGTTCCCGCTCGCCCACCAGCCACACATGGAGTTGCACCGGATCGGGTGGAAGGCCTGGGAAGCCCAGCACGGTTCGCAGTTGGAGCACGTTATCAACACATTGGAGCTGGCATGCTCCTTGGGAGTGTTCAATGCCAAAAGCTGATTCATGGACAATGACCCTGCCATGGCCCCCTTCAACCAACCGGATCTGGCGCAATGTGGCCGTGAGCGGCAAGCCCAGAACGTTGCTGAGCCAGGAGGGGAGGGTTTATCGCAAGGCTGCGGCCGATGCCTGCCTGGCTGCCAAGCTGGCCGGCAAGCAGATTCCCGATCGGCTGGCCCTGCGGCTGGTGGTGCAGGCCCCTGACCGGCGAGCCCGGGATCTGGATAACACGGTGAAGGCGGTGCAAGACGCCCTGACCCACGCCGGGGTGTGGCTGGACGATAGCCAGATCGACCTGTTGCTGGTGGATCGCGGGCCGGTAGTGAAAGGGGGAATGGTGTCGGTAACGGTGGAGGTGATGAGTGCGCTTTGAATATGCAATTACCGTTGGGGATCCGCGTTCTGTGATGCTGCAGGCCTATCAGGCCCAGTCTACGGGGCGTTCTCATCTGACAAAGAGTGATGTGATGACGGCATTGGGAATGGTTCAGAAGCACAATGGTGCCGGCATGGCGTTGGTGATGGCGCGTTACTGCAAAGACCTGGGGGATGCCAAGAAGGCCCTGCTGGCTGTGCAGGCTGAGTGCACCAAGATTGCTCCCCGCTATGTGGGGGGCAACAAGGAACGTGGCCACGGAATGGCCTTGCGCCGGGTGGCCGAGTTGGCCCTGGAACATTACTGCCGCACGGTGGACACGCCGGGGGCGGCCTGTCACCCGCAGTTCTGCAGGGGGAGGGGAGTGATCCGCGATCTGGAGCTGAGCCGCCTGCATGGTAAGGCCGTCGACAAGGTGTGCCCACGCTGTGGCGGTACCGGGCTGCGCCCCATCCCGGGCACCCAGATCAGACGTGCCATTGAGCCGCTGGCTGGTGGACTGACCCGCGGCCAATGGGAGCGGGGCTGGTATCCGCTCTATCTGGCGGTCCTGGCCTGGTGCCACCAGCAGGAGAGCGAGGCCCAGGCCAATTACCGGCAGTTGATAGTGTGATGCTCAGTTACTTTTAATAGCTATCTGGCCTGCCATTCGTCCTTACGACCTTCAAACCCAATCGACTCAAAGTCACATCCATATGGATCGTCGGTCACATTGAAGTTTGAACAGAAGAAACTAGGTGTATTGGATGTATAAGCAGTCGATGGTGATGGAGATAAGCACTTTGGAAATGACATATCTCTTTTCTGTACACTCCAAACCCCAGTTGCTGTACCTGCTGGGGTATTCCCTAAACCATCTCCTAAATAACCACCGCTAAATGAAACCATTAAAGTTCCACTTATCGAATTTGCGGATCGGTTAGTGACGCTGTATGTAGTAGTGAATGGATAGCCACTGGCATACGGCGAGCTTGAGTTCAATGTATAAGACCAGGTTGTTCCCACTACAGGGTCTTCTGGGATTACAGTTGTTGCGCCGACACATCCATACTGTTGGTCAAGACGTAAATTTAGTGACTCGTTTCCCGTCCTAAATGCGAGCCCTGCTACTTCTGGGAGATTTAAATTAAAAGTAAGAAAATTGCAGACGGTATTATATTTAATCGTACAATCTGTGATTTGAGCGGTCCCGCTCCAAAATCCCATACTCTCACAACCGGATGAGCCGGTAATGGGGGGGCCAAAATTTTTCATCGGTAGAACTCCCAGCGTATTTAAACGATCAGTACCAATCTTAATATCTGATGCAGCGCCACCGACTCCTTGTAAGCTCCAATTAAAACAGGGCTTTGTTTGAAGGTCGTCTATTTTTACTGAAAAAGAACCATCTACCCCCCCTTTGAATAAAGCTCCGACTGAAAAAAGCCGATCCGGAGAGTTTGCTTGGAACCATTGGACGTTAGGGACAAGTACTAAACTCTTGGCCAATACTAATTCAGCCCCTGCCACAGCATAAAAATGTGGTTTCGCCTCGTATTTAAATACCTGGCCGCTTCCGATAGTAGCTACTGGGGTATCAATGGATGGCGTCATTGACCAGCCATCTGCCGATGAATAGGGGAACGCAACTTCTACACCTGCGTTGAACTGGAAAAGTGGAAGTGAAAAATCTAACCGCAGTGGAATGTCTAAACGTAGAAATCCAGCTGTCTCTTTGACGGGGACTTGAAAGTACACTATTGGCAGGTCGCTTTTCCCTATGGTAGTTGGTTTGTTATCGGTGCCAATCATTGCAAGATCTACTCGGGAAAATGGGGTTATCTTCATCTTATCTACACTGAATTTTGCTTGAAGGTATCGGATATCGACACCTGTTAGCAACGCATCCTTGAATCCAGCTTTGATGTTGAAGCTAAACGACTGATATGGGATTTTGACGGTACATGATGCTGTTGTGGACTCCCCTAATGAGGGCTCTCCTACGTCTGCGGTACAGGGACCAGCTGCATAAGTGGTCATTTTTTGTATTGCCACTGACCCATTGGCCTGCTTAGCAGAGGAATCCGCGATTGCTAACCCCATCCTAGTAAAGTCAAAATCAGCACTTTGTAGATCGCCAACGACTACTAGATCTGAAAAAACCTCGTTGAATTCGGCCGTACGTGTGGAAACAAGCATGGCTTCATTGGAGTCTGTATTAATTGATTCAATAACGTATGCACTATCATTCCATGTAATGACGGAGCCAGCTTTTATAGCGGTTGGCGGGTTATTTATAACCAACTCAGACTTGCTGGTTGCAGTTGCTTGGCTTGGCTCCAATTGAATTACATTTGGTTGGAAGGTTTTTGTGATAGTTGCGTCACCGACTTTGGATGTCGTGGTTGGCATCGCAGTATCACTGCCATCACTGCCATCACTGCCATCACTGCCATCACTGCCATCACCGCCACACGAAAATAGTGTAATGCCCAGAACCAGGGTGAGAGCCATCTTCAATGATCGTTTCATATTCCAGTTCCTTCTGGTCACATTTCAATTTCATCAGGTTAAAAGAGTAGTCAATCAATAGCGGTGCAATCGCTGCTTTTTTATGCCTTTTGGTTATTGGGCTCTTATGTGAGATAGATAATTTCGTCACTTGCATCGCGGTTATTTTGGGAGGGATGGCCTTGAGGGGAGGCAACTGCTGCTACTAAAACATGAGAGCCTCACACCTTTCCTAGTGGGACTTCGTTGATGTTTGTGGTGTAGCAAGGACTGAGCTGATCCCGCTTCATCATCCACTCCCTCGAATCCCGGCCACGGGCTGCAAAGTAAACCTTTCCCATCCGCCCCTGATTGATCTTGTCGATCACCTGCATGAGCGCCTCGCTACGGGGATCCTGCTGCTCGGTGAACAGATCACCTTGTTGCATGCCTGCAGGGGTGAAGTCTGCCAGCATGACGCCTCCCTTCATATAACGGACATCATCCCGCCATATCCGGTGCAGCAGTGGTTCAATTAGTGCCAGTAGGTCACGGGTATCTGAGGTGGGTGTCTGCAACCTAGTAGATATCTGGTTGCCGTAATAAGCCTCCCGCTCCGCGAAGGGACTGCTCCGGATAAACAGGGTGACATGGCGACAGCGTTGCCCCTCTGCGCGCAGCTTCTCGGCTGCCCGCTCCATGTAACCGGCCAATGCCTAGTGCATGGGGCCGAACTCGCAGATGCGTGCCCCGAACGATCGCGAGCAGATGATCTGCTGCTTGGCCTTGGCCAGGGGCTCCAGGTCGGCGCAAGGGAGTCCCCGCAGCTCTTGTACTGTGCGCTCCACGACCACCCCATATTGGCGGCGCAGGCTCTTGGGATCCGCTGCGACCAACTCGGCGACGGTATTGACCCCCTGGGCTGCCAGCTTGGCGGTGAGCTGGCGCCCTATCCCCCAGACCTCCTCAACCGGGGTAATAGCCATCAGCTTGGTGCGCCGCGTTTCATCCCGCAGATCCACCACGCCCCCGGTGGCGGGCCACTTCTTGGCTGCGTAGTTCGCCAATTTCGCGAGCGTCTTGGTGGGGCCGATGCCGACCCCAACAGTTAGGCCGGTCCACTTCTGCACCCGTTGGCGGATCAGGCGGCCATACTCCAGCAGATCACCGGCCCAGGACTCGCTCAGTTCGATAAAGGCTTCATCGATGCTGTAAACCTCCACCGTCGGCGCCATGCCCTCCAGAGTTGTCATCACCCGGCTCGACATGTCGCCATAAAGGGCATAGTTGGAGCTGAACCAGATGCCACCCAACTCCTCATAGACCTCGCTGATCTGGAAGTAGGGCACCCCCATTTTGACCCCCAAACTTTTGGCCTCTGCCGATCTGGCAACCACGCAGCCATCGTTGTTGGAGAGCACGACGATCGGCACCCCTCTGAGGTCGGGGCGGAACAGGCGCTCGCAGGAGGCATAGAAGTTGTTCACGTCGACCAGAGCAATGGCGGTTGGCATGGCCTATCCTCGCCGGGTTTTGTGCAGGACGAAGGTGACGACGCCGAAGATATCCAGCTCTTGCCCTTCTTGCGGGTAGATCGGCGGAAAATCGGGGTTGCCTGGCAGCAGGGCGGGGACGGGCTGCACCTGCAGCTTCTTGACGGTGAACTCGCCATCCAGGCAGGCCAGCACGATGTCGCCGTGGCGAGCTGTGATGGCGCGGTCGATGATCAGCATATCGCCGTCATTGATGCCTTCCCCGACCATGCTGTGTCCGCTGGCTCGCACATAGAAGGTGGCTGCCGGGTGGGAGACACAATGTTGGTTGAGGTCGATGGTCTGTTCCACATAGTCCTGGGCTGGGGAGGGGAACCCGCAGGCGGCAGGGGTGAGGTACAGGGGGATTTCGATGAGAGGTGCATCGGTAGCGTGGGGGATCATGGTAATCATCACTGTATGAACATACAGTAATTCTAGCCGAGGGATCTGGAAAGATCACTGGTCGGCGTTCGGGTCTTGGCAAGGCAAGGGGGTCGCGGCCAATTATGCTTGGCAGAGGCCGACCTGGTGAGTTTGGGCTCTCATACGATGGAGGGGCTGCGCATGTGCATCAACTACATCCCGACCACCAGGGCGGTGCTGGTGGAATACTTCGGGGTTGATGATCCAGGGTATGACTGGAAGGAGGAGGTGTGGCAGGACTACCAGGCCCCGATCCTGATCCAGCGAGACGGCCGGCGGCAGGCGCTGATCGCCAGCTATGGGATGGTGCCGAAGAGGAAGGTGCAGCTAGGCAACAAGCACTACACCACGATGAACGCCAGGGCCGAGACGGTAGGGGAAAAGCCGACCTACCGCCGTGCCTGGCTGCAGGGGCATCTCTGCCTGGTGCCCATGACCGGCTTCTTCGAGCCCTGCTACGAGAGCGGCAAGGCCGAGCGCTGGCGGATCAGCATGGCCGACGGCACGCCCTTCGCGGTGGCCGGCATCTGGCGGGCATGGCAGGAGGAACAGGGCTACACCTTCAGTTTCTCCCAGCTCACCATCAATGCCGATACCCACCCACTGCTGCGGCGTATGCACAAGCCCGGAGACGAGAAGCGTAGCCTAGTCATCATGCCGCCGGATGACTACGACGCCTGGCTGGCGTGCAAGGACTGAATCGCTCCGGCTTCTCTAGACACTTTCGAGCCGCTCGAAATATTGCTTCTCACACTCTACTGGCGATAGCCCATTGTTGAAACTGTGCCGACGCTTGGGGTTGTAAAACATTTCAATGTAATCGAACACATCCTGCCGGGCCTCCTCCCGATCTGCATAGGTTTTACGTCGGATCCGCTCGCGTTTGAGGAGTTGGAAGAAACTCTCCGCCACCGCGTTATCATGGCAATTGCCACGTCTGCTCATGCTGGCCTTGAGCCGGTGCTCCCGCAAAAAATCCTGCCAGTCATAGCTGCTAAACTGGCTCCCTTGGTCAGAATGAACCAGCACTTCCTGCTCGGGTCGCCGTCGCCACACTGCCATCAGTAACGCGCTGATGGCCAACTCTCGGTCGATCCGTGGCCCCATTGACCAACCAATGACTTGTCGTGAAAACAAATCCAATACCGCGGCCAGATAGAGCCAGCCTTCATGGGTTCGAATATAAGTGATGTCCGTTACCCAGACCTTATTTGGCTCAGTCACATCGAACTGGCGTTCAAGATGATTCGGTGCAACCACCGTTGGCCGGCCACCATAATGACCGGGACGGCGACGATAACCGGTTTGTGAACGCAAACCTTCATGACGCATTAATCGCACCACCCGGTGTTTCCCACAGGTCTCGCCCATCTCTCGCAGGTCATCCCGGATCTTGCGATAGCCATAGACGCCCCCGCTTTCTAGCCAACATTGCTTGATCTGGCCCAGGAGGCGTTGGTCTTCAAGTGCGCGGGCAGATAAAGGCTGGTGCTGCCAGGCGTAATAACCGCTCGGGTGGACATTCATCATCCGACACAGTCGGCGGATGGGATGTGTGGACGCGTACACCCGGATGAAGGCGTACCTTACCCTGACAGCTTGGCAAAGTACGCGGCGGCCTTTTTTAAGATATCTCGCTCATCGGTGACGCGGCGCAGTTCAGCCTTGAGGCGCCGAATTTCGGCTTGCTGGCTGGAGTCATGCTGTTGCTGCACGGCGGGCTGGCTGTAGCGCCTGATCCAGGCGTAAAGACTGTGGCTGGAAACACCAAGTCGCTCAGCGACCTCTGCCACTGGGTAATGGCGCTCAGTCACCTGCTTGACGGCGGCCAGTTTGAATTCTTCCGTGTAACGTTGCTGCTTGCTCATAACACCTCCTGATTGACCTCAGTTTGAGGCTCTTGAGGTGTCTAGGAAAGTAGGGGCGATTCAGTGTCCACATCAATACAATGGTGGAATACCGCCAGCACAAGCCGAGACTCGGCCTAACCAAATGTCCGGATTTAGTTGACCACTACATCCTGACATTTTGGGTTGGATCATTGAGTCAAGGCTCCCGGCATGCCGAGAGCCTTTCTTATTTACATCTCTCTTTGCCGGATGTGGTAGAAGCAGCCCTCTGGTGCTTCTGGCATGGTGACGATTTGGCAAGCGGCGAAGTGCTACTCGGTGTGCTGCTGGGCAGGGATGAGCGAGTGCGGTTTGTTTATGGTCTGCTGGTGGGTGCTTTCTACATGGGGGAGCCTTTCAGGCTCAAGTGAGGTTGTTTGAATTCTTCAGCAAGTAACTTAAATATAACAGGAAAATGAACTTCTGCAGTTTATGTGCACGAACTTCTGCATGTTGTGTTTCACATATGAAACAGCTGGACGGGTCTGGCTTGGCTCTATTACGGCAAAAACGGGTGAAGTTCTGTCGGTTAAGTTGCTCGGACGAAGACTGTTACTATCTGTAGCAATGCCCCTCAAATTTTACCACGTCCCAATTGTGTACCACTATCATCAGTGTTAGAGCCATAAACCTTTATAAATCAGGCTATTAAAAAATACATATTGCAAAACGTGGAAGTAGAACGTGGGCCCGCTGGCCGGGTGCGCTGATGTGCTCATGTTGCTCGAAAGGAGTATCCGATGACGGCGGCGCCTGGCGCCTGGGTGGGGGTGCCATGCACCGCAATTGCCTGCATGGTAAACCATCGCGCTGGCAGAGCGAAGTCCGGGGCGTTCGCCTGGCGCTTTAATGGGCAGTGGGCGTTGTCCGTGAGCCTGGTCATCCCATCGGTCCGGCTCAGGGCAGGGGAAAGTGAGGAGTCAGGGTATTGAGGTCCAGCAGGGTGAAGTAGCCGCCCTCCTCGGGATACCAGCCGCCGGTGTCGATGTAGTGGACGTTGCCAAGGCGCACCGGCACCCTCACCGGAGTGTGGCCCACCACCAGGGCGGCGAGATCCGCGACCCCGCTCTCGTCCAGCCGTTCGATACGGCGCCTTGACCAGAGGCAGACGTTCTTGATGGCCCGAAGCCGTCCGCCGCTCACCCCGGCATCGAGTTGGTCCAGCAGCCCCTGCCAGGAGGAGAAGGGGCAATCGGCGTGAAGCAGCCCGACGGGGCCCTGGGTGGTCTGCACCTCGATGACCAGGGGCAGGCTGCGGTAGTGGACGGCGAACGCCGCCTGCTCGGCAGGGGTCAGGTGCTGAAACCAGCCGCCGCCGTTTCGGATCCAGTTCTCCCGATCGCAGCTCTCGTAACGGCAGACGTAGTCGTCGTGATTGCCGCAGACCGGGTGAAACCAGGGTCTGGCCAGCCAGTGGATCACCTCGCTGCACTCGGGCCCGCGATCCGCCAGATCCCCGACGCTGAAGAGACGGTCCCGGGCGGGATCAAAATCCAGGGTGTCGAGGGCCTGCTGCAACAGGGCGAAGTGGCCGTGGATGTCGCCGACGGCCAGATCGCGTCCCTGGGCGTTTTGGGGGAAGCGTCTTATCAGGGGGGAGGGTGTCATGGCGTCTCTTGCCTCTATCCCGGACGGGGATGTTTTGTCTGCCTGTACATAAGGTTACAGAAGAAAAGTGGCGAGCGGGCAGGGCCTGGTAAATCATAGGATTGCCCCCGTGAACGTGCGGCGTCACGCGCTGCCTGTGGGGGAGTCACTCCGGGAGGGCGCCTTGTCCGCCCGCTTTCGGAGGCTCTCTTTCTCCACGCTTTTTGACAGGAATCTTGAATGCGGCGTCAGCTGTTGATCTGGATAGGCCCCCTGTGCAGCCTGCTGCTGCTGGGGGCGGCCTTGACCGTCCTCTATCATTTGACCCACCTGTGGCACTGGCACGACATCCGCCAGGCCATCTGGTCACAACCCTTGCCGCAGTTGGGGGGGGCCCTGCTGCTCACCCTGCTCAGCTATGGCTGCCTCTGCTGCTACGATCTGCTGGCCCTGAAGGTGCTGGACAAGCGACTGCCCTGGCAGCAGGTGGGGATGACTTCCTTCATCGCCTACACCTTCTCCAACACCCTGGGCTTTGCGCTGCTCACCGGCTCCTCGGTACGCTACCGGCTCTACTCCTCCCTGGGGCTTGGCACCGGGGAGGTGGCCAGGGTAATCCTCTTTTGCTCCATCACCTTCTTCCTCGGTCTGCTGGGCTGGGGGGGCAGCGCCCTGCTGCTGGGGCAGGGGGCGGCTCTGCTGGTGGACTGGCCCCGCTGGGCGACCGGGTTGTTGCAACTGGCGGGGGGCCTGGCCCTGCTGACGGTGCTGGCGTATCTGGTGTGGCCGGGGGCTGCCCTGGTCTGGCGCGGACACCCGCTGTTCTTGCCGCGCATCAGATACCGCCTGCTGCAACTGCTCATCGCCCTGCTTGACTGGATGGCCGCCGCCGCCGTGCTCTATGTGCTGCTGCCATCGGGCAGCGTGCCCTATCCGGTGCTGCTCAGTGCCTTCGTGCTCTCCAGTCTGCTCGGGGTGCTGGCCCATGTGCCGGGGGGCATCGGGGTCTTCGAGGCGAGCATGAGCCTGCTGCTCACCCACTATCTGCCGGTGGACAAGCTGCTCGCCTCCCTGCTTATCTACCGCTGCGTCTACTACTTCCTGCCCTTCCTCTGTGCCCTGCTGCTGTTCGCAGGTCAGGAGCTGCTGCAACAGCGGGCCCGCCTGCACCGGCTGCAGGGGGTGATGATGGCGACCCGGGAGTTTGTGCCCGCCCTGGTGAGCATGGGTACCTTCGCGGCGGGCACCCTGCTGCTCTGCTCCGGGATGATCCCCACCATGAGGGGGCGGATCGAAGCCTTCCTGGAGGTGCTGCCCCTGCACCTGCTGGAGCTCTCCCATGTGCTCGGCAGCGTCAGCGGCGTGTTGCTGCTGTTGCTGGCCCACAGCCTCTACCGCCGTCATGACGGGGCATTCAGGATCACCCAGTGGCTGCTGGGGCTTGGCATGCTGTTCTCCCTGTTCAAGGGGTTTGACTGGGAGTCCGCTCTGCTGCTCGGGGGCTTCTTGCTCATCATCACCCCCTGCCGCCCTCTCTTTTATCGCAAGGGTTCCCTGCTTCACGCCCGGTTCACCCCTTCCTGGCTGATGTCGATGGGGGCCGTGCTGCTGGGGGCCTTGTGGTTGCTGCTCTTCTCCTATCGCCATGTGGAGTACGACCCCTCCCTCTGGCTGCACGTCTCGGCCCACGGGCCCGGGGCCGCCTCCCGCGCTCTGCGCGCCATGGGGAGCGTCATCGGCGTGCTGGCGGTGGTCGGGGTGGCCCATCTGCTGGCCCCCTTGCGCCTCGCCGCCTGCAAGCCGGATGCCGAGGCGCTCTCCCGTGCCCATGGGCTGGTGATGCGGGCAGGGGGAGGCCACGGCTACCTGGCCCAGCTCGGGGACAAGTCCCTGCTGTTCCACCCAAGCGGCGAGGCCTTCCTCATGTACGGGGCAGAGGGCAGCAGCTGGATTGTGATGGGGGATCCCGTCGGCCAGCCCTCCCTCGTGGAGGAGCTGCTTTGGCAGTTTCGCGAGCGCTGTGACGAGCACGACGTCAACCCGGTCTTCTACCAGGTGTCGGCCCGCTATCTGCCTGTCTATCTGGATCTCGGGCTCATCCCCTTCAAGCTCGGGGAGGAGGCCATCGTGGATCTGCCGAGCTTCGATCTCGCCGGCAGTCGCCTGCGCAACCTGCGCCAGAGCCACGCCAAGGGCAAGCGGGAAGGGCTGCGCTTCGAGGTGGTGGCTCCCGGTGAGATTGCCCCCCTGCTGCCCGAGTTGAAGGGGATCTCCGACAGCTGGCTGCACAGCAAGCAGGGCAGGGAGAAGGGCTTCTCCGTGGGCAGTTTCGATCCCGCCTACCTCACCCTCAACCCGATGGCGCTGGTACGGCGGGAGGGGCAGATCGTCGGGTTTGCCAACCTATGGACCTGCGACAACAAGGAGAGCCTCTCCATTGATCTGATGCGCTACTGCCTGGACACGGGGGCGGCGCCCGTCATGGATTTCCTGTTTGTCGAGCTGCTGCTGTGGGGCAAGCAGGAGGGGTATGCCAGCTTCAACCTGGGGATGGCCCCCATGTCGGGCTTCAACGACAACCCCCTCGGCGGTTACTGGGCCCGCCTTGGCAACACCCTGTTCACCCGGGGCAGCCGTTTCTACAACTTCCAGGGATTGCGGCGTTACAAGGAGAAGTTCGGCCCAAGGTGGGAGCCCCGCTACCTGCTCTGTACCGGTCATCTGGTGCTGCCCCGCACCCTGACCCACCTTGTCTCCCTCATCAGTCGCGGCCCCTTCGGGCTCATGAAAAAATAGGAGTTGGCCCATGAGAGCCATGTTGTTGCTGTTGATTTGCTGTTTCGTCTCTTCGTTCACCTTGCCGGCAGTGGCCGCCCAGCCGGGGCGGGTCGGCGCGGATCTGGGGCTGGTGGAGTTGCCGGTGGCGCAAGCCTCGTCTTCCCCCATGGTGGTCTTCATGAGCGGGGATGGCGGCTGGGCGGCGCTGGACAAGGGGCTCAGCGCCCAGTTGCAGGCCCACGGCATGCCGGTGGTGGGTTGGAGCTCGCTCTCCTATTACTGGAAGAAGAAGACGCCGGAGCAGGCGACGGCGGATCTGGTGCGCATCCTCACCGAGTACCAGTCCCGCTGGGGGCGCCAGCGCTGGCTGCTGGTGGGCTTCTCCTTTGGTGCCGAGATCGTGCCCTTCGTCATCAATCGTCTGCCGCCAGCCTATCGCGACAGCCTGGCGGGCGCCGTGATGCTCTCCCCCTCGACAGCATCGGATTTCGAGATCCACGTCAGCGACATGGTGGTGCACGACAAGGGGGGCCGCTATCCCACCCTGCCGGAAGTGACACGGATCCAGACTCTGCCGCTGCTCTGCGTGCAGGGAGCGGAGGACGACTCCCCGGTCAAACTCTGTCCGCGCTTGCAGCAGCCGAATGTGACGACGGTGACCCTGCCGGGCTCCCACCACTTCGACGACAACTACCAGACCCTGTATCAGGAGATTGCCGGGCACCTGGGCCTGGCCCAATAACGGCGAGAGGCCGGGAAAACGACACAGGGCGGCCAATGGCCGCCCTGTTGCCGTGGCCCCTTGCAACTGTCCAGGGGGCCGGCATGCCGGGATCAGAGCAGATCTTCGAGCTGGTACTTCTTGAGCAGGGTGTTGAAGGTGCCGTCGGCCTTGACGCTCTCGATGGCGGCATCGAAGCGGGCCTTGAGCTTGTCATCGTTCTTGCGAAGGGCCACCGCCACCCCTTCTCCCAGGATCTTGTCCTGGGTGCCGTTGAACTGGGGACCGACGAAGGCGAACTGCTTGCCCATCTCCTTGTCGAGGAAGCCCACCTTCAACTGCACCATGTTGCCGAAGGTGTAGTCGGCGCGGCCGGACTGCAGATCCAGCATGGGAGACTGGGCGTTGACGTAGCGCTTGATCTTGGCCACCTCGCCATAGCGGGCGGTGATGAAGTTGTCCTGGGGAGTGCCCTCCTGCACCGCGATCACTTTGCCCTTGAAGTGGGCCGGATCGTCTGCAAAGTCGGCTGCCTTGTCGCTGCGCCCCACGAAGCGGTTCTGCATCATGTAGTAGACCTGGCTGAAGTCCACTTTCTGGCGCCGCTCGTCCGTGATGTTCATGGAGGACATGATGGCGTCGTACTTGCGCACCTGCAGGCCCGGCAACAGGGCATCCCAGGGCTGGTTGATCACCTCGCACTCGGTCTTCATGGCCGCGCACAGGGCATAGGCCAGATCGACCTCGAAGCCGCCGAGCTGGCCGTTGCTGTCGACCATCTCGAAGGGGGGATAGGTGGCATCGGTGGCGATCACCAGGGGTTTGGCGGCGGCCTGGCCGGCGGTGGCCAGGGCCATCAGCATCATCAGTGTGTTGAGTTTCATGGTCAGTCCCTTGAAGTGTGGTGTCATTCCTAGCGTGCTAAAGGGTGCCGACCTCAAGGGCCGACGGCTATCTTGCGATGGGTGAGGGCCGGCAACTGGCTGCGCACCGTGCGCTGTGCTGCCAGATCCAGGGTGGCGATGGCCATGCCCTGACCCTCCTCTACCTGGGCCAGTATCCGGCCCCAGGGATCGATGATCATGCTGTGGCCGAAGGTGCGCCGCCCACCGGGGTGATGCCCCCCCTGGGCACTGGCAAACACGAAGGCCAGGTTTTCCACCGCACGGGCCCGCAGCAGCAGCGCCCAGTGCGCGAGCCCGGTGGTGTGGGTGAAGGCCGCGGGCAGGGCGATGAAATCGGGGGCGGGCCCCAGGCGAAACAGCTCCGGGAAGCGCAGGTCGTAGCAGATCCCGAGGCGCAGCACGCCCCAGGGCAGGGGATGGCTCACCACCTCCCGGCCCGGGGTCATGGTCGCGGCCTCGTCATACTGCTCCTGCCCGGTGCAAAAGCCAAACAGGTGCAGCTTGTCGTAGCGGCTTGCGAGCTGCCCTTGCGGGTCGATGAGCAGGCTGCTGTTGTGCATCTTGCCGGGCTCGTGGCTGGCAAGCGGCAATGTGCCGGCCAGGATCCAGACGCCGAGCTCCCGGGCCAGCCCCTGTACCCAGGCAAGCAGGGGGTGATCGTCAACGGGGGCGGCCAGGGCCACTCGCGCCCGCTCATCGACCGGCATCAGGTAGAAGTATTCGGGCAGCAGGGCCAGCTCGGCCCCCTCGGCCGCGGCCTGACGCAGCAGCGCTTCGGCCTGGGCCAGGTTGTGGTCAAGGTCATCCCCGGAGACCATCTGGAGGACGGCAACGCGCAGTGAATCCATGGTGCCCCCTAGACGGCGCACAGGCGCTCGGCGCCCGCCAGCAGGGTGTCGTCATCCTTGGAGAAGGAGAGGCGGATGACCCGCTGATCCGTGCCGTCGTGATAGAAGGCGGAGACCGGAATGGTGGCGACCCCGTGATCGCGGATGAGCCGCTGCACGAAGAGGCTGTCCGGCTCGTCGCTTACCCGCTCGTAGCTTGCCAGCATGAAGAAGCTGCCCGCCGAGGGGAGCAGGGTCAGGCGCGAACCGGCCAGGGCCGAGGTCAGCAGGTCGCGCTTGCGCTGGTAGAAGGCTGCCAGCCCCTGATAGTGGGCCGGTTGCTGCAACAGGTGGGCGAAGCCGTACTGCATGGGGGTGTCGGCGGCGAACATGGCGAACTGGTGCACCTTGCGGATCTCCTCCATCAGGGGACGGGGAGCCACGCAGTAGCCCACCCGCCAGCCGGTGACGTGGAAGGTCTTGCCGAAGGAGAAGACGGCGACGGAGCGCTCCACCAGCTCCGGATAGCGGATGACGCTCTGGTGCAGGGCGCCGTCGAACACCACGTGCTCGTACACCTCGTCCGAGAGGATCAGGATGTCGGTGCCGCGCACCAGGCGGGCGAGGCGCTCCTGATCCCCTGCCTGCCAGACGGTGCCGGTGGGGTTGTGGGGGGTGTTGAGCACTATCATGCGGGTGCGGGGGGTGATGCGGGCGGCCACCTCGTCCCAGGGGATGGCGAAATGGGGAGCCTTGAGGGCGATCACCACAGGGGTGGCTCCCTGCAACTGGATTATGGGGCGGTAGCTGTCAAACGCCGGCTCGAACATGATCACCTCGTCGCCGGGGTGAACCAGGGCGGTGATGGCGCAGAACAGGGCTTCGCTGGCGCTGGCGGTGATGGTGATCTCGTCGCCCGCGTCATAGCGATGGCCGTAGCTGGCTGCAATCTTGGCCACCAGTTGTTCGCGCAGGGCAGGCAGCCCCGTCATGGGGGCGTACTGGTTTTCACCGGCCAGCATGGCCTCGTGGGTCACCCGGATGAGCTCGGGATCGCAGGGGAAGCTCGGCGCCCCCTGGGAGAGGTTGATGCTGGGGTGGCGGGCGGCCAGATCCCCGATCACGGTGAAGATGGTGGTGCCCACCTGGGGCAGTTTGCTGGAAACCTGGGGGATGGACATGGGGCCGTCACCTGCGTGTGTGAAAGAGGTCCCTTTTTAGCCCCCCCAAGGCTTGCCGGACAACGGATTATTCGGCATGGTACGCATGAGTTTTTCTCAAGCATGGAGGCTTGTCATGTTGTCCACCCAGCCGCGTACTCAGTTGCCTCTCTATGGCCTGCAGGTCTTCGAGTGTTCTGCCCGCCACCTGAGCTTTACCCTGGCTGCCGACGAGCTGTGCGTGAGCCAGGGGGCGGTGAGCAAGCAGATCGCCCAGCTGGAGGCGCGCCTGGGCCACCTGCTGTTCGTGCGCGGCACCCGTTGTCTCACCTTGACCCCCGCCGCCGAGCGGCTGCTGCCTTTCGTTCGTGAAGGGCTGGCCCGCATGGGGGAGGGGCTCAGCGCCTTGCAGACCCTGCCCCACGAACAGGCGATCAGCATCAAGGTGCCCTCCTGCGCCAGCCGCTGGCTGCTGCGGCGGTTGCAGGCGTTCGAGGGGGAGGCGGTGGAGGTGCGTGGCAGCCACAGCCATGGCATCGACTTCTCCCGGGAGCCCTTCGATCTCGCCATCGTCTACCAGCCCTGCCTGGGGCGCTATCCCCACAGCCAGCCCCTGTTTCGGGAACGGCTGACCCCGGTCTGCGCCCCGGCGTTTGCTGCCAAGCATCATCTGTTCGAGCGCGACCTGAACGAGCTGCCCCTGCTGCCCCTCATCCATGCCAGCGCCGATAGGCGGGACTGGCGCAACTGGTTTGCCGCCTTCCTCGACATCCCCTGGCAGCCCCAGGGGGGGCAGCTGTTCGATACCCTGGACTTGGCGATGAATGCTGCGCTGCAGGGATTTGGCCTCTCTCTCGGGGATCCCACCATAGTGGCCGAGGAGCTGGAGAGCGGCGCCCTGGTCGCTCCCTTCGCCCCCGTGCTGGAGACGGATCACGAATACGCCCTGCTCGCCCGCCCCGACAGCCGGCGCCACGGGGTACAGCGAGTCTGTCACTGGCTGCTGGAGGGGGAGGGTCATCCCTGAGGGGACGCGAAATGAAACAGCCCCGCGGGCGGGGCTGTTGTCAGGCGAATACCATATCCATACAGTCATGGTGATGGCCGCTGGCCGATTAAAGGGTCACTGGCAGATCTTGTAGTAGACCTCGTTCCAGCGCAGTTGCTCCTTGAGCGTGGGGATGCGGGTGTGCTCGTCGATGACCACAAACTCGATGCCCATGATGTCGGCGAAGGTGCGCAGCTGCTCGATGTCCACCGCCTGGGTGAACACCGAGTGGTGGGCGGCGCCCGCCAGGATCCAGGCCTCGGCGCTGGTCTGCAGGTCCGGCAGGGGTTTCCACAGGGCGCTGGCCACCGGGAGTTTCGGCATGGCCTCTGGCAGGTCCACCACTTCCAGCTGATTGACCACCAGACGGAAGCGGTTGCCGAGATCGATGAGGCTGGCGTTGACCGCCTTGCCCGCCGGGGCCGCGAACAGCAGGCGGGCCGGATCGGCCTTCTTGCCTATGCCTAAGTGCTGGGCGTCCAGCACGGGTTTGCCTGCGGCGATGGAGGGGCAGACCTCCAGCATGTGGGCCCCCAGCACCAGGTTGTTGCCCGCCTCCAGATGGTAGGTGTAGTCCTCCATGAAGGAGGCGCCTCCCGGCAGGCCTGCGCCCATCACTTTCAGGGTGCGCAAGAGGGCCGCGGTCTTCCAGTCCCCTTCTGCCCCAAAACCGAAGCCTTGCTCCATCAGGCGCTGGCAGGCGAGGCCCGGCAGCTGGTGCAGACCATAGAGATCTTCGAAGGTGGTGGTGAAAGCGCCAAAGCCGCCGTCGGTGAGGAACTTCTTCATCCCCAGCTCCTGGCGCGCCGCCTCGTACAAGGAGGCACGAAGCCCCCCACCCGCCTGCACCGCCTCGGTCAGGGTGTAGGTCGCCTCATACTCGGCCAGCAGCGCCTCGATGTCGCTCTCGGGCACGGCATCGATCACCTTGACCAGATCGCCGACCGGGTGGTAGTTCACCTGATAGCCGAACTGGATCTGGGCCTCAATCTTGTCGCCCTCGGTGACCGCCACGTTGCGCATGTTGTCGCCAAAACGGGCGATCTTCAGGTGGCGGCTGTCGTGGATGGCGGCGGCGATGCGCATCCAGTTGCCAATCTTCTGTCTGGCCTCTTCATCCTGCCAGTGACCCACCACCACGGTGCGTGGCAGCCGCAGGCGGGCCCCCATGAAGCCGAACTCGCGTCCGCCGTGGGCGGTCTGGTTCAGGTTCATGAAGTCCATGTCGATCTCGCTCCAGGGGAGATCCCGGTTGAACTGGGTGTGGAACTGCAGCAGGGGCTTTTGCAACTGGCTCAGCGCCGGGATCCACATCTTGGCAGGGGAGAAGGTGTGCATCCACACCATGAGCCCGGCGCAGCGCTGGTCGTGGTTGGCATCCCGGGCCACCGCGCTGATTTCATCCAGGGTGGTGCCGGTGGGTTTGAGCACTATCTTGAGGGGCAGGTTCGCCCCTTCGTTGAGCTGGCTGGCGATGGTGTGGGCGTGATCGGCCACCTGCTTCAATGTGGTGGCGCCATACAGGTGCTGGCTGCCGACCAGGAACCACACTTCCAGCTGTTTCATCAATTCCATGAGTTTGTCCTCTTTTAGGCTTTTGTCTGGCCGTAATAGGCGTGTTTGCCATGCTTGCGCTGGTAGTGCTTCTCCAGCAGGTAATCGGGCAGGGGGCGGGCCCCCGGGTTGATCTGGCCGGTGAGCCAGGCCATGCGGGCCACCTCTTCCAGCACCACGGCGTTGTGTACTGCATCCTCGGCGCTCTTGCCCCAGCTGAAGGGGCCGTGGTTGGCCACCAGTACCCCCGGCATGGTGAGGATGGGGGTCTGCTTGAGGGTTTCGACGATGAGATGACCGGTCAGCCCCTCGTAGTCCTCCTCCACTTCGCCCGGGGTGAGCAGGCGGGAGCAGGGGATCTCGCCGTGGAAGTAGTCGGCCTGGGTGGTGCCGAAAATGGGGATGGGACGCCCCGCCTGGGCCCAGGCGGTGGCGTGGGTGGAGTGGGTGTGCACCACGCCGCCAAGCTCCGGATAGGCGCGATAGAGCACCAGGTGGGTGGCGGTGTCGGAGGAGGGGCGAAGGTCCCCCTCCACTTGCTTGCCCGCCAGATCCAGCACCACCATGTCCTCGACCCGCATCCGCTCGTAGCTGACGCCGCTTGGCTTTATCACCACCAGATTGCGCTCTCGGTCGATGCCGCTCACGTTGCCCCAGGTGAAGGTCACCAGGCCATGGCGCGGCAGATCCAGATTGGCGGCGAGCACCTGCTCCTTGAGGGTCTTGAGGCTCATGCCGGCACCCCCCGGTTGTAGAGCGGTTCGGCGGCGGCGCCCCAGGCGAGGTAGCGCTGGTATAGGCGCTCGTATTCGGCGACCCGCTCGGGGTGTGGCTGGTGGGTGCGCTCCACGGCGCTCGCCATGTGGTGCTGGGCCTTGGCCACATCGGGATGGATCCCGGCCGCCACGGCGGCAAAGATGGCCGCCCCCAGGGCGCAGCACTGATCCGAGGCCACCACCTGGATAGGCCTGTTCATCACGTCGGCGCAGGTCTGCATCACAGTGGTGGACTTGCGGGCGATGCCGCCAAGGGCGATCACCTGCTCCACCGGCACCTGTTGACTGGTCATGCACTCCATGATGCTGCGGGCGCCGAAGGCGGTGGAGGCCACCAGGGCGCCGAAGAGATCGGGGGCATCGGTGCCGAGGTTGATCCCCGTGAGGGTGCCCTGCAGGCGCTGGTTGGCATAGGGGGTGCGCCGGCCGTTGAACCAGTCGAGCACCACCGGGAGGTGCGCCAGGTCGCGCTGCTGATCCCAGGCGGCGGCAAGGCTGGGTAACAGGGCCTGCTTGTGGCGCTCGATGGCGGTTCGAAGCTCCGGATACTGGGCGGCGAGGCTGTCAAGCGGCCAGCCGAGCTGGCGCTGATACCAGGCATAGATGTCACCGAACGCCGACTGTCCCGCCTCCAGCCCCACCATGCCCGGCACCACGCTGCCATCCACCTGGCCGCAGATCCCGGCAATGGCCCGATCACCGATGGTGGCCTCGTCTGCGATCAAGATGTCGCAGGTGGAGGTGCCTATCACCTTCACCAGGGCATTGTTGCCGGCCCCGGCCCCCACCGCCCCCATGTGGCAGTCAAAGGCGCCGCCGGCAATCACCACCTCGCAGGAGAGGTGCAGCCGCTCCGCCCACTCCGGGGTCAGGGTGCCGACCGGGAGATCGGCGGTCCAGCTGTCGGTAAAGAGGGGGAAGTCGAGATCCTCCGTCAGCAGGGGATCCAGGGCATTGAGGAAGTCGGCGGGGGGCAGGCCGCCCCAGCTCGGGTGCCAGAGGGACTTGTGGCCGGCGGCACAGCGCCCGCGCTTGAGGGTGGCCGGGGCCTGGGTGCCGCTCAGGATGGCGGGTACCCAGTCACACAGCTCGACCCAGTTGCAGGCGGCGGCGCGCACGGCGGCATCGGCCCGGGAGACGTGCAGGATCTTGGCCCAGAACCACTCGGAGGAGTAAATGCCGCCGATGTAGCGGCTGTAGTCGGGGAACTGGCCGCCGTGGCACAGGGCGGTGATGGCCTCCGCCTCCTCGATGGCGGTGTGATCCTTCCACAGCACGAACATGGCGTTGGGGTTGTCGGCAAACTCCGGACGCAGGGCCAGCACGCGCCCCTCTCTGTCGATGGGGGCGGGGGTGGAGCCGGTGCTGTCCACCCCGATGCCGCGTACGGCGGTGCGCTGACTCGGCGTGAGCTGGCTCACCACCGCCACCACCGCCTGCTCCATGGACTCCAGATAGTCGAGGGGGTGGTGGCGGAACTGGTTGTTGACCGGTTGGCAGTAGTGGCCAGCCTGCCAGCGCGGGTAATAGACGACATGGGTCGCCAGCTCGGCGCCGTCCTGGCAGCGCACGGCGAGTGCCCTGACCGAGTCGCTGCCGAAATCGAGTCCGATGACGATGTGCTCAGACATAAGTGCTCCTGACCATCAATGAGGGGTGACTGGGGGGAACCATAGGAGATGGGCAGGAGGGGCGGTTAGCCATTGGCTGCTGGAAATATGGATTTTAACGCTGTCAGTGCGACAGGGTGACGGCTCTCTAAAATTCAATATGTGACGAAATTGCTAATTATATAGACGAAATGGCTGCAATCTCATGGCGTGATCCTGCTCTCCATTTTTAATTGTGAAAACGATTACAACTTGGTTCGCTCAACCAGCAACAACAATAACGTCCTGTTTAAGCATGTTTTTATATGGCTGCGACTTGATTGACTCAACGAGCAGCACTGCGTGGATACATGGATTGATAGAACCGTTGGAGACATTCGCATGAACAAAATCGTTAAAGGCATGATCGCGATGGGGTTCGCCCTTGGTATGGCAAATTCTGCTTTCTCGGCCGAAGCGCTGAAGCTGGGCTACCTGGTCAAGCAGCCCGAGGAGCCCTGGTTCCAGACCGAGTGGAACTTCGCCGACAAGGCGGGCAAGGATCTGGGCTTCGAGGTGATCAAGATAGCCGTCCCCGACGGGGAGAAGACCCTCAATGCCATCGACAGTCTGGCGGCGAATGGCGCCAAGGGCTTCGTCATCTGTACCCCGGATCCCAAACTCGGTGCCGCCATCATGGCCAAGGCCAACAGCATGGATCTGAAGGTCATCACGGTGGATGACCAGTTCGTCAATGCCAAGGGCCAGCCCATGGAGCAAGTGCCCCTGGTGATGATGGCCGCCACCAAGATTGGCGAGCGTCAGGGGCAGGAGCTCTACAAGGAGATGCAAAAACGCCAGTGGGACGTGAAAGCGACCGGGGTGCTGGCCATCACCGCCGACGAGCTCGACACCGCCCGTCGCCGGGTCGAGGGCTCCTTGAGCGCGCTCAAGGCCGCCGGTTTCCCCGAGGGCCAGATCTTCCGCGCGCCCACCAAGAGCAATGACATTCCAGGGGCGCTGGATGCCGCCAACTCCATGCTGGTGCAACACCCCGAGGTCAAGAACTGGCTCATCGTCGGCATGAATGACAACACGGTGCTCGGCGGCGTGCGCGCCACCGAAGGGCAGGGCTTCAAAGCGGAGAACGTCATCGGCATCGGCATCAACGGGGTGGATGCGGTGAACGAGCTCTCCAAGTCCAGCGCCACCGGCTTCCTCGGCTCCCTGCTGCCAAGCCCGGACGTACACGGCTACAAGAGCATCCAGATGCTCCATGACTGGGTCGTCAACGGCGCCGAGCCAGCCAAGTTCACCGAGGTGACCGACGTGGTGCTCATCACCCGCGACAACTTCAAGGCCGAGCTGCAAAAGAAAGGGCTGTGATCCCCATCCCTTGATACCCATGCCGGCATGGCGGAGTGCGCCGTGCCGGCTGGCTGGAGTCATCTCATGAATCAAGTTCCATATCTGGAGTTTTGCGGCATCAGCAAGGAGTTTCCCGGCGTCAAGGCGCTGCAGAACGTCTCCTTCGCCTGCCAGCAGGGCACGGTACACGCGCTGATGGGAGAGAACGGGGCCGGCAAGTCCACCCTGCTCAAGATCCTGAGCGGTTTTCAGGCGCCCACCCGCGGGGTGGTGAAGCTGGCGGGTCAGGAGAAAGTGTTCCAAAACACGGTCGATGCCCTTGAGAGCGGGATTGCCATCATCTATCAGGAGCTGCACCTGGTCCCTGAAATGAGCGTGGCGGAGAACATCTACCTGGGGCAGTTGCCGACCCGGCGCGGCGTCATCGATCGGGAGAAGCTCTATCAGGATGCAGCCAGGCAGCTGGCACGCCTCGGGATGGATGTCTCCCCCGAGACGCCGCTCAAGTACCTGTCCCTGGGTCAGTGGCAGATGGTGGAGATCGCCAAGGCCCTGACCCGGGACGCCAGCGTCATCGCCTTCGACGAGCCGACCAGCAGCCTGTCGTCCCGCGAGATTGAGCAGCTGTTTCGGGTCATCCGCCAGTTGCGGGACGAGGGCAAGGTCATTCTCTACGTCTCCCACCGCATGGATGAGATCTTCGCCCTGTGCGATGCCATCACGGTGTTCAAGGATGGCCAGTTCGTGCGCACCTTCGCTTCCATGGCCGAGGTGGACCGGGATCTGCTGGTCAAGACCATGGTGGGGCGCGAGCTGACCGACATCTATGGCTACAGCCCAAGGCCGCTCGGCGAGGCGGGCCTCAAGGTGGAGCACCTGATGGGGCCCGGCCTCAAGGCGCCGGTGTCGCTCGAGGTAAAGAGAGGGGAGATCCTCGGCATCTTCGGGCTGGTGGGGGCCGGGCGCAGCGAGCTGATGAAGCTTATCTTCGGCGCCGAGACACCTCGAGGGGGCGAGATATCGGTGTTTGGCAAACAGGTGGTCATTCAGAGCCCCATCGACGCCATTCGCAGCGGCATCATGCTCTGCACCGAAGACAGGAAGGCGCTCGGCATCATCCCCATCCATTCGGTGCAGGAGAACATCAACATCAGCGCCCGCCGCCACCACGCGTGGGGAGGCTTCTGGATCAACCAGAAGTGGGAAGACGAGAACGCGAGGCTGCGGATCCGCGACATGCGGGTCAAGACCCCGTCTCCCCAGCAGGCCATCATGAACCTCTCCGGCGGCAACCAGCAGAAGGCCATTCTGGGGCGCTGGCTGTCGGAAGACATGAAAGTGATCCTGCTCGACGAGCCGACCCGGGGCATCGACGTCGGGGCGAAGAACGAGATTTACAACGTGATTTACGATCTGGCCAAGGTGGGCATTGCCGTGGTGGTGGTCTCGAGCGAGCTGCCGGAGGTGCTGGGCATCGCGGATCGGATCCTGGTCATGCGGGAGGGGGAGATCGCCGGCGAGCTTTCCCACGACGAGGCCAACGAGGTCAAGGCGCTCAATCTGGCCATGCCGGCCCGTTGATCTGCTGACCGCAACGAGATAGCACCCGGAATTTTCAGGAGAAATACCATGACAACTACTACCTCGGTCGGCCAAGCCGCCAACGACACCGCGGCGAGCGGTACCCGCCTGCAACTGACCCGCATCTGGGATCAGTACGGCATGCTGGTGATCTTCGCCATCCTGTTCCTGCTCGCCTGCGTGCTGGTCCCCAACTTCGCCAGCCTTATCAACATGCGGGGGCTCGGGCTTGCCGTCTCCATGTCGGGCATGGTGGCCTGTGGCATGCTGTTCTGCCTCGCCTCCGGCGAGTTCGACATGTCGGTGGGCTCTGTGGTGGCCTGCTCCGGGGTTGCCTGCGCGGTGGGCATCAACGCCACCGAGAGCATCCCCCTCGGCATTCTGGCTGGTCTCTCGGTGGGCCTTGTCTTTGGCCTCATCAACGGCATCGTCGTGGCCAAATTCAAGATCAACGCCCTCATCACCACCCTTGCCACCATGCAGATGGCGCGCGGGGTGGGCTACATCATCTCCGACGGCAAGGCGGTGGGCATCGTGGAGGAGGGCTTCTTCGAGCTTGGCAACTCCGCCCTGCTCGGCATCCCGACGCCCATCTGGCTGACGGCTGTCTGCTTCGTGCTGTTCGGGCTGCTGCTCAACAAGACCACCTTCGGGCGCAATACCCTGGCCATGGGGGGTAACGAGGAAGCGGCACGTCTGGCCGGGGTCAACGTGGTGCGCACCAAGATCATCATCTTCACCATGACCGGGCTCATCGCCTCGCTCGCCGGCATCATCCTCGCATCCCGCATGACCTCGGGTCAGCCCATGACCTCCATCGGCTTCGAGCTGGTGGTGATCTCCGCCTGCGTGCTGGGTGGGGTCTCCATGAAGGGGGGGATCGGCAAGATCTCCTACATCATCGCCGGGGTGCTGATCCTGGGGCTGATGGAGAACGCCATGAACCTGCTCAACATCTCCCCGTTTGCCCAGTACGTGGTGCGTGGCCTCATCCTGCTCGCCGCCGTGCTGTTCGACCGCTACAAGCAGGTGCGCAAAGCCCGTATCTGAGCAATGTCTTTCCTCGTCACCGGGCCGGCCTCGCGCCGGCCCGGTGTTTTCCCCGGCAAGCTGTGAGCCAGTTCAACAATTTCACAACGAACAGCTTGCGAACATAGGGGGTTCCTACGCCGGATCTCTACAATGGCCCATGTCGACTTTTTTACCGAAACCCTGTTTTCCGCCATGTCCTCGATGCAAAAAGAGAAGCCGAAACAACTCAATCCCCTGCTGCCTGGCTACGCCTTCGACGTCTTCCTGGTCTCGGGGATGACTCCCATCGAGCAGGGGAGCGCGCTGGATTTCACCATCGACAGGCCCCACGGCATGAAGGGGTTCATCGTCAATCTGACCATCAAGGGCAAGGGACAGATCTTTCAGGGGGACAAGGCCTTCACCGTGGAACCCGGCGACCTGCTGCTCTTTCCACCAGCGGCGGTGCACCATTACGGCCGGGCGCCGGATGCCCGGGAGTGGTATCACCGCTGGGTCTATTTCCGGCCGCGGGCCTACTGGGCTGACTGGCTCAAGTGGCCCCAGGTGACGGAGCAGGTGGGGCGACTGCAACTAGCGGACAACCAGCTGCTCACCGAATTCGACACCCTCTTCCTCGACATCGAGGAGACCCACAAGCAGCTGCGGCCCATGTCGGAGCAACTGGCTATGAACCTCTTGGAGCGGTTGCTCATCCGCTGCTACGAGGCATCGTCCCAGAATGCCTATCCAGCCATCGATCACCGGGTCCACGAGGCGTGCCAGATCCTGAGCGAGTCCCTCTCGGCCGAGATCTCGGTGGAAGCGCTGGCGGAGCAGGTGTTCTTGTCCCCCTCGCGCCTCGCGCACCTGTTTCGCGAGCAGGTGGGGGTGAGCATAGTGCGCTGGCGCGAGGATCAGCGCATCATGCGGGCCAAGCTGCTGCTGCAGACCACGCCGCTGTCGGTCGCCACCATAGGCCAGCAGGTGGGCTATGACGATCAGCTCTACTTCTCGCGGGTATTCCGAAAGCGGGTGGGGGTCAGCCCCACCGAATACCGCAAGTGCGCCACCCCGCTGTGAGCAGAGCCCAGAGATGACAAAGCCCTCATGACGAGGGCTTTTGTTATCCATGAGGGGCGGATGCGCAATCAGCCCTGACGAGCCTTGAACCTGGGATTGCTCTTGCAGATGACGAACAGCTTGCCGCGACGACGCACGATCTGGCAGTCCGGGTGACGCGACTTGGCGGATTTCAGGGAGGCGAGGACTTTCATTGTTTCTCTTTTCCTTTGCTGAAGAACTGACCGAATCGCTGGCCGAAGCGAGCGACCTGACCTTCCTTGCCGACCTGCTTCTGTTTGCCGGTATAGAAGGGGTGGGACGCGCTGGAGACATCCAGCGTCACATAGGGGTAGGTGTTGCCATCTTCCCACTCTCTGGTGCGATCGGTGGCCAGCGTGGAGCCGATCAGAAAGTAGGTATTGCTGGCGAGATCGTGGAACAGAACCTTGCGGTATTCAGGGTGAATATGGGGGCGCATGATTGCCTCTTTTGTTATGTTATAACAAGTGGTGGATAATGCGATGGATGAGAATCAATATCAACTGTTTTTTCCATGATGACAGCGATGGGGGAAAATCGGGGCCGTTCGGCTGCACATCGTCAGCGAGAAGGTGTGAGCGGTGAGGGCCTATGTGCAGCCACCATCTTTACTTTTTAAAATTACTGTATAAAAATACAGTAAACTATCATGGAGACGTACCCTATGCGCCTGGAAATCATCATCGACAGAAAACACCAGATCCCCACCTCGACCATGGAGGCCTTGCGCCAGGAGCTGCTCAAGCAACTGGGTGAGCGCTTTCCCGATCTGCATGTGCGGGTGGCACCGGGTAGTGCCATGGCTCTGACGGTCAGTCGCGCCAGCAAGGAAGACAAGGAGCTGGCCGAAGCCATGGTGCAGGAGGTGTGGGAAAACGCCGATAGCTGGATGCCGGAAGAAGAGGCTCTGGAGGCCTGAAGATAAGCTCTCAGCGGCAAACATCGTCGTGATCCACCAGGGCGCGAGGAGGAACCTCCAGTCGGGTGATGATCCCTGTACCGGCTTTGCCGAACCGCTCTTCAAAACACGCAGCCATGGGCTGCGTGTTGCGTTGATGGGGTAAGCGCATGACCATGAAGGCGAAAGGCGAAAGGCGAAAGGCGAAAGGCGAAAGGCGAAAGGCGAAAGGCGAAAGGCGAAAGGCGAAAGAGTAATGTCTCTGGCTGCGTTCAGAGTCCCGCCCAACGCTTGAGGCTGTCGACCTGCACCCGTTGGGTGGCCTGTGCGATGTCGCCATTGGCACGCAGTGCCTTGAGGGCGGTGGGGAGCGCCGCGCGTACCTCGTCCGCCGTCATGCCCGGTTGCAATGCCGGGTGGTAGGCAAGCCTGAGCAACACATAATCGAGCCCGGTCAGAAAGCTGTCGATGCTGCTGTCATTGAAGATGGAAGGGAACACCTTGTCCGAGTCGTTGGGCAGCCCCATCACCTGGCTCAGCTCTTCCACCACGCAATCCAGAAAACGGCCCTTTGCCCGGCTGTAATCCACCGGAATGATGATGGTGGCACGGGTGATCTCGTAGCGAGCGTTGGTGGCGAAATTGGCCAGGCAGATCCCCTCCTTGAGGGCGATGCGCACCGACTCGTCCTGGCGCATGGTGCGTGCAGCCCAGCTCGCCATCTGTTTGTGCTGGGTCATGATGAGGGTGAGATTGGGGTTGTCGCTGACAATCTCGATGGGGTGACCGGTGATCCTGCTCAGGTGACGGGTCTGTACCTTGACGACCTCGGCCTGTAGCGGCTTGTCGCCGAATTCGTTGACGAGCTTGAGACGCACGGGGCCCGGCCAGCGGGAGAAGTGCTCCTGTTGTTCATGGCCATACTCCCGTTTCATGGCGATTTCCATGAAGCTCTGGACAAGGTAGTCATCACGTTGCCAGCGTTCGGTGGCCGACAGCGGCAGGGAGAAGAGCCAGAGCATCAGCCCCGGGAGCAACCAGTGCCCATGGCGAACGGACTGGAGAGGTGTGTGCCATGGGCGCATCTTGCCTCCTTGCAAGGGGATCAGCGGGTGGTACGCTCGATATCACGCCAGGTGAGCCAGAGCCTGAGATCGAACTCCAGTTGATGATAGTCCGGTTCCATGTGCTGGCAGAGCTGGTAGAAAGCCTTGTTGTGATCCTTCTCCTTCAGGTGGGCCAGCTCGTGCACCACTATCATCTTGAGAAAGGCGGGATGGGCCTCCTTGAACAGGGCGGCGATGCGGATCTCGTTCTTGGCCTTGAGCTTGCTGCCTTGCACCCGGCTGACATAGGTGTGCAGTCCCAGGGCATCCTTGATCACGTTGATCTTGCCGTCGAAGATCACCTTGGAAAGTGGCGCCGAGCTTTTCAGGTAGCGGTTCTTCAACTCCATGGTATAGGCGAGCAGCGCCTTGTCACTCTGGACGAGGTGGGTTTGCGGGTAGCGTTTGGCCAGCATCTCGCCGAGTTTGCCCGTCGCAATCAACTGCTGCACCTGAGCCTTGAGTGGCTCCGGATAGCCCCCCAGATAAGTCAGCTCCGCCATGATTCTTCCCTCTGCCGCAAAAAAGAGCGCCATTGTAGTCAGGATGGGGCCCCTTGAACATGGTCGGCCCCCTCTTTATGACGACAACGAAAAGGGGCCATCACCAGGATGGCCCCTTCTGTGTGCCTGATTAGCGGCGCCGGTACAGGCCCGGGTCCACCTCTTCATACTGACCTGCCAGATACTGGTAGAAGGCAAGGTGGGAGGGGGAGGTCGGAGTCTTGAGCTCCTGTGCCACCCGCTCCGGTTTGGCGATGATGAATTTGGGTTGTTGGCGCTGGATGTCAGCCAGCACCCGCTCGCGCACATCGTAGGGCGGGTTGACGTTGGCAAAAAACAGATAGGCGGAAGCCGGCTGGCGATCGGTCCAGAGGTAGTATTGCGGCTGGATGCCATCGACCCAGATCTTGTCGGTAGGCGCCGTCTCGGCGAGGATACGGTCAACCCTGACCTGGGCGGGTGGATTGAACGGCCTGCCCTTGAGATTGCCTTCCCAGGCGTTGTTGACCAACAGTACCAGCATGGCCAGCGAGGCGAGCCAGGGGGTGGCGCTTCGCACGTCCCAGGCGCGCCAGAGCGGGACCAGAATGAGTACGGGCAAGGCCCACAGCAGGCTGTTGCCGAGCACCTCGCGCACCCGCTCCAGAGACCACTCCTTGGTGCTCCAGCCGTAACCGAGCTGTTGGGCCAGCAGCCAGCTGGCGGTCAGCACCACCAGGGAGATGCAAAGCAGCCCCAGGCCATCGGATCGCTGTTCGCTTCTATCCAGCAGGCAGGAGAGCGGCAGCAGGCCAAGCTGCAGATAGAGCACGTCATAGTGATCGAACACATGGCCGGAGACCGAGTTGGCGATCAGGGTGAACAGCACACCCAGGAGGGTGGCGCACAGCGCGGGGAGATACCACTCCTGGCGGCGCCCGAGCATCAGGACGAGGAAGGCGGGCAGCAGCATGATGAGGCCGGTGCGCAGCAGACCTACGGCGCCCACCCCAGGAGAGAAGCCGTTGCCGTAGCTCCCTTCGAAGAAGATGCCGAAGGCGTAGTATTTGAACTCGGCCAGCACGTCGTGGTGCTGGAAGTAGGCATAGAGCGGGCCGCCGACGAGGGCCAGTCCAAGCAGGCTGGAAAAGAGCAGGGCAAAGGCGCAGCGCCACTGCTCACGCAGGCACCAGTGACAGAAGAGCACCAGATACCAGGCCCCCCAGAAGGCGCCGTTGTTGGTGCGCATCCAGGCCACGATGGCGAAGGTGAGTGCGGCGACCAGGGCCGGTCCCCAGCTGAATCGCTTGTCCAGCAGCATGGTGATGAAAGCCCACTGGGCGATGAGGGCCAGATGGAATGTCCAGTCCTCTGTCATGTTGCCGTAGTAGTAGCGAGTGCTGTAGAGCGCCAGCAGGGCCAGCATGCTGCCAAGTCGCGCCCGCACCGAGAGCCCGAGCTGCGAAAAAGCCTGCCAGCTCGCCATGAGGCCCAGCCAGCAGAGCACCCACTCCAGCAGCCAGATCCCGAAGAAGCCACCAAGGCCATAGCCCAGTGCATCGAGGGCGAAGATCATGGGACCCTTGATGTCGATCATGTCCCGATAGAGTACGCCCCCCTCGCTCCACATCTTGCCCATCACCGCAAACAGGGAGGCATCAAATCCCGGGGCCATGCCGTGGAACAGCGGATTGCGCAGACAGAACAGCAGAGCCATCAGGGCGGTGAGCAAGATGACCGACGGCCTGATCCCGGGATTGTGGCGGTGCGGGGTAAAGCGGATGGCATGATTCATGGGTGACCTGTTCCTGCGGGAAAGACTGAAAAAGCGGGCTTATCTTGCCGAGCCGGGCTGCACGATGCAATGGAAGAAGTGTAGGCACCTGAAATAATTCGTAAAAGTATCGTTTTCACGCCTCTGGCTGCACTGGCAGGCCCCATCACAAGACAGGGCTGGCGCAGTCGGGCGTCACAGCCTGAGGTTGCATGGTAGGGGGCCTGCGCCTGGGAGCGGATCAGGATGCCCCTATGCGGGGGAAAGGCGGCACCGACCCGGGATGGGTCGGTGCCAGATTCACTGGCCGTGATACTCCACCAGGGCCGGCAGGGGGCTGAGTTCCGGCAGGTGGCGTGCCCAGCGCAGGAAGGCATCCGCCAGGGTAATGCCGAGCTCCTGATTGTGCTGGGTCAGGGTACGGGCAAGGGCCGTGTAGCCCTCCTTGCCGGAGGCGGTATAGGCACTGGAGACCCCGCGATAGATGGCATCCGGCTCGACGTGCTGCCACTGACCCGGGCTGACTTCCCATTCCAGGCGAGTGATCCTCTCCCCTTTGGGCCTGTCGGCCTGATAGCAGAAGCGCACCCCGGCGGTATAGGGGAAGCTGCCGCTGCCATTGCCCGTCACCCCGTTGTTGGTGGCGTTGTCGATGGCCCCCTCCAGCGCCTCGGCCAGTTCATGGCCGTGCACCCGGTAGAGGGTGAGGGGAATGGCAAAGGGCAGCAGGCGCCCGGCAACGTCTGCTTCGGTCAGGGGGCCGGGCTCGAGGGAGCAGCGCACGCCCCCGGCATTGTGCAAGGCAAAGTCCACCTGACCCACCTGTTCGCGGGCACTGGCCAGCATGGCACTCGCTACCAGGGGGGCGACCTGGCTGCCGGCGGGCAGGCTGGCATCGGGCAGGCGCTGGTGATGGAGCGGATCAGCGAGCCGGGTCACCACGCGCCGGGTCATGGTTTCGAGCTCGGGGCGATAGCGTCTGGTCAGATGCTGCTCGAGCTCGGGGGCCGGTTCGCAGAAGTGCAGCCCCGCAGGAGGCGGGGAAGCAAAGGGCCAGGGATCCCAGGGTAACCACTCCAGCTGGCCGCGGCTTTGGCACACGCGTCCCTGCTCGTCGAAGGTGAGTTCGCACACCCCGAGACAGAGGGCGCTGTGGGCGGCGTGCAGGATGGCCACCCCGTTCACCATGAGGGGATAGTTGCCTTCGCTGTCGAGCCCGAGCGGCGCCAGATCCCCCAGCAGGCTGTGGGTGTGCCCGCCGACGATGAGGCTGAGCTCGGGGAAGCGGGTCGCCAGTCGCTTGTCCTGCGCCAGACCCAGGTGGCTGAGCAGGATAATGTGCTGGATGCCGGCGGCCTTGATCTCGACGAGGGCGCGGCTCAAGGTCTCTTCGATACCGTGGAAACGGGTGTGGGGATCGGGGCTCGCGATGGCGGCCATCTGCGGCAGCGTGATGCCGAGCAGGGCGAAGGGCACGTCGTCGATGACGCGCTTGTGCCAGGGGCGGCTCGCGTCAAACAGCTGCGGCAGCCCCTGCAGCCGCAGCGGGGCATCGGCGGGCTCCTGACGGTTGTCGATGTTGGCGGCGAGCACCGGGAAATCGAGCTGGCGCAAAAACTCCACCAGCGGCCCGTTGCCCAGATCGAATTCGTGGTTGCCGATCACCATGGCATCCGGTCGCAAGAGGGCCAGCAGGTCCGCATTGGCCCGCCCTTTGAAGCGGTTGAAGTAAAGTGACCCCTGGAAGGTATCGCCGCCATGCAGCAGCAGGCAGGTCTGGCCGGCTGCCTCGGCCTGTTGGCGCAGGGCGGTGAGCCGGGTCAGGATGCGGCCATAGCCGCCGCACTGGGTGCGCCATTCGGACTCGCCATCGGGGGAGAAGCGCATGGGGGCACCATCGAAATGGGAGTGGCAGTCGCTGAAGTGGGCAAGTTGAACCGTCATACTCAAGGCTCGGTCCTCCTTAGGAAAAAAGAGCACCGAGTCTACTGCATGGGGTGGGGGGGATACCAGCCCGGCGGCAGCCGGGCCGGTAAAGAGTCAGGCGGGAACCATGATCTGGGTGGCGAGGATCACCACCAGCAGGCCGACGGCCACCGGCAGCGAGGTACGTTTGACCACCTCGAACGGAGAGAGATTGCCCATCCCCGCACAGGCGACCACCACCCCGGAGACCGGCGAGATGGTGCGGCCGAGGTTGGATGCCTGCAGCATGGGGATCACCAGATAGGCCGGGTTGACGCCGAGGCTGGTGGCCAAATGGGGGATGAGCTCCACGAAGGCGTAGAAGGGGGCGTTGCCGGAACCCGTGGTGAAGGCCGCCAGGGTGGTGATGACCACCAGCACCAGCATGATGACGATGCCGCCGGTACCGAAGCTCTGGGCCAGATCCAGGAGGTTGGCGATGAAACCGAGCCCCATCAGACCCTGGGCAAAGACCCCGGCACCCACCAGCAGCATCACCACGCCGGCGAAGGCGTCGGCCATGTTGCGCCAGCACACCTGCAGTCCGTCCAGCAGCTCGCGGCCGTTGCGCTTGCGCACCAGCTCCAGCAGGGCGGCCAGCACCAGGCAGATGACGATGATGGTGACGATATCGAGCTTGGGCCCCAGTTTGCCGTCAAACAGCAGCACACCGATGATGGGGGTGAAGGGCAGGATGGCGTAGAAGCCGGGGGCGTCGGTGACGAGATCGCTCGGGGCGACCGCGGCGTTGTGCTCCCCGGCCTTCTGATCCAGATAACGCTGCCAGAAGAAGTGGGTCACCGCCATGGCGGCGATGGCCACCAGGGAAATGGGCAGGGTCAGCTTGAAGGCAAACTCGATGAGCTCCATGTTCGCGGCCTGGGCGGCCATCACCACGTCCCCCGAGGTGGGGGAGAGGATGATGGAGGCCGGCGAGGCGCACACCGCCGCCGCCGCGCCACGGGAGATCCCCATGTTGACCATCAGCGGGAAGAGGGTGGCCATCAGCAGAACCCCGAGGCCGGTTGCGGAGCTCACCGCCAGCGACATGGCGCAGGCGACCAGATAGGCGGCCACCAGCAGGATGTAGGGGGACTTGATGACACCGAGGGGTTTGCTCGCGAGCTTCACCAGTATGGTGTTGGCGCCGATGTGGCTCATGTAGCCGGCAAAGCCGCACAGCACCATGATGAGCATGCCGAGGCCACCCCCCCTGTCGACCAGCAGGAAGCGCACGTATTCGAAGATGTCGGTGGCCATGTGGCCGGTGGAGGGGACGCTCGCCGGCAGCACCGCCTTGCCCATCAGGGCGGTGATCGCCAGCAGCAGCAGGCCGCCGCTGAGCAGTACCCCGGTGGCGGAGTAGCCCTTGAAGATGTAGCGACCCACGGCCAGGGTGACCAGGGTGCCGATCAGGAGTTCTATCATAAAACCTTCCCAAGAGTTGAAATGAGGGGGTGGCCTGCCAGGGCTCACCAGAGGGTTGCGCTGGACTATCCGGCATCGGCCAACAAAAACACTGCGGATATTACCCACTAAGGAGTATTTCACCATCCGTTCGATGGCAGCTTGTGATCTCGACTGCAAATCCCCGCCTGAGCCGGGGTGATGACTCGCACGTTTGCAGCAACCGGGTGCCAAGAGCGGATGACAGGGGGCTGGATCAGGGGTAATCTCCCAATCGGGTTATTAATTCATTGATTATTAATTGAAATTAAGCCGGGACTCACAAGGAGCAAAGCCGCGGACAGATGGGACTCTTCAGCAAGACAGGGGTGACGGTGGCCCTCATTTATGCCGCCTCAATCGGTGCTGTACCTTCCCACTATGCCGGTGTGAAGGTCGCCCCCGATATCAAGGTCGACTTCCAGTTCTATCGGGTCTCCGGGGCCGATGTGGGGGCCGTGATGCGCCAGATCACCGCCTTGTCGCCCACCCAGGCGGACGGGCACATCGGCAAGGCCAGCTATCAGCTCTCCTGGCAGTTGCAGACGAAGGCGACGGCGGCGCGCTGCGAGCTGGAGCAGGCCAGCGTCCGTGCCCGCATCCAGGTCAGGGTGCCCAACTGGATGGACAAGGCCCGTGCGCCCGCGAAGGAGCGCCAGAAGTGGGACAAGCTGGTGGCCGCCATGTTTGACTACGAGAGCCGTCACAAGGACATCCTGCTGGAGAGCGTGAGCCAGCTTGGCACGCGCCTCGCCCAGTTGCCGGTGACCCGGGATTGCCCAACCCTGGAGCATCAGGGCTGGCAGGCAGGGCAGGCGGTGCTGGAGGCCACCCGGGCGCGGTTCGACACCCTGGCCAGCCAGACCGATCAGGGGCGCAAGCTGGGGGTCGTCTGGCCCAGGGCTGGCTGATGACACGTGTACAGGCCCATGGACGCTCATGGGAAACATAAAAAACGGGCTGATTGAGCCCGTTTTTTATTGGTGCGCCCAATGGTGTGGAGGCGGGCAGCCCCGGCTTCTGGGGAGTTAGTCGCGCAGTGGCTTGCCCCTGCGCAGCCTTCGCACCCAGTAGCGGGCGGGATGGAGCGCCTCCAGCAGATCGGCGGCCAGCGGCAGGGGATCGCCGCAGATCTCGCTGGCGACCAGTTCGCCGCACAGGGGCGCCGAGCACAGACCCCGGGAGCCGAGCGCCCCCAGCACGTAGAGGCCGGCGTGCAGGGGCAGCGCGCTCTGCTGATCCGCGGGGGCGTGGACGTCATGATCCGCCAGCGCCGCCAACCGGGCGACGGGCCCGGCTACCGGCAGGTGATCCCGGCTGGCGCAGCGCACCCCGATACGGGCCTGAGCACCGCTCACATCCACCTCGGCGGGCCAGCGCTGATGGGGCACACAGGCTTGCAGCCGCGCCCTGTTCTGGTCCTGCTCGTCGGTGCGGTAGGCTAGATCGGTCTGGTTGCGACCATAGCTGGCGCCGATGCAGTGCGCGCTGTCGTGGGCCGGGGTGAGGTAGCCATCGTAACAGAGCACGGTCTTGAGCTGGCTCAAGCCAGCCGTGGTCGGCACATGGCTCACCTGACCGCGCACCGGATAGAGCGGCAGCTCGGCGAAGGGGAGAAGGGCTGGCAACTGATGCCCGGCTGCCACCACCAGATTGGGGGCATGCCACTGGCGGCCATCCCGGCTCTCCAGGTGCCAGCCATCGGCCTCTTCGGCAATACGCGTTACAGCGGCATTGAACACCACTTCCAGCCGCCCGCTGGCCTGCGCCTCCCTGATGGCGGCGCGGGTGAGATCCGCCGGACAGAGCCAGCCCCCCAGGGGATAGCTCACACCATCCGCATCGCAGGGCAGGCCGACCACCTGCTCAACCTCCGCTGCCGAAAGTGGGTGCATCAGCTCGGGGGGGAAGGGGCCCTGGCTCATCTTGGCAAGCTTGGCGGTGGACTTGTCGTCGTAACCGAGTTGGGTGACGCCACACAGGGAGAAGGCGACGGGGTGGTGCTTTGCCAGGGCCAGCAGCCGGTTTCTGGCAAAGCCGAAGGCCAGCGAATAGAAGCGCGACAGGGCATCGTGCTCACCGTTGAGCAGGGGGTAGAGCGCCCCTTGTCGATTGCCGGAGGCGCCGCTGGCCGGTTCGCCGTCTTCGCACAGCAAGGTGACGTGCCGACCCCGCTCCACCAGAGAGAGCGCCGTCATGGCAGAAGCGATGCCGCCACCGATGATGAGCACCTCTCCCTCCCGCCCTGCGGGGCGGGCATACCAGGGGGCGATGCTCTGCTGCGGCACTTTGCCTTCCCGAACACCCGCCAGCATCTCCCGCTTGCTGCCGTGGCCCTTCACCTTCTTCATGGCAAAGCCGGCGGCAATCAGCCCCCGTCGCACGAAACCGGCGCAGGTAAAGGTCGAGAGGGTGGCATCGGGGCGGGCGAGGCGAGCGAGATCGTCGAAGAGTTCCTGGGTCCACATCTCTGGGTTCTTGGCAGGGGAGAAACCGTCCAGATACCAGGCGTCCACCAGACCGGTTGCCGGATGGGGCACCTGAGGCAGCATCTCCTTGATGTCGCCAAACCAGAGATCGAGGCGGATGCGGCCATCGGCAAAGAGCAGGCGATGGCAGCCGGAGACCGGCAACGGCCACTGGTCGATGAGAGGCTGGCTCAAGGGGGCAAGCTCGGGCCAGGCGGCCAGGGCCTTGCGCAGATCGGCCTGGGTAAGGGGGTATTTCTCGACGCTAATGAAGTGCAGCCGGGATCCGTTGCCGGACAGGGGGGCCTGTTCCAGAAAGGCGGCCATTGTGGCAAGAAAGTTAAGTCCTGTACCGAAACCTGTTTCACCAATCACGAAACTGTCACTATCGTGGTGCGAAAATCGCTCTGGCAGTCGATTTTGCTGCAAAAAGACGTAGCGGGTTTCACTTAGACCGTTATCATTGGAAAAGTACACATCCCCGAACTCACTGGAGACTGGAGTTCCCGCTTCGTTCCAGTCCAATCGGGCATGATGTAAGGATGTTTGACTCACGTTTTCCTCGGCTCGCGTCACAAAATCGCGGGCATTCTACGTGAAAGCAGACCAGTTTGGCAGCCGAAAGCGGGTAGACTCGGTGCCAGTTTTTCCAGACGAGATGAATTAATGAGAAGAGCAGTGATCACCGGTATCGGCGTCATCTCCAGTATCGGCAACAACAAGGAAGAGGTGCTGGCCTCCCTGAAAGCAGGCAAATCCGGCATCACCTATTCCGAGCAGTTCGAGCAGTACAACCTGCGCAGCCGTGTCTGGGGTAACATCAAACTCGATCCGTCTGAACTGATCGACCGTAAAGTCATGCGTTTCATGGGTGACGCCGCGGCCTACGCCTACCTCTCCATGCAGCAGGCCATCGAAGATGCCGGCCTGCCGGAAGAGATGGTCTCCAACGAGCGTACCGGCATCGTGACCGGTTCCGGCGGCGCCTCCGGCAAGAACACCTCCGAATCTGCCGATATCGCCCGTGAAAAGGGCGTCAAGCGGGTGGGTCCCTACATGGTGCCGCGTACCATGTCCTCCACCACCTCCGCCTGTCTTGCCACCCCGTTCAAGATAAAAGGTGTCAACTACACCATCAGCTCCGCCTGTGCGACCTCTGCCCATTGCATCGGTCATGCCCTGGAACTGATCCAGCTTGGCAAGCAGGACATCATCTTTGCCGGTGGCGGCGAGGAGCTGGACTGGTCTTCCACCATCCAGTTCGACGCCATGGGCGCGCTCTCCACCAAGTACAACGACAACCCGGAAAAAGCGTCCCGCACCTATGATGCGGACCGCGACGGCTTCGTCATCTCCGGTGGTGGCGGCATTCTGGTGGTCGAGGAGCTGGAACACGCCCTGGCCCGTGGTGCCCACATCTACGCCGAAATCACCGGTTACGGTGCGACCTCCGACGGCTACGACATGGTGGCCCCGAGCGGTGAAGGCGCCGTGCGTTGCATGAAGATGGCGATGCAGGGTGTCGGCAAGGTGGACTACATCAACACTCACGGTACCTCTACTCCGGTTGGTGACACCAAGGAGCTGGAAGCCATTCAGACCCTGTTTGGCAGCAATGCACCCAAGCTCTCCGCCACCAAGGCGATGACCGGCCATGCCCTGGGCGCCGCCGGCGTGCACGAGGCCGTCTACTCCCTGCTGATGATGGAACACGGCTTCATCGCCCCCAGCATCAACATCGAGAACCTGGACGAGAAAGCCGTGGGCCTGCCCATCGTGCGTGAATACGAAGCGGCCGACCTCAATACCGTCATGTCCAACAGCTTCGGCTTTGGCGGTACCAACGCCTCTCTGGTGTTCAGCAAGTTCAAGGCTTGATCTCCCTGTGGGGAGCGCAACGCGAAATAGAAAAAGGCGCCGAAAGGCGCCTTTTTTATTGAACTCTTTTTATTGAATTCTGCTGATGGTTCCCGGTTTGGGACCGCTGTCAGCCAGGGGCAACCGCATATAGACTGCCCCGTCACCATACTCCACCAGCGATTTGCCGGTGTCGGCGGGCACAAACCCCTGCTTGCGCCAGAAGGCGGGGGCATCCTGAACCGCCACCAGGCCTGCATGGCGATATCCTGCATGGCTCGCGAAAGCGAGCGCCCTTGCCAGCAGTCGCTGTCCGACACCCAGGCCGCGTGCCTTGCTCGAGACAGCGAGATCGTGCAGATAGAACTCGTCGTGGCCGGCCAGCGCCTTCATCGGCACCGAGAGGGGCGGGGGCTGGTGGGCACGCCAGGGGTGGCAGAGCAGGTAACCCAGCACCTTGCCCTGACGCTCGGCCACCCAGCAGGAGGCGGGGGCCAGCTCGGTTTTGTTCTGCATCACCTCGAGGGGCTCGGGTTCGAACTGGTGATAACACTCGTGCTGGATGGCCATGATGGCGGGCCAGTCTGGCGTGCGGATGGTGCGGATCGTGATCATGATGCGGGTCGGGTCCGTACTCAAACCGTGGCAAAAAGGGGTGACAGCATACCCCAGAGAGCACACAAACGAAACCGGGTCACCTGTCAGTGACTCGTCAGCGAACCGGCTCCTTGCTCACGACCTTGATCAGCTGGTAGCGCAAGGAAGGGGCATCGGCCGGCACATCGGCAAGTTGCTCCTTGCTCACTTCCAGTTGATAGCGAAAGCCCGGTTCAAAGGTGAAGCCTTCGATCTGCTGATAGAAGAGGCTCCAGCTCTCGCCCGGCTGACTGCGTACCTGCATGCACTTCATGGGGGCGACACCGACGCAGTCTGCCAACTTGTCCTGAATATAGAGAGTTTCGGTAGTCGGGGCGCTCTGGCAGGCGCTGAGCAGGAGGGCGGAGCTGAGGAGCAGGGGAGATTTCATGATGAGTGTCCTTGGCGTAAAAGGGCGCGATTAAACCTGCAAAAGAAAAGGCGGTCAATGACCGCCTTTGTAACAAACCATGACAGATCGGGCTCAGCGCTGGTCGAGGGGCACGAATTCGCGCAGGGGCTGACCGGTGTAGAGCTGACGGGGACGGCCGATCTTCTGATCCGGGTCCGAGTGCATCTCGTTCCAGTGGGCAATCCAGCCGATGGTACGGGAGATGGCGAAGATCACGGTGAACATGGACATGGGGATGCCGATGGCCTTCATGATGATGCCGGAGTAGAAGTCCACGTTCGGGTAGAGCTTCTTCTCGATGAAGTAGGGGTCGGACAGCGCGATGCGCTCCAGCTCCATGGCCACGTCCAGCAGCGGATCCTTGATCTGCAGCTCGGTAAGCACCTCGTGGCAGGTTTCGCGCATCACGGTGGCACGGGGATCGTGGTTCTTGTAGACCCGGTGACCGAAGCCCATCAGACGGAACGGATCGTTCTTGTCCTTGGCGCGGCCGATGTACTCGGGAATGCGATCCACGGAGCCAATCTCTTCGAGCATCTTGAGGCAGGCTTCGTTGGCACCACCGTGGGCCGGGCCCCACAGGGAGGCGATCCCCGCAGCGATACAGGCAAACGGGTTGGCACCGGAAGAGCCGGCCAGACGCACGGTGGAGGTGGAGGCGTTTTGCTCATGATCCGCATGCAGGGTGAAGATCCGGTCCATGGCGCGCTCGACGATGGGGTTGACCTTGTACTCTTCGGTCGGCACGCCAAACATCATGTGCAGGAAGTTGCCTGCATAGGAGAGGGCGTTGCGCGGCTGCATGAAGGGCTGGCCGATGGAGTACTTGTAACACATGGCGGCCAGGGTCGGCATCTTGGAGAGCAGACGGAAGGCACAGATCTCGCGATGCTCCTCGTTGTTGATGTCGAGGGCGTCGTGATAGAAGGCGGACAGTGCGCTGACCACGCCGCACATGACGGCCATGGGGTGGGCGTCGCGGCGGAAGCCACGGAAGAAGAAGGCGATCTGCTCGTGCACCATGGTGTGGCGGGTGACCAGACGTTCAAATTCCGCATATTGGGTCTTGGTGGGGGCCTCGCCGTACAGCAGGATGTAGCAGACTTCGAGGTAGCTGGCCTGGGTGGCCAACTGGGCGATGGGGTAACCGCGGTGCAGCAAGACACCCTGGTCGCCATCGATGTAGGTGATGGAAGATTTGCAAGAACCGGTGGCCATGAAGCCGGGGTCGAAGGTGAAATATCCTTGCGTGCCCAGCTTTCTGACATCGATCACATCGGGTCCAACGGTACCGGAGAGGATCGGCAGTTCAACCGGCTCTTTTCCGGGCAGATGTAGGGTGGCTATCTTATCAGCCATAGCACGTCTCCTTTGCTCTTTTATAATTTGGTTCCAGCCCTACTTTATTACGACTGTTATGACGCTGGCAAAGGTTCTTACCCGTACCACGGCGGCTGGAGCGCCTTATTTGAACCAGAGAACCATGTCTTTGTCAATTTTGCTGGATGATCATTAATGACTTGTTAAAGCTGTTGTGAGATCTGGTTTACGGTTTTGGATTTTCTGTGTAGCTATTTGATTGTCATTGGTTAAGGCCGCCGATATACTGCGCCACGTGGGTGATGGTCGTCGGTGTTTGAAACGCTTTCGCAAAGCCAGATGTGATATCGAAAATGTTATTTTTGGCTTTTCTGAGTTGTTTTGGTAACAAAAACCTAACAAATGCCACTCCTCGCCCTCAAAGCGTGTGAAAACAATAACTAACGTGCTCAATGGAGCTGAGTGGGCAAAGCCGTGAAAAACAAACAGAGACCTGTAAACCTCGACCTACAGACGATCAGCTTTCCTGTCACCGCCATCGCTTCCATCTTGCATCGTGTCTCAGGGGTCATCACCTTTGTGGCATTGGCCATCTTGCTGTGGATGCTTGGTACTTCACTCGCCTCTCCCGAAGGATTTGAATCGGTCGTTGCCATCATGGACAACTTCCTGGTCAAGTTCGTGCTGTGGGGGATCCTGACCGCGCTGGCTTACCACATCGTGGGCGGTCTGCGGCACCTGGTCATGGACATGGGCTATTGGGAAGAGCTGGAATCCGGTAATCAGAGTGCCCGTGTGGCCTTCGTGATCACCGCGGTTTTGGCGGTATTGGCGGGGGTACTGGTATGGTAACCAATTCTGCAACTTTCGGGCGCAGCGGTGTTCATGATTACATCCTGATCCGCGCCACCGCCCTCATCATGACGTGCTACGTCCTCTATCTGGTTGGCTTTGTCGCGTTCAACGACATCACCTACGAGGTGTGGACCGGCTTCTTCTCCAACACCTTCACCAAGGTCTTCACCCTGCTGACGCTCGTATGCGTCTTGATCCACGCCTGGATCGGTCTGTGGCAGGTGCTGACCGACTATATCAAGCCGGTCGGACTGCGCGGTGCGCTGCAGTTTGTGCTGGTGGTGGTGCTGTTTGTCTATGTGATGACTGGTTTCGTCGTGCTGTGGGGTGTGTAAGGTGACTATTCCAACTCGTGAATTTGATGCGGTCGTGATCGGTGCCGGTGGCGCCGGTATGCGCGCCGCGCTGCAGATTGCCCAGTCCGGCAAGAGCTGCGCCCTGTTATCCAAGGTTTTCCCGACCCGTTCTCACACGGTCTCCGCCCAGGGCGGGATCACGGTCGCCCTGGGCAATGCCCACGACGACAACTGGCAGTGGCACATGTATGACACCGTCAAGGGCTCCGATTACATCGGTGATCAGGAAGCCATCGAATACATGTGCAAGACCGGCCCCGAGGCCATCTATGAGCTGGAGAACATGGGCTTGCCTTTCTCCCGCTTTGACAACGGTACCGTCTACCAGCGTCCGTTCGGCGGTCAGTCCAAGAACTTCGGCGGTGAGCAGGCTGCCCGCACCGCGGCGGCAGCCGACCGCACCGGTCACGCCCTGCTGCACACCCTGTATCAACAAAACGTCAAGAACAAGACCACCGTCTTCTCCGAGTGGTATGCCCTGGATCTGGTGAAGAACCAGGATGGTCATATCGTCGGCTGTACCGCCATCGACATGGAGAGCGGTGAAGTCGTCTACTTCAAGGCCAAGGCCACCGTGCTCGCCACCGGCGGCGCCGGTCGCATCTACCAGTCCACCACCAACGCACACATCAACACCGGTGACGGCGTCGGCATGGCGCTGCGCGCCGGGGTCGGCGTGCAGGACATGGAGTTCTGGCAATTCCACCCCACCGGCATCGCCGGGGCAGGGGTACTGGTGACCGAAGGTTGCCGCGGTGAAGGCGGCTACCTGCTGAACAAGGACGGCGAGCGCTTCATGGAGCGTTATGCGCCTAACGCCAAGGACCTGGCCGGTCGCGACGTGGTGGCCCGTTCCATCATGATCGAGATCCGCGAAGGCCGTGGCTGCGACGGCCCCTGGGGCCCGCACATCAAGCTCAAGCTGGATCACCTGGGCAAAGAGGTGCTGGAATCCCGTCTGCCGGGCATCTGCGAGCTCTCTCGCACCTTCGCCCACGTGGATCCGGTCAAAGAGCCCATCCCCATCATCCCGACCTGCCACTACATGATGGGCGGCGTGCCGACCAGCGTGAACGGCCAGTGCCTGACCCAGGACAAGGATGGCAACGACGTGCCGGTGGTCGGTCTGTTCGCGGTGGGCGAGATCGCCTGCGTCTCCGTGCACGGTGCCAACCGTCTGGGCGGCAACTCGCTGCTGGATCTGGTGGTGTTCGGTCGTGCTGCCGGCATGCACCTGGTGGAGACCCTTGGCTCGATGGAGCACGGCGTGGAAGCCACCGACGCCGACATCGCCAAGGCGCTGGAGCGCTTCAACCGCTGGGAAAACAACCGTGACGGGGAAGACCCGGCCCAGATCCGCAAGGACCTGCAGCGCTGCATGCAGAACAACTTCTCCGTGTTCCGGGAAGGGGATGCCATGGCAGAAGGGCTGGCCGAGCTGAAACTCATCCGCGAGCGTCTCAAGAACGCCCGTCTGGACGACACCTCCAAGGAGTTCAATACCCAGCGCATCGAGTGCCTGGAGCTGGACAACCTGATGGAGACCGCCTATGCCACCGCGGTGGCGGCGAACTTCCGTACCGAGAGTCGTGGCGCCCACAGCCGCTTCGACTTCCCGGAGCGTGACGATGAGAGCTGGCTGTGCCACAGCCTCTATCATCCGGACACCGAGTCCATGACCCGTCGCGCTGTCAACATGTCACCCAAGACCCGTGAGGCGTTCCCGCCCAAGGTCCGGACTTACTGATTGCGGAGCCAAGCACAATGAACGTCACATTCTCTGTCTACAGATACAATCCGGACGTTGATAACGTCCCGTATATGAAGGATTATCGTCTTGATATTCCTGAAGGTTCCGACATGATGGTGCTCGACGCACTGATCCAGCTCAAGGAGCTGGATCCCACGCTCGCCTTCCGCCGCTCCTGCCGCGAAGGGGTCTGTGGATCTGACGGTCTCAACATGAATGGCAAGAACGGTCTGGCCTGCATCACGCCGCTCTCGGATCTCTTGAAGAAGGGCAGCAAGGTCGTCATTCGGCCCTTGCCCGGTCTGCCGGTGATCCGGGATCTGGTGATCGACATGACCCAGTTCTACACCCAGTGGGAGAAGGTCAAACCCTTCCTCATCAACGACGAAAAACTGCCGCCCGTGCGTGAGCACCTGCAATCCCCCGAAGAGCGCGCCAAGCTGGATGGCCTGTACGAGTGCATACTCTGTGCCTGCTGCTCCACCTCTTGCCCCTCCTTCTGGTGGAACCCGGACAAGTTCATCGGTCCGGCCGGCCTGCTCGCCGCCTATCGCTGGCTGGCGGACAGCCGCGATACTGCGGCCAGTGAGCGACTGGGCAACCTGGATGACGCCTTCAGCGTGTTCCGCTGCCACGGCATCATGAACTGCGTGAACGTCTGTCCCAAGGGCTTGAACCCGACCAAGGCCATCGGTCAGATCAAGTCGATGTTGCTCAACCGGGCCGTGTAGTATCGGGGCCAGGGCGCCTTGCGCCGGGCCCGACCTCTGGATAGCCATCCCGCCCCGGGATGGCTATGACCCTACAAGCTGCAGTGCAGCGAACAAGATGTACAAGGGATAGAAATGCATAACGGCGTGATGAAGGCCTGGTTGGAGTCATCTCACCTGGCTGGTGCGAATGCAAGCTACATTGAGGATTTGTACGAATCCTTCCTGGAAAACCCCGACTCCGTTGCCGACGAATGGCGCAGCCTGTTCCAGTCGCTGCCCCAGGTCAACGGACATGCAGTAGAACAACCCCACTCCCAGGTTCGCGACTATTTCCGCCGCCTGGCCAAGGACTCCTCCCGTTACAGCGCTCCCGTCTCCGATCCCCAGGTGGATGCCAAACAGGTTCGCGTACTGCAACTGATCAACGCCTTCCGCTTCCGCGGTCACCAGAACGCCAACCTGGACCCCCTGGGTCTGTGGCAGCGCGAGCCGGTCGCCGAGCTGGATCCGGCCTTCCACAACCTGCAAGGTGCAGACATGGAGGCCACCTTCAATGTGGGCTCCTACGCCATCGGTCGCGAGACCATGGTGCTCTCCGATCTGTATGCCTCGCTGAAGAAAACCTATTGCGGCAGCATCGGCGCCGACTACATGCACCTTACCTCCACCGAGGAGAAGCGCTGGCTGCAAGACAGGCTGGAATCCATCGAAGGGAAGGGCAACTATACCCTCGAAGAGAAGACCCGCTTCCTCGAGAGCCTGACCGCCGCCGAAGGGCTGGAAAAATACCTGGGTGCCAAGTTCCCGGGGGCCAAGCGTTTCTCCCTGGAAGGGGGCGATGCCATGGTGCCCATGCTCAAAGAGCTTATTCGCCGCGCCGGTGAGCAGGGTTGCAAGGAAGCCGTCATCGGCATGGCCCACCGTGGTCGCCTCAACGTGCTCATCAACGTGCTGGGCAAGCGCGCCCAGGACCTGTTCGACGAGTTTGCCGGCAAGCACGGCGAATCTTGGGGCACAGGGGACGTGAAGTACCACATGGGCTTCTCCTCCGACTTCGCGACCCCGGGCGGCAACGTCCACCTGGCGCTCGCCTTCAACCCGTCTCACCTCGAGATCGTCAACCCCGTGGTCATCGGCTCCGTGCGTGCCCGTATGGACCGTCGCGGTGACAAGGACGGTTCCAGCGTCCTGCCCATCACCATCCACGGTGACTCCGCCATCGCGGGGCAGGGGGTCGTTGCCGAGACCTTCAACATGTCCCAGACCCGTGCCTATGGCGTGGGCGGGACGGTGCGCATCGTCATCAACAACCAGGTGGGCTTCACCACCTCCTATATCCGTGACCTGCGCTCCACCGAATATTGCACCGACATCGCCAAGGCGGTGCAGGCCCCTGTGCTGCACGTCAACGGGGATGACCCGGAAGCCGTGGTGCTGGTGACCCAGATTGCCCTGGATTACCGCAACACCTTCAAGCGCGACGTGGTGATCGAGCTGGTCTGCTACCGTCGTCACGGTCACAACGAGGCCGACGAGCCGAGCGCGACTCAGCCCCTGATGTACCAGAAGATCAAGCAGCACCCGACCCCGCGCAAGATCTACGCCGATCAGCTGATCGCCGAAGGAGCCATCGCGCCGGAGCTGGCCACCACGCTAGTCAACGACTATCGCGATACCCTGGATCGGGGCGAGCGGGTGAGCAAGGAGTGGCGCCCCATGGAGCTGCACTCCGTGGACTGGACGCCGTATCTGGGTCACGACTGGGCCATGGCCTATGACAGCACTGTGCCCATGGATCATCTGAAGGCCCTGGGTGAGCGCATCAGCCAGTACCCGGCCACCCATGTGCTGCAACGCCAGGTCGAGAAGATCTACGAAGACCGTCGCCTGATGGCCGCCGGTGAGAAGCTGGTGGACTGGGGCTTTGCCGAGACTCTGGCCTACGCCACCCTGGTGGACAAGGGCTCCCGCATCCGCTTCACCGGGGAAGACTCCGGCCGCGGTACCTTCTTCCATCGCCACGCCGTGCTGCACAGCCAGACCGATGCCAGCACCTACACCCCGCTGTGCAACCTGCACGAGAGCCAAGGCCCGTTCGAGGTGTACGACTCCGTGCTGACCGAGAACGCGGTACTGGCGTTTGAATATGGCTACGCCAGCGCGGAACCGGCCGGTCTCACCATCTGGGAAGCCCAGTTCGGTGACTTCGCCAACTGCGCCCAGGTGGTGGTGGATCAGTTCCTCTCCTCCGGCGAGCAGAAGTGGGGCCGGATGTGCGGCCTGACCATGCTGCTGCCCCACGGCTACGAGGGCCAGGGCCCGGAGCACTCTTCCGCCCGTCTGGAGCGTTACCTGCAGATGTGCGCCCAGCACAACATGCAGGTGTGCGTGCCCTCCACCCCGGCGCAGGTGTTCCACATGCTGCGTCGTCAGGTAGTGCGCCCGATGCGCCGTCCGCTCATCGTGATGACGCCCAAATCCCTGCTGCGCCACCCGCTGGCGGTGAGCAAGCTCGAAGAGCTGGCAGAGGGCACCTTCCAGAACGCCATCGGCGAGATCGATGCGCTGGATCCCAAAGGCGTCAAGCGCGTGGTCTTCTGCTCCGGCAAGGTCTACTACGACCTGCTCGATGCCCGTCGCAAGGCGGAGCAGCAGGACGTGGCCCTGGTACGGATCGAGCAGCTCTACCCCTTCCCGGAAGAGGAAGTGCGCGCCATCCTGGCCGATTACAGCCATGTCACCGACTTCGTCTGGTGTCAGGAAGAGCCGCAGAACCAGGGCGCCTGGTACAGCACCCGTCATCACTACGACAGCGTGCTGCCAAGCCATGCCCGTCTGCGTTATGCCGGTCGCCCGGCGTCGGCTTCACCGGCCGTCGGTTACATGTCCGTCCACGCCAAGCAGCAAAAAGCCCTGGTGGAAGACGCCCTTACCCTGGAATGAACGAGTTGTGGATGAGAGGGCCCGTGTCGGGACCCTCTCTGACCTGGAACAAGCCTGCTGGCCAAGAAGTAACAAGGAACTGATTACATGACTATCGAGATCAAGGTACCGGACCTGCCGGAATCAGTGGCGGATGCCACCATCGCGACCTGGCACAAGAAACCGGGTGATCTGGTTGCCCGTGACGAAGTGCTGGTTGACATCGAAACCGATAAAGTCGTGCTGGAAGTGCCCGCGCCGGAAGCCGGCGTACTGGGCGACATCCTGCAGAGCGAAGGGGCGACCGTGCTCTCCCGCCAGCTGATCGCCATGCTCAAGCCGGCCCCCGTTGCCGGTGAAGCGACCAGCGAGAAGCCGGTGGAAGCCGTGGCCGATGACGCTGCCGATGGCCTGAGCCCGTCCGTGCGCCGCATGGTGGCCGAGCACGACATCGACGTCGCCAAGCTGACCGGCACCGGCAAGGGTGGTCGTGTCACCAAGGAAGACGTGGAAGCCTTCATCAAGAATCTGGGCAAGGCTCCGGTGGCTGCGCCGACTGCTGCCGCTCCCGTGGCTGCCGCACCGGTTGCGCCGCTGGCTGGTCGCACCGAGAAGCGTGTGCCCATGACCCGTCTGCGCAAGCGCATCGCCGAGCGTCTGCTGGAAGCGAAAAACACCACCGCCATGCTGACCACTTTCAACGAGATCAACATGGCGCCCATCATGAAGCTGCGCAAGCAGTACGGCGAGATCTTCGAGAAGAAGCACGGCATCAAGCTCGGCTTCATGTCCTTCTATGTGAAGGCCGTGGTCGAATCCCTCAAGCGCTACCCGGAAGTGAACGCAGCGCTGGACGGTGACGACATCGTCTACCACAACTACTTCGACGTCAGCATCGCCGTCTCCACCCCCCGTGGTCTGGTGACCCCGGTGCTGCGCGACTGCGACAACATGAGCCTGGCGGACATCGAGAAGGCCATCAAAGACCTGGCCGGCAAGGGCCGTGACGGCAAGCTGACCGTGGATGAGCTGACTGGCGGCAACTTCACCATCACCAACGGTGGCGTGTTCGGCTCCCTGATGTCCACCCCCATCATCAACCCGCCCCAGAGCGCCATTCTGGGCATGCACAAGATCCAGGACCGCCCCATGGCCGTCGACGGCAAGGTCGAGATCCTGCCGATGATGTACCTGGCGCTCTCCTACGATCACCGCATCATCGACGGCCGCGAGTCGGTGGGCTTCCTGGTCTCCATCAAGGAGCTCCTGGAAGACCCGACCCGTCTGCTGCTGGATGTCTGAGCAAGCGTGACTGAAAGATAACGAGGGGCCGCCCAGGCCCCCATTCACAGGGGATTGAGAAACACGAGCCCCGGACGGAAATACCTACAACACGGATAGAGCATCTATGAATCTGCATGAATATCAGGCAAAACAGCTGTTTGCCGAGTATGGCCTGCCGGTCTCCGAAGGTTATGCCTGTGCTACCCCGCAGGAAGCGGCCGAAGCGGCCGACAAGATTGGCGGCAACACCTGGGTCGTCAAATGCCAGGTCCACGCCGGTGGCCGCGGTAAAGCGGGCGGTGTCAAGCTGGCCAAGAGCAAGGACGAGATCCGCGCCTTTGCCCAGAACTGGCTCGGCAAGAACCTGGTGACCTATCAGACTGACGCCAATGGTCAGCCGGTTACCAAGATCCTGGTGGAGTCCTGCACCGACATCGCCAAGGAACTGTACCTGGGCGCTGTGGTCGACCGTGGCTCTCGCCGCGTGGTCTTCATGGCTTCCACCGAAGGTGGTGTGGAGATTGAGAAAGTCGCCCACGAAACCCCGGAACTCATTCACAAGGCTGCCATCGATCCCCTGGTAGGCCCGCAGCCTTATCAGGCCCGCGAGCTGGCCTTCAAGCTGGGTCTGGTCGGCGATCAGATCAAGCAGTTCACCAAGATCTTCATGGGCTTGGGCCAGATGTTCCTGGACTGCGATTTCGCCCTGCTGGAGATCAACCCCCTGGTCATCACCGACAAGGGCAACCTGCACTGCCTCGACGGCAAGATCAACATCGACGCCAACGCCCTGTACCGTCAGCCCAAACTGCGCGAGATGCACGATCCGTCCCAGGATGACCCCCGCGAAGCGCACGCCGCCCAGTGGGAGCTGAACTATGTGGCGCTCGATGGCAACATCGGCTGCATGGTCAACGGCGCGGGCCTGGCCATGGGTACCATGGACATCGTCAACCTGCACGGCGGCTCACCGGCCAACTTCCTGGACGTCGGCGGCGGCGCCACCAAGGAGCGCGTGACCGAGGCCTTCAAGATCATCCTCTCCGACAGCAAGGTACAAGCCGTGCTGGTCAACATCTTCGGTGGCATCGTGCGCTGCGACATGATCGCGGAAGGCATCATCGGCGCCGTCAAGGAAGTGGGTGTGAAAGTGCCCGTGGTGGTGCGTCTGGAAGGCAACAACGCCGAACTGGGTGCCCGTAAACTGGCCGACAGCGGCCTCAATATCATCGCCGCAACGAGTCTGACTGACGCAGCTCAGCAAGTGGTAAAAGCAGCGGAGGCCAAATAATGAGCGTTCTGATCAACAAAGACACCAAGGTGATCTGCCAGGGCTTTACCGGCGGTCAGGGTACCTTCCACTCCGAACAGGCCATTGCCTACGGTACCCAGATGGTCGGCGGCGTCTCCCCGGGCAAGGGCGGCACCACTCACCTGGGTCTGCCGGTGTTCAACACCGTCCGTGATGCCGTGGAAGCCACCGGCGCCACCGCCTCCGTCATCTATGTACCGGCCCCGTTCTGCAAGGACGCCATCCTGGAAGCCATCGATGCCGGTATCAAGCTCATCGTCACCATCACCGAAGGCATCCCGACCCTGGACATGCTGGACGTCAAGGTGAAGCTGCAGGAAACCGGCGTGCGGATGATCGGCCCCAACTGCCCGGGTGTCATCACCCCGGGTGAGTGCAAGATCGGCATCATGCCGGGCCACATCCACAAGCCGGGCAAGGTGGGCATCGTCTCCCGCTCCGGCACCTTGACCTACGAAGCGGTCAAGCAGACCACGGACGAGGGCTTCGGCCAGTCCACCTGCGTCGGTATCGGTGGTGACCCCATCCCGGGTTCCAACTTCATCGACATCCTCGAGATGTTCCAGAATGACCCGCAGACCGAAGCTATCGTGATGATCGGCGAGATCGGCGGCAACGCCGAAGAAGACGCGGCTGCCTACATCAAGGCCCACGTCACCAAGCCGGTGGTCTCCTACATCGCGGGTGTCACCGCTCCGGCTGGCAAGCGCATGGGTCATGCGGGCGCCATCATCGCCGGTGGTAAAGGCACGGCGGCCGAGAAATTTGCCGCCCTGGAAGATGCCGGCGTGAAAACCGTGCGGTCGCTCGCCGATATCGGCAAGGCCCTGCGTGAAGTAACCGGCTGGTAAGTTAGCCTGTTATCTCTGATAGAAATGCCGCCCGATGGGCGGCTTTTTTATGATGCTTGATATTTGGCTTCGCAAGTTCAGCAGATGAGGATATAACAATCATATCGTCGTTCTCGGTGCTTGGGTGAAACAATGAGGTGGTTTTTTCTGCTGTTTATCATGTTGCTTGTTGTTACCGGCAATGCAGTCATTTTTGATAGTTCATCCTCTACCAGAGTGATTGATTGGATTGCATTTAACCTGTTCCCGTTATCTCTGGTTTTATTCTGGTTTGGCATTTATTTTTCTGATGGCGATAAGCGGGCCCATCTCTTTGTCATTGGTCATGCGTTGCTGGTCTTTTCTGCCGGCGCCGGTTTTGTGCTTATCGGTACCAATATTGTTTTGGCTGATTCATGTGAAACAATGACATTTAGTGGGAGAGCGAGTGGTCTCCTGTGGATGTTTTCAAACTATATGCTGTCGATTGGTTATTGTCGGGAGCTGGGGGTTGGTATCGCTGTGTTCGGAGCTATTATATCTTATCCTAGCGTTAGATTGTTTTTAGGGTTGGTTCAATCACGTTAAAGCTTTTAATGACAAATAATGTATCTTTGTAATGACCCAGCCGTTCCTGCACAACTAAGCGGCTTCGGCATAGGCCTGCGCCGGTGTTTTCATCTTTAGCGCCT
>NZ_JAPDBP010000027.1:0-9495 GCF_027705305.1 Aeromonas sp. QDB17
GAGAGTAGGACACTGCCAGGCACCCAATACAAGAAACCCCGCTCACTCGAGCGGGGTTTTTTATTGCCTGAAATTCACGTTATCCATCCATATCTGGTTGATTTACCACCACAATTGTATCGTTATACAACCTGATCAGCACAGGGCAGCTCCATATTGACTATCCCATCTTCCAGCTGAATATCGATCTTGAAACCGAGCCGTTTGGCCAGATTGATCATGCCGCGATTGCTGGGCATGGTCATGCCAGAGAGCTGGCCTATGCCACGCTCTCTGGCGTAGCGCACGATCTTTTCCATCATCAACTTGCCGAGTCCGAGCCCTTTCAAGTCTGAGCGGACCAGGATGGCAAACTCCGCATCCGATTGATCCGGGCTGGCAATGGCTCGCACCACTCCCAGGATCTGCTGGCTAAAAGGGCCGTCCTGACCCACGGCGACGAAGGCCATTTCCCGGTCATAATCGATCTGGGTCATGCGGGCCAGCTCCTCATGCCCCAGCTCCCCCACGTCGGCGAAGAAACGTTTGTACCTGTCTTCATCAGACACCTGCCGCACGAACTGCTTGTGGGCCGGCTCGTCTTCGGGGCGAATGGGGCGCAGCAGCACATGACTCTGATCTTTCAGCCAGGCACCCTCTTCCAGCTCGGTGGGATAGGGGCGAATGGCCGGTGGCAGCACTTGCTGTCCTCGCTCTGCCAGGACGAGCCGGGCATCCAGGATCACCATCTCTTCGCCACAGGCCTGCAGCGGGTGCAGATCCAGTTCTTGTATCTCGGGGAAGGCCAGCAGCAGCTCGGAGAGCTGGCACAGCACCTGGCCGAGGGCGTCGATATTGAGCCGTACCGGACTGGCCTGCTCGCGGATCTTGCCATCCTTGAGGGCACCAATGATCTGGTAGCGAGCCAGTGCCTGGTTGAGGGGAGGAAGGGCCGCGACCATCTCGCGGGGCTCGGCGCCGGATTCCCCGAGCAGGATGACGGGGCCGAAGACCGGATCTTGCTGCAAGCGGATCCGTAGCTCCAGACCCCCGCTGCGGCGTGCCATGCGTTGTACCAGCAGCCCTTCTATGCGGGCGCCAGGATCGTGCTGACGTACCCTGTCCAGAATGGCATCTGCCGCCTGGGCGACTTCCGCCGAGGTGCGCAGGTTCAGCATGACACCGTGTACATCGGATTTGTGGGCGATGTCGGGAGATCGCAGCTTCACCGCTACGGGGTAGCCAATCTGTTCTGCAGTCAGTGCGGCTTCGATGGCATCGGAGACGATCCAGGTCGCGAGGGTGGATAGCCCGGCTGCCTGCAAGATGGGATGGGCCAGGTGGGTGTCCAGCACCCGCTGCTGGCGGTCCAGCGCTTGCCCAAGGAGCTGCTGGCAGCGCTCGACATCGAGCCTGTCGCCCTGCAGGGAGGCCGGTGTTTCCATCAACTGTTTCTGGTTGCGGCGATATTCCACCATGTGCATGAAGGCCGTGACGGCGCTTTCCGGGGTGCGATAGGTCGGTATGCCCGCCTCGTTGAACAGGCGTCTCCCCTCCTGGGCGGAGTATTCGCCTGCCCAGTTGGTCAGGATGTTGAATCGTCTGGCCCTGGGATGCTGCTTGATGAAGTCGATCAGGCTGCTGGCGAGGGTGACACCTCGGGCGGTGAGGGACGGTGCATGGATCAGCAGGATGGCATCGGCACCGTCCCCTTGCAGCAGCGTCTCGAGTGCACTCTTGTAGGTCTCGATATCGGCATCGCTGCCGATGTCGAGGGGCGGCATCGCCAGCTTGCCTCCCCGAGACAGCAGTACGTCTGCGGCCATGTTGGCGAGGCCGCGCCCATTGGAGAGGATGGCGAGCCGCTCCCCCTTGAGGGTCAGGGAGTGGCTCAGGGTCTCGACAGTGGCAAACAGTTCGTGGGTATCCCGGACGCGCAGCATGCCAGCCCGGCGGATGGCGGCATCATAGACATTGTCGAGACCGTTGGCCGGGTCGTGCCGACCGCTCTTGAGGATCAGGATGGGTTTGTTGCGCGAGGCGGCACGGGCGGCGGAGAGAAAGTGCCTGGCATCGTGCAGCTTGTCCATGTAGATCAGGATGGCGCGGGTCGTCCCGTCCCGGGAGAGCTGATCCAGCAGTTGGCCAAAGTCGATGTCACAATGATCGCCCAGGGAGATGAAGGCCGAGAAGCCGATTTCGCGCTGCTTGGCCCAATCCAGGATGGTGGTGCTGACCGCTGCCGACTGGGAGAGAAACGCCACCTGTCCCGGAGTCGCTGCAATGGGGGAAAAGCTGGCGTTGATACCCTGCCCGGGGAGCAGCATGCCCATGCTGTTGGGGCCGAGCAGCCGGATGCCGTATTGCTGGCACAGATGCTTGAGCCGCAGGCGCTCGTCAGTGGAGAACTGGGCGGCCAGTATGATGGCGGCTCCGGTTCCTTTCTTGCCGAGCTCCTCGATGAGCGGCAGTACCCGTTCGCGCCGGGTACAGACGATGGCGAGATCGGGGGAGAGGGGAAGGCTCTCTATGTCCGGATAGGCGAGCACGCCAGCGATGGCCTGGCTGCGGGGGGCTACGGGTAGTATAGGGCCCTGGAACTGACCCGCCAGCAGGTGCCGAATGACCACATGGCCTGCTTTCTGCGGATCACTGGAGGCGCCGATGACGGCGATCGAGTGAGGTTTGAAGAGCCGATCCAGGCCGCTTTGTTTCATGGGCACTCCTCGTGGTGGCCCCCGGGTCGAGGGGGACGGATGGTGCCAGTCTAATACGCTTTGCGTGCGGGTTCTGTGACCGATTGCGGATCACGATCTGGCCAGTGCGCTGGCGCGCAGATAAAAGCGCAGCTCCCCCTGAATGCATTGCACCGTGGCGAGGTGCTTGTCCTGGAGATAGATCTCCTGCTCCCGATCGAGTTCATGGCGCTGGACCCCGAGGCTTTGCAGATATTCTGCGAACAGGATGGCACTGCGGATTTCGACAAGATGCTGGCTCACGCTCTATTCCTTGATGGTGGCTGGATGGTGCCGGCCAGTGTCCCCTCTTCTCCCCCACTTTCATACTGATACATTTGACACTCACTGTGGCTCCGACGCCTGCTGGATCAGCGAAGGCCTCCCTGGCCGCGTGCGGTGTCCCAGAAGGCGCGGATCAGCGGCTCTTCCAGCCGCTTCTTGAGCACGGCGATACCGACGTCGAACGCCTTGAGCGCCGGTTTGGGCTCGACCACACGCACCTTGTCCCCCATGGGGCTGTGATCGATGACGGCGGCAGGCACGACACCCACACCGAAGCCGAGGGCCACCATGGCGACGATGCCCTCGTTGCCCGCCACTTCTGCATAGATGTTGGGAGCTATCCCCTTGTTGCGAAACCATTGATCACAGCGCTTTCGGGCCAGCCCCTGTTCGGAGAGGATCAGCGGCAGGCGCTCCCAGTCAGGTTCGCCCTGGGGGAACCACTGACCCTGCTGGGGGGCATTGCGGGGGGCGATGAACACCAGAGGGACTTGTTGCAGGCTGGCGAATTCCAGCTTGGACGAGAGCGCATCCGGCCTCGCTGCGATGGCGAGATCGGCTTCGTCAGCCAGGATCTTGTCCACTGCCAGTGCCGGGTCGCCGGTCTCCAGCTTGATCTCCAGCTGGGGATAACGGCGACGAAAGCGTTCCAGTACCTCGGGTAGCAGAAAGTAGCTGGCGGTGACCGAACAGAACACCCGCAACCGCCCTTGCAGCGGCTCGTCGCTGCGCTTGAGCTCCTGTTTGAGTTGGCGCCACTCCTGCAGCAAGGCACCGCCAAACTCCCGCAGCTTGTCACCAGCAGGGGTGAGCCGCACCGAGCGGTTGTCCCGCTCGAACAGCACGCAGCCGGTCTCCTGTTCCAGTCGCTGGATGGCGCGGCTCAGGGTGGAGGGGCTGACCGCCATGGCATCGGCGCTTTTGCCGAAGTGGAGGGAGTCGGCGAGGTGGAGAAACAGTTCGAGATTGCGAAGGTCCATCTTTTTATTCCTGCGGCGTTGTCAGGCGCCCTGTAGCACGATGGCTCGGCGGCGGGAGATTGCGGGAAATCACATTTCAATTCCTGCAACGTACTGTTTCGAATATATCAGTTCAGGCAATAAGTGTCCCGCGCTATAGTGGTTTCGACAACGCCGCTATCCGGCATGGAATCAATCGAACGGAGCAATCACCATGGCTAACTATTTCAACACCTTGAACCTGCGTCAGCAGTTGGCCCAGCTGGGCAAGTGTCGTTTCATGCAGCGCGAAGAGTTCGCGGACGGCTGCAACGTGCTGAAGGGCAAGAAGGTGGTGATTGTGGGCTGTGGCGCCCAGGGCCTGAACCAGGGTCTGAACATGCGCGACTCCGGGCTGGACATCTCCTACGCCCTGCGCAAGGCCGCCATCACCGAGAAGCGCGCCTCCTGGCAGAAGGCCACCGACAACGGCTTCGTGGTCGGCACCTATGAAGATCTGATCCCGACCGCCGATCTGGTGCTGAACCTGACTCCGGACAAGCAGCACTCCGACGTCGTCAAAACCGTGATGCCGCTGATGAAGCAGGGCGCCGCTCTGGGCTACTCCCACGGCTTCAACGTGGTGGAAGAGGGTCAGCAGATCCGTTCCGACATCACCGTCGTGATGGTTGCACCCAAATGCCCGGGCACCGAAGTGCGTGAAGAGTACAAGCGTGGTTTCGGCGTACCGACCCTGATCGCCGTCCACCCGGAGAACGATCCCCAGGGTGAGGGCATGGCCATCGCCAAGGCGTGGGCCTCTGCTACCGGTGGCGACCGTGCCGGCGTGCTGGAATCTTCCTTCGTCGCGGAAGTGAAATCCGACCTGATGGGCGAGCAGACCATTCTGTGCGGCATGCTGCAGGCCGGTTCCCTGCTCTGCTACGACAAGCTGGTTGCCGAGGGCACCGACCCGGCCTATGCCGGCAAGCTGATCCAGTTCGGCTGGGAGACCATCACCGAGGCCCTGAAGCAGGGTGGCATCAGCCTGATGATGGACCGTCTCTCCAACCCGGCCAAGCTGCGTGCCTTCGAGCTCTCCGAGCAACTGCGCACCCTGATGCGTCCGCTGTTCGAGAAGCACATGGATGACATCATCGCCGGTGAGTTCTCCCGCGGCATGATGGCTGACTGGGCCGAAGACGATGCCAAGCTGTTCGGCTGGCGCGAAGAGACCGGCAAGTCCGCCTTCGAGAATGCCCCTGCCTATGCCGGCAAGATCGCCGAGCAGGAGTACTTCGACAATGGCGTGGTCATGGTGGCCATGGTCAAGGCGGGTGTCGAGCTGGCGTTCGAAACCATGGTGGCCTCCGGCATCTATGAAGAGTCCGCCTACTACGAGTCTTTGCACGAGCTGCCGCTGATCGCCAACACCGTCGCCCGCAAGCGTCTGTACGAGATGAACGTGGTCATCTCCGATACCGCGGAGTACGGCAACTACCTGTTCGCCAACGCCGCCGTGCCGCTGCTGCGTGAGCACTTCATGCCGACCCTGCAAGCAGGGGACCTGGGCAGTGCCCGTGCCGAGAGCAAGGCGGTGGACAACCTGGCCCTGCTGGCTGCCAACGAAGCGACCCGCAACCACCCGATCGAGAAGATCGGCCAGACCCTGCGTGGTTACATGAAGGACATGAAGCGTATTGCCGTCGGCGGTTAAGCCTTCGCTGAGCGGCATCGGAAGGGGCGGGGATGACGATCCCCGTTACTGGCTGGCTTAGACACCTGGCCTGTCGTCCGGATGATGCAAACAGACCGATTGATAGCAATAAAAAAGCCCCGCTCATCGAGCGGGGCTTTTGCATTCTGGAGGGCGGGAGCAATCAGGCCTTCCAGGCTTTCCAGGTGTTGATCAGGCCGTTGGTGGAGCCGTCGTGGCTGGTGACGGCCTCATCGGTGCCCAGCTCCGGCAGGATCTTGTTGGCCAGCTGTTTGCCCAGCTCCACACCCCACTGGTCGAAGGAGAAGATGTTCCAGATTGCGCCCTGTACGAAGATCTTGTGCTCGTACATGGCGATCAGGGAGCCGAGGGTTTTTGGGGTCAGCTGCTTGAACAGGATGGAGTTGGTCGGGCGGTTGCCTTCGAACACCTTGAACGGCACCAGATCCTTGACCTGCTCCAGCGTCTTGCCGGCGGCCAGGAACTCGGCCTCCACCGCTTCCTTGCTCTTGCCGAAGGCCAGGGCCTCGGTCTGGGCGAAGAAGTTGGCCAGGAGCTTCGGATGGTGGTCACCGATGGGGTTATGGCTGATGGCCGGCGCCAGGAAGTCGCAGGGGATCAGCTTGGTGCCCTGATGGATCAGCTGGTAGAAGGCGTGCTGGCCGTTGGTACCCGGCTCACCCCAGATGATGGGACCGGTCTGGTAGTCAACCGGATTGCCGTCGCGATCCACGTACTTGCCGTTGGACTCCATGTTGCCTTGCTGGAAGTAGGCAGGGAAGCGATGCATGTACTGATCGTACGGCAGGATGGCTTCGGACTCGGCACCATGGAAGTTGTTGTACCACAGGCCGATCAGGGCCAGCAGCACGGGCACGTTCTGCTCATAGGCGGCAGTGGCGAAGTGCATGTCCATCTCGAAGGCGCCTTGCAGCAGGGCCTCGAAGTGCTCGAAGCCGAGGGAGAGGGCGATGGGCATGCCGATGGCGGACCAGGAGGAGTAACGGCCGCCGACCCAGTCCCAGAACTCGAACATGTTGTCGGTGTCGATGCCGAACTCGGCCACGGCCTTGCCGTTGGTAGACAGGGCGGCGAAGTGCTTGGCCACGTGAGCCTTGTCACCGGCGTGACCGAGGAACCAGTCGCGGGCGGTCAGGGCGTTGGTCATGGTCTCCTGGGTGGTGAAGGTCTTTGAGGCCACCAGGAACAGGGTGGTTTCCGGATCGATCTTCTTGAGCGTCTCGGCGATGTGAGTGCCGTCGACGTTGGAGACGAAGTGCATCTCCAGGTGATTCTTGTAGGGGCGCAGGGCCTCGGTGATCATGACGGGGCCCAGATCGGAGCCACCAATGCCGATGTTGACCACGTGCTGGATGGCCTTGCCGGTATAGCCCTTCCACTCGCCACTGATGACCTTCTCGCAGAAGCCCTTCATCTTGGCCAGTACGGCGTTCACTTCCGGCATCACGTCCTTGCCGTCAACCTCGATGGGACGGTCGGAGCGGTTGCGCAGGGCGGTGTGCAGTACGGCGCGTCCTTCGGTCATGTTGATCTTGTCGCCGTTGAACATGGCGTCGATGGCGCTGCGCAGATCGGTCTCGCCAGCCAGGTTCACCAGCAGCTTGAGGGTCTCTTCGGTGATCAGGTTCTTGGAGTAGTCGACCAGGATGTCGCCACCGAAGGTGAGGGAGAACTTGTCAAAACGCTTGGGATCCTGTGCGAACAGATCCTTGAGACGCATCTCCTTGTTGGCTGCAAAATGGGCTTCCAGTGCCTGCCAGGCCTGGGTCCGGGTTGGATTGATATTTTTCATAGGATTATCAGTCTTCCAAGTTGTGTTTGAACCTTGCAGGCAAGGCTCCCGCCAAACCTTATTATGCGAGCATTATACCGGGCACTCCGTGCGCCCCGTGTAACAGAGCATTACCAATTGTCTGCAACGAGGGAGTGTACAACCAAAACAGTGCGATTATGAGTCACCCAGTACCCCGGGATCTTGCGTTTGCGCATGCTTGTTCGGGTTGAAAAGGCTTTCATTTCAAGGGGAGCGCGGCCGTGGCTCTGGAAAGCTGGCGTGACAGATCAAAGGGTATTCAACAGACGCTCATCGGACGGTTTTTTGAGCAGGCGCAAATGGTGGACAACAGACGCTGGCTACCATATGAGCCGAATGGACGAGATCTCCCAGGGATGGCCAAGGTATGGAATCAATGGTGTGGAATGAGGAGATCGAGATGAAAGCCCTGTTATCCCTGTTTGCCCTGAGCCTGATCGCCACCGGCCTCATCGGTTTGCTGACCCTGACGCTGGCCAATGCGGCGCCGACGCTGGAGATCCGCGTGTTGGCGGTGATCGGAGCCGTGCTGGGGGGCTATGTGCTGATGCAGCCCCTGCTCAACCGGGTCGCACGTCGGCTGGGGTGAGAACGCAGTGCTATCTGGTGCGCAAGACCGGCCTGTGGCCGGTTTTTTTCATGTCACAGCAAGGCAGAAACGACAGTGCCAGCCCGAAGGCTGGCACTGGAGAACGCACACCGAGGATCAATCCGCCGTCTTTTGCATGTGGACCACACGCTGGGGGAAGGGGATCTCGATGCCCTCGGCGTCGAAGGTGAGCTTCACCTTCTCGTGGAAGTCGAACCAGACACCCCAGTAATCACCGGTCTTGACCCAGGGACGCACCACGATGTTGACTGAGGAGTCGGCCAGCGCGGCAACGGCAATGGTGGCTGCCGGCTCCTTCAGGATGCGGGGCTCTTCGCTCACCAGCCGCTCCAGGATCTGTTTGGCCTTGTGCAGGTCGGAGCCGTAGCCGATGCCGAAGGTCATGTCGACGCGGCGGGTATCCATGCGCGAGTAGTTGACGATGGTGCCGTTGAGGATGGCGGAGTTCGGCACTACCACCATCTTGTTGTCACCGGAGGTGAGGGTGGTGGTGAAGAGCTGGACCGATTGCACAACGCCATTGGTACCTGCCACCTCGATAAATTCCCCTGCCTTGATGGGGCGGAAGATGATGAGCAGGAAACCGGCGGCAAAGTTGGAGAGAGAGCCCTGCAGCGCCAGACCGATGGCCAGACCGGCGGCACCGATAATGGCGACGAAGGAGGCGGTCTGCACCCCGACCCGGCCCAGGGCGGCGATCACCACGAACACCAGGATGGTGTATTTGAGGATGCTGCCGACGAAGTGGGTGACGGTGGTGTCCAGCTTGCGGGTCTGCATCACCTTGACCACGCCACCGCTGAGAAGGTTGGCTGCAATGTAACCGACCAGCAGGGTGATCAGGGCGGCGGCGATGTTGACCGCATACTCGATGATCAGCCCCTGGTTGTTGGTCAGCCAGGTCTGTGCTTCGGTAATGATCTCGGGTTCCATAGGATGTCCTGTTGGTGTGAAGATTTATGGCAGATGAATGTAACACTTGAGCGCGACAAGCTGGGTCGCATCTGGTGCTTGTCTCTTCTTTTGTGCCACAAAAAGCAAGGGAGGCCAAGGCCTCCCGCTTCGTCACAACCCTGCTGGCGCAGGGACGCTGGGCATGTACGCACTCAGCTTTGCAGCAGCTGGCTGCGGATAAACTGCCACTGATCCTCAAAGCCGGCAGTGGGCTTGATTGTGAACTCGGAGCGGGACGTGCATTGGCTGATGCGGTCTGCTGGCTCAGCTTTGCAGCAACTGGCTGCGGATAAACTGCCACTGATCTTCAAACCCGGCGGTGGGCTTGATTATGAGCTCGGAGCAGACGTGCATTGGTTGATGCGGTCTGCTGGCTCAGCTTTGCAGCAGCTGGCTGCGGATAAACTGCCACTGATCTTCAAAGCCTGCAGTGGGCTTGATTT
>NZ_JAPDBP010000027.1:9503-55508 GCF_027705305.1 Aeromonas sp. QDB17
GGTCTGCTGGCTCAGCTTTGCAGCAGCTGGCTGCGGATAAACTGCCACTGATCTTCAAAGCCTGCAGTGGGCTTGATTGTGAACTCGGAGCGGGACGTGCATTGGTTGATGCGGTCTGCTGGCTCAGCTTTGCAGCAACTGGCTGCGGATAAACTGCCACTGATCTTCAAAGCCTGCAGTGGGCTTGATTTTGAACTCCGAGCGGACGTGCATTGGTTGATACGGTCTGCTGGCTCAGCTTTGCAGCAGCTGGCTGCGGATAAACTGCCACTGATCTTCAAAGCCTGCAGTGGGCTTGATTTTGAACTCCGAGCGGACGAACTGGCTGATGCGGCCCTCGGTATAGGCCAGCAGCAGGTTGGCCAGCATGGTCTCGTCGAGCTGGAAGCCCTGGCCTTCCCGCAGCCGTTTCTCGCGCAGTACCTGCTTGATCTGGGTCTCCAGCTTGTCGAACAGAATGCTGATGCGATCCCGCAGCCGATCGTGTTCGCCCAGCAGGGCATCGCCATTGAGAATGCGGGTGATGCCGGGGTTGCGCTCGGCAAACACCAGCAGCAGCTGCAGTATGTGATGGCAGCGGGCCATGGTGTCCTTCTCTTCGGCCATGATCAGGTTGACCCGTGACAGCAGGGAATCCTCGATAAAGTCGATCAGCCCCTCGAACATCCTCGCCTTGCTGGGAAAATGCCGGTAGAGAGCCGCCTCGGACACGCCCACCTCGGCCGCGAGGCGTGCCGTGGTGATGCGCTGGCCCGGGCTGGTTTCCAGCATGTGGGCGAGTGCCTGCAGGATCTGATCGCGCCGACTCTGTTTCTGGTTACTGCTTGCCATGGATTCCCCTAAAAAAACAATGGCTTGATTCTATTATTTGGCACGTGCCCCAGGGGGCCGTGTGGTCTTGTTATTGGCGACCAGAAGAACCAAACCCGCCTTCACCCCGTTCACTCTGATTGAATTCGTCGACCAACTGGAAGCTGGCCTGTACCACCGGCAGGATCACCAGCTGGGCGATGCGCTCGCCAGGCTGCATGGTGAAGCTGTCGTTGCCACGGTTCCAGACCGAGACCATCAACTGACCCTGGTAGTCGGAGTCGATGAGGCCGACCAGGTTGCCCAGCACGATGCCGTGCTTATGGCCGAGGCCGGAGCGGGGCAGGATGGTGGCGCACAGACCCGGATCCTGGATGTGAATGGCCAGCCCGGTCGGCACCAGCGTGGTGTCGCCTGGGGCCAGGGTCAGCGGGGCATCCAGCAGGGCGCGCAAGTCCATGCCAGCGGAGCCCGGTGTGGCGTAAGCGGGCAGCGGGAAGTCGGTGCCGATGCGGGCATCCAGGATTTTCAGTTCAATTTGTGTCGTCATGAATCTTTTTCAATTGGATCGCCTGGCGATCGGGTGGTACTGCAGGAGCCTGGGGCTCCCGGCATGTTCAATGGACTCAGGGTCGATAATGGCGTGCAATCAGGGCGACAAGATGACGGGCCAGCGTCAGCTTATCGGCCAGGGGCAGGGCGGCTTGACCCCCTTGCCAGAAGACGGTCAGGGCGTTGTCATCGGCATTGAAACCCTGGCCTGCACGGGACACATCGTTGGCTGCGATCATGTCCAGCCGCTTACGTCGAAGTTTGTCGAGGGCGTATTGTTCCACATCCACGGTTTCGGCGGCAAATCCGACGGTGAAGGGTTTGTCTGACAACGCCCCCACATCGGCGATGATGTCGGGGTTTTTGACCAGGGTCAGCTGCATCTGGTCGTTGTCGCCGGTCTTCTTGATCTTTTGCTCGGCCACCTGGGCGGGACGGTAGTCGGCGACGGCAGCGCAGCCGATAAAGAGGTCGCACTCACCGACCCGGCTCATCACCGCTTCGTGCATCTGCAGGGCGCTCTCCACATCGATGCGGGTAAGGCCGGCCGGGGTGGCCAGTGCCACCGGGCCGCTCACCAGGGTCACCTCCGCGCCCGCTTCGCGCGCGGCGCGGGCGATGGCGTAGCCCATCTTGCCGGAGCTGTGGTTGCTGACATAGCGCACCGGATCCAGCGCCTCGCGGGTCGGCCCGGCAGTGAGCAGCAGCCTGACGCCTGCCAGGAGTGGCTCGGCGGCGAGCTGCTGGCAGCAGCGTTCCACCAGTTCCAGGGGATCCAGCATCCGGCCCGGGCCCACATCGCCGCAGGCCTGGCTGCCGGAATCCGGCCCCCACAGCTGAATGCCGCGCTCGGAGAGGGTCTGGAGGTTGGCCTGGGTAGCGGCGTTGCGATACATCTGCTGGTTCATGGCTGGCGCCAGGGCGACAGTCGCCGGGGTGGCCAGGCAGAGAGTGGTGAGCAGCTCGTCCGCCATGCCGGCGGCCATGCGGGCCATCAGATTGGCGCTGGCGGGGGCGATCAGCACCAGATCGGCCCACTTGGCCAGCTCGATGTGGCCCATGCCCGCCTCGGCAGCCGGGTCCAGCAGACTGTCGGCCACCGGGTGGCCTGAGACGGCTTGCAGGGTCAGCGGGGTGATGAACTCCTTGGCGGAGCGGGTCATCACCACTCGCACCTCGGCCCCCTGATCTTTCAGGCGACGTACCAGTTCGGCACTCTTGTAGGCGGCGATCCCGCCACTGACACCCAACAGGATGCGTTTATCGGCCAATCTCATCTGCTGCTTCTCTTCCGGCTCACTCTGACTGGTCGGCTAAGATAGCACAGGCAATGGGTGGCGACAGAGGCTGACATGGGGGAGTTGTGGTCGGGCTCGCGGGATTCTTTGCTATGTTTTCTCTCAATAGCCATGAGGGAGAGACAAATGAGCATCAAGGAGTGGCCGGAAGAGGAGCGCCCGAGGGAAAAGCTGCTGCGCCGAGGGGCGGCGACGCTCTCCGATGCCGAACTGCTGGCCATCTTCCTGCGCACCGGGGTCAGCGGGTTGAGTGCGGTGGATCTCTCCCGCCAGTTGTTGCAACAGTTTGGTTCCCTGCGGGCACTGCTGGGAGCCGAGCAGCAGGATTTTTGTGGTGCTCACGGGTTGGGACCTGCCAAGTATGCCCAGTTGCAGGCGGTACTGGAGATGGGGCGGCGCCATCTGGCCGAACAGTTGCAACGGGGAGAGGCGCTCACCTCGCCCGGGCTTACCCGTGACTTTCTGCAAGCCCAGTTGCGGGATCGGGGGCGGGAGGTGTTCGCCCTGCTGCTGCTCGACAACCAGCACAGGGTCATCCGGTTTGTCGAACTTTTTTACGGCACCCTCGACTCGGCGAGCGTCTGGCCCAGAGAAATCGTGCAGATCGCGCTCAAACATAATGCAGCCGCCGTGATTCTGGCGCATAATCACCCGTCCGGCGTGGCCGAGCCCAGTCGGGCGGACCGCCAGATCACGGATCGGATCCTGGCCGCCCTGGCCCTGGTCGATATCAGAGTGCTTGATCACCTGGTGATCGGTGATGGCATCACGGTTTCTTTCGCAGAGCGTGGTTGGTTGTGACTGGGCTCTGGCACTGTATTAGTTGATCTTTGATCACGGATGCTGTATAAAATGCCGCCTTCTGTTTGCCCCGCAATCGAAGGCCAGCGGGGCAGATATTTGCTCGAGCAATGAAGTAAGATTTGGAGAGACTGACATGTCTAGAGTATGCCAAGTAACCGGCAAGCGCCCGGCAGTTGGTAACAACCGTTCGCACGCTAACAACGCTACCAAGCGTCGTTTCCTGCCGAACCTGCACACTCACCGTTTCTGGGTTGAGAGTGAAAAACGCTTCGTGAGCCTGCGCGTATCCGCAAAAGGCATGCGTATCATCGACAAGCGCGGCGTTGAAGTGGTTCTGGCTGAACTGCGTGCCAGCGGCGTTAAGGTATAAGGAATTAGATCATGGCTAAAGGTATTCGCGATAAGATTCGCCTGAACTCCAGCGCCGGTACTGGTCACTTCTATACCACTACCAAGAACAAGCGCACCATGCCCGAAAAAATGGAGATCAAGAAATTTGATCCCGTGATTCGTCAGCATGTGATCTACAAAGAAGGCAAAATCAAGTAATTACTTGGTTTCGCTGCAAAAACCCGGCCTCGTGCCGGGTTTTTTTATGGCTGGAATTCAGTACACTGCCGATTCGAAGGGAGGCTAGCCATGTTCAAACTGAGCCGCAAAGGCTGGAACAACGTGATCATCGTGGTCGTGTTGATCGTCATTACCCTGTTGCACCGGCTGGAGCAGGCCCAGCAGGAGAACAGTGCCAAACGCGCGCGTCCGCTGTTGCCGGAGAGTGCCGTGGTGTTGACCTGGCAGGGGCCGAGCTGGCAGATAGAGCGTATCGGCCAGGGCTGGCGCAGCGTGCCGGATCTGGGGCTCGGCAGCGCCCAGCTGGCGGCCCGCATCGAGATGTGGCAAGGCTGGCTGCTGCCCCCCGGCGAGCCCGTGCGCGGCACCCCGGTGACCCTCAAGATCTGGATCGCCGGACAGAGCGATCCGGTGGAAGTCGGGCTCTATCAGGACGACGGCAAGTTTGCCGCCCTGCTGCCCTCCTCGACCTGGCTCAGCCTGAGTCAGGCGCAATACCGTGACCTGATGCGTCCCATTCCCTGAACGAGAGATCGCCCATGCCTGAATTACCGGAAGTCGAAGTCAGCCGCCAGGGCATCTCCCCCTGGCTTACCGGCATCAAGGTGACCCGCGTGGTGGTGCGGGACGGCCGCCTGCGCTGGCCCGTGCCCGGCGAGATCCAGGAGCTGGTGGATCTCGTCATCCACCGCGTCAGCCGCCGCGCCAAATACCTGTTGCTGGAGACCGACTTCGGCACCGCCATCCTGCATCTCGGGATGTCCGGCAGCCTGCGGGTGCTGGACATCGGCACCCCGGCCGAGAAGCACGATCATGTGGATATCGAGCTGGCCAACGGCAAGCTGCTGCGGCTCAACGATCCGCGCCGTTTTGGCGCCCTGCTGTGGACCCGCGAACCGGCCGAGGCCCATGCCCTGCTCGCCAAGCTGGGGCCGGAACCCCTCACCGATGCCTTCCATGCCGATTATCTGCGGGAGCGGGCGAAGGGGCGCAGCACCGCCATCAAGCAGTTCCTGATGGACAACCACGTGGTGGTCGGGGTGGGCAACATCTACGCCAACGAGGCGCTCTATGCCGCCGGCATTCATCCCAGGCGGGCGGCAGGCAACATCAGCGCCGAGCGGCTGGGCACCCTGGTGAGCGAGATCAAGCGGGTGTTGGCCGAAGCCATTCGCCAGGGGGGCACCACCCTCAAGGATTTCACCAGCGCCGACGGCAAGCCGGGCTATTTCGTCCAGCAGCTGCAGGTTTACGGCCGTGGCGGCCAGCCCTGTTTCCACTGCCACACCCTGCTCACCGAGGTGAAGATGGGCCAGCGAACCACGGTGTTCTGCTCCCACTGCCAACGCTGAAAGTGGGATTTTTGAGCCGGAACCGGCCAAGTTGTAAGAGAGTATTTCCAGTCTGTTGAAGCGGCGTCAGCCCATGACTACTATCTCGCCAGTTCAGGCTGCGAGGTAATAAAATGACAGCTAAATCAATAGACTGGGAGCAGTTATCCCGGCAGGGGCACTATTGTGCCCACGATATGGCCCGCTTCCTCTATCCCGAAGACAGCGCCCGCAAGACCTTCAATCGCGGCAAGTTTTTGCTGCGCAGTCTGCTCTACCGTGCGCAGTTGAACCGGGTATTCGAGCTGTTCCAGAGCGCCCCCCTGCGGGCGCTTCCCGCCCGCCACCCCGAGCTGCTCGACAAGCCGATGCGCCCCTATCGCTTCGCCTGCTCGACGGTGAACCAGCGGGTCAAGATGGTGGAGGATCACTACCGCCTGCTGCTGGGCCTGTACCCCGAGCTCATCGACCCGCTCTATCTGGGGGAGGGGATAGTGCTGGGCCATTATCCCGATGGCGGCTGGCGCATCGTGCTGCGTCACGACGGCACCTTCCGCAGGGAGGCGGAGCTGGCGCTCTCCATCGTCAACGCGCGGGGGGAGCGACTCTACAGCTGTGCTTTCTCCCTGGCGGGCAGCGAACAGGAGCTGGCCCTGGTGATCGGGTCGGTGCAGGGGCCGGAGCCCTGTGTCGAACAGCCCCAGGAGCAGGTACGGGCATTGACCCGGGCGGGTCAGGGTCTGAGACCCAAGTCGCTGGTGGTGATGCTGGTGATGGCGCTGGCCGGGGCCATGGGGGCCCACCGGGTCTGTGCGGTGCGCATGAAGGCCCACATCTTCCAGGCAAGACGGTACAGCAAGAAGAAGAAAGCCTGCCTGCAGGCGGACTACGACGAGCTGTGGCAGGAGTTTGGCGCCCTCGATCAGGACGCCAACTTCATGCGGCTGCAACCCGTGGTGCGCAAGCCGCTGGAGGAGGTGGCCGCCAAGAAGCGGGCCATGTACCGGCGTCGCTACGAGTGGCTGGACGGGCTGGAGCGGGCGATCCGCCAGCAGTTTGCCCGCAGCTAGGCGTGCAGTGCGTTGATGCAACAAGGGCTACCCGTAGGTAGCCCTTGTTCGTTTCTGCCCATCAGGGGAGGGGATTAGCGCTGCTGCCTGGCGGCAATGGCCTGAGCCACCAGGGGGTCGACGAACTGGTGGATGTCGCCACCGTGCAGCGCCACCTCCTTCACCAGGGTGGAGGAGATGAAGGAGTTCTCCTCCGCCGGGGTGAGGAAGACGCTCTCCAGGGTGGGCATCAGGCGACGGTTCATGTTGGCGAGCTGGAACTCGTATTCGAAGTCGGAGACGGCGCGCAGGCCGCGGATCAGCACGTTGGCCTGCTGCTCCCTGGCAAAATCCACCAGCAGGCCGGAGAAGCCCACCACCTTGACGTTGGGCAGGTGAGCCGTCACCTGCCTAGCCAGCTGAACGCGCTCCTCGAGATCGAACAGCGGCCGTTTGCTCGGGCTGTTGGCCACCCCGACCACCACCTCGTCGAACAGTCTGGCGGCGCGGCCAATGAGATCGGTATGGCCGTTGGTGATGGGATCGAAGGTGCCGGGATAGATTACCTTGTTGGTCATGCTGCTGATTCCTGAAACCGGAAAACTGGTCGCATTATAGGGGCTGTTGCCGGTTTGTCGCGACCGGGATGGCGCGGATTTCTGGCGCTGATCGGCGGCCGGGGTCGCACAAATCGGGGTCCCGTGGTGTCTTCGCTTGAGAATCGCCCTGCATCAGGCAAGAATACCCGCATCGCGCATCAAGCCTCCTTCGCTGGTGACAGGGAGCATAGGGATTTTTTATGAAACGTATTCTGGTAGTCCGCAATGACAAGATTGGTGACTTCATGCTGGCGTGGCCGAGCTTTGCCATGCTCAAGCGCTCCATGGAGTGTCATGTGACTGCCCTGGTTCCCGCCTACACGGCGCCCTTGGCCCGCCTCTGCCCCTGGATCGACGAGATCATCCTGGATCCGGGCGCCCGGGCCGACAAGGAGCAGCAACGCGCCCTGCTGGCGCGCATCAAGGCGGCCGCCTTCGATGCCTCCATCTGCCTCTTCTCCAACACCCGCAATGCCAAGCTGGTGTGGAAGGCGCACATTCCCTACCGGCTGGCCCCGGCCACCAAGCTGGCCCAGGTGCTCTACAACCAGCGCCTGGTGCAGCGCCGCTCCCGCTCCCAGAAGCCGGAGTACGAATACAACCTGGATCTGGTGCGCCGCTTCCTCGCCGATCAGCATCAGACCGTGGTGGAGCCACAGGGCCCCTACCTCGACTTCGACCCCGAGAGCCTGCTGCAGGTGCGCGAGCAGGTTGCCGCCCGTCTCAGGCTCGACGCCAGCCGCCCCTGGCTGATGGTGCATGCGGGCAGCGGCGGCTCGGCCAACAACCTCTCCATCGAGCAGTACTCGCGCCTCATCATCAAGCTCAACCAGGCCTGTCCCGAGTTGCAGTGCGTGCTGACGGCAGGCCCGGGGGAGGAGGGGAAGGCGGAGCAGTTGGCGGCCGAACTGCTGGCCCATGGGGGCAACGGCTGGATCTATCGCTCCGACGAGGGGCTGCCGAAGTTCTGCCAGGTGATGGCCAACGCCGCCCTGTTCGTGGCGGGCAGCACGGGGCCCCTGCACATCGCCGCGGCCATGGACGTGCCGACCGTCGGTTTCTTCCCGGCACACCGTTCGGCGACGCCGCTGCGCTGGCGGCCGCTCAACGGCGAGGGGCGCCATCTGCCCTTCAGCCCGCCGGAAGACAGCGACCACCCGGAGGACATGAGCCAGCTCGATCCCAAGGCCATGGCGGCAGAGATCGCCCGCTGGGCGCCGCCCTTCTGGCGCGCCGAGCGCTGAGAGCGCACACAGAACATACAGACAGGGCCCCGCGGGGCCCTGTCTTGTATGGGGATGCGCCCTGCTGGTAGACCGGCCTACCGGGCGTGGCTCCCGACAGCCCATTGACGGGCCTGCCCGGACCCCGGGCAGGGGAAACCTGTCGGTATAAGCCGGAGTCGGGTCATGTTGCCAATATCCATGCATTCGGCTTATAGCGGCCAGTTTTCGTCCGTGGCGCCCGGGTTTGCGCCGTGAGCGGCCCCGCGAGGGCTGCGCCCGCTCCATGGCAATAGGGTTTGCCCCTTGTCCCGCTGGAACAAGGGGTGAGTGATTAATGGGATGTTTGAGGCGCGATACCCTATTTCGGCTGCTGGGGCTGCTGGCGAACCCAGAGATCGGCGTATTTGACGAAGGTGGAGTGGGCGGAGAGGATGGCCAGCAGCAGGCCCTGCTTGCCGTCGAGGAAACCGGCCTTGAGCAGGTACATCTTGAGGAAGCAGCCGACGGCGTGGACCAGCCCCTGGCCGAGGGATCCCTTCTTGCCGCGGGCGGTGCGCTGATCGGCCCATGCGCGGGCGTAGCCGGCGGATTTGACCAGGTAGTGTTCCAGATCCCGGTAGGTGTAGTGGAGGAGGTCGCCCTGCAGGTTGACGATCTTCATGTTGGCGCGCACCTCCACCTTCTCGTGTACCAGCGCCTCGTTGTAGCCGGTCAGCGCCTTGGGGTAGAGGCGCAGCACCCGATCCGGGTACCAGCCGCTGTGGCGGATGAAGCGGCCGAACACCCAGGAGAGGCGCGGGATGGAGTAGATGGTGTCGCTGGCCGGGTTGGCCATGACCCCCTGGATGGCTTCCCTGAGTTCCGGGGTGAGCCGCTCGTCCGCGTCCAGCCACAGCACCCATTCCGACTGGACATGGGACTGGGCGAGGCGGCGCTGACGGCCGAAACCGGGCCAGGTGGTGTTGACGAAGAAGCGGGCGCCAAATTCGGCGGCGATGGCCGGAGTGTCATCCTGACTGCCGGAGTCGAGAATGACGATTTCATCCGCCAGGCCTTCGAGGGAGGCGAGGCAGGCACGGAGGTTGTCGGCTTCGTTCTTGACGATCAGGACGGCCGCCAGGGTCGGTTTTTTCACAGGCAAGGGACTCTTGTTGGTGCCCGGCGGGCGGGTCATGCTCGGATTGGCGCCCATTCTAGCCTAAAACCCCGCGCGGGGCATGACCCGAGGGCCCGGTGGGCCCGCTTTTGAATGAGGGGGAAGGGGGATCTCTGCTACCCGGCAGTCGGTGGCCCAGGGCACGCCGTGTCCGGGTCGAAGAGGGCCTCAGGAGGGATGCACGGGGGAGCAGATCCTGCCAGGTAGGCGTTTTGCGGGGGCAGACGGGTATCTTCTGTTATTTCTTCGGCCTTTCTTGGGGCATAATCTCGCCCAGTAACGATCAACAGCCGGGCCAGTCCCGAGAGAAGACGCGCGATGAAGATATTGGTGATCGGCCCCTCCTGGGTCGGCGACATGGTGATGTCCCAGAGCCTCTACAAGGCGCTCAAGAGCAACCACCCGGGCAGCGAGCTCCATGTGATGGCGCCGGCCTGGTGCGTTGCGCTGCTGGAGCGCATGCCCGAGGTGGACAAGGCCATCCCCATGCCGCTTGGCCACGGTGACTTCAAGCTGGGGGCACGCCGCCGCCTTGGCAAGCAGCTGGCCGCCGAGCAGTACGATCAGGCCATCATCCAGCCCAACTCCATGAAGTCGGCCCTCATCCCCTGGTTTGCCAGGATCCCGGTGCGCACCGGCTGGAAGGGAGAGCACCGCTTCGGTCTGCTCAACGACATGCGCAGCAACAAGCAGGCCTTTCCGCTGATGGTGGAAGGCTATGTGGCTCTGGCCTATCCCAAGGGGCAGATGAAGAGTCGGGACGACATTCCCGCTATTCCCCATCCCTCCCTGCACGTGGATCTCATCAACCAGGGCAAGGCGCTGGAGCGGCTCGGCCTGAATCGTGCCCGCCCCGTGCTGGTGCTCTGTCCGGGGGCCGAGTTCGGCCCGGCCAAACGTTGGCCGGAGGGGCACTACGCCGTGGTGGCGCAAAAGCACCTCGACGAGGGATGGCAGGTATGGATCTTCGGCTCGGGCAAGGACGTGGACGTGGCCAACACCATCCGCGATCGGATCAACCCCCTGTCGCGCCCCAACTGCCACGTGCTGGCGGGCAAGACCAGCCTGCACGAGGCGATCGATCTGATGGCGCTGGCCGGTCGGGTCATCGCCAACGACTCGGGCCTGATGCACGTGGCGGCCGCCCTCAACCGGCCGCTGATCGGCGTCTACGGCTCCACCTCGCCCCTCTATACCCCACCGCTGGCGGACAGGGTCGAGATCGTCCACACCGACATCGAGTGCCGCCCCTGCTTCAAGCGCACCTGCAAGTTCGGCCACCTCAAGTGCCTGATCGAGCTGATGCCGGAACAGGTCATCGAGGCGGGAAATCGGCTGGAGCGTGGTGAAATGGCAGATCTGACCATAGTGCGGCAGCCGGTGGAATCCTCTGCTGCTGAACCAGGTAATAGCTAGCATGATCTACCGGTTGCTCTACAACCTGCTGATCCACCTGGGGTTGCCCCTGGCGCTGCTGGCGCTCTACAAGCCCAAAAAAGGCAAGCCCGGCTTCGGGGCGCGCTGGGCCGAGCATCTGGGACAATTGCCGCCGACCGGACAGGAGGCTCCCCTCTGGATCCATGCGGTGAGCGTGGGGGAGACCCTGGCTATCACCCCCTTCATCCGCGCCCTCAAGGCCGAGCGCCCCGAGCTGCCCATCCTGCTCACCACCACCACCCGCACCGGCGCCGAACAGGCTGCCAAGCTCGGGGATCTGGTGGTGCACCGTTATGCGCCTCTCGACTACCCCTGGGCCGTCTCGGCGTTTCTGAGCACCGTCAAACCCCGCGCCCTCTGGGTGATGGAGACCGAGCTGTGGCCGAACTGGCTGGCGGCCTGCGAGGCACGCCACCTGCCGGTGACCATCCTCAATGCCCGCCTCTCGGAGCGATCCTGTCAGCGCTATGGTCGCTTCCAGGGCGCATTCGATGCCCTGAGCCGCCCGCTGACCCACCTGCTGTGCCAGCATCAGGACGATGCGGATCGCTTCCATCGGCTGGGGATAGGGCGCAACCGGCTGGCGGTGACCGGCTCCATCAAGTTCGACATCCAGTTTGGCGACGAGGTGCAGGCCAGGGGCCGCGCCCTGCGCCAGCAGCTGGGGGAGGCACGACCTGTCTGTATCGCCGCCAGTACCCACCAGGGGGAAGACGAGCAGGTGCTGGCCGCCTTCGATCGGGTGCTCAAGGCCCACCCCTCCGCCCTGCTGATTCTGGTGCCGCGCCATCCCGAGCGTTTCGATCGGGTGGCCGAGCTGTGCGCCCCCTACGGTTGCGTGCGGCGCACGGCGGGCAGTGCGGTCGGCGAGAGGGACAAGATCTACCTGGGTGACACCATGGGCGAGCTGCCGCTGATGCTGGCGGCGGCGGATATCGCCTTTGTCGGTGGCAGCCTGGTGCCTGTGGGCGGTCACAACCTGCTGGAACCGGCGGCGCTGGGCAAACCCTGCCTGACCGGCCCCGTCTATTTCAACTTCAGCGACATCACCCGCCAGCTGGTGGCCCAGGGGGGCGCCGCCGTGGTGGCGGATGCCGAGGCGCTCGGCGACAAGGTGAACGCCTTGCTCGCCGATGCGGGCGCCCGCCGCGAGATGGGGGAACAGGCCCGCGCCGTGGTGCTGCGCAACCAGGGGGCGCTGGCGCGCACCCTCTCCCATTGCCTCGCCAGCCTGGAAAGTGACGACTGAGGCGGGGCGGCGTGGTGGCCGCCCCGCCAGCATGTCTGCCAAACCCCGGGAGACAATCCGCGCCTCTTTCCTTTATGCTCTGCCCTTTGCCCCTGACCCTGTGATGCTCCGATGAACCGCGCTCCCCTGCTGTTGATGATACTGGTCACCCTGCTGGCCGCCGCTGGCTGGCTCTTCTCGAAAGAGGCGATTCGCGAACTGCCCACCGCCGCCTTTATCGGCAGCCGCTTCCTGCTGGCCGCCCTGCTGCTGTTGCCGCTCGCCTGGTTGCGCGAGCCGCCCCCCAGTGGCTCACAACTGCTGCGCGCCGCCGGGTGCGGCACCTTGCTTGGGGCCAGCCTGCTGTTCTGGGTTACCGCCATCAGCCAGAGCGATGCGCTCGGCAGCGGCGCCTTCATCATGAGCGTGGCCACCCTGATGGCGCCGCTTGCCGCCTGGGCCGCCTTCAAGGCCAGACCCGGCCGTCACTACTGGCTGACTCTGCCCGTGGCCGTCGCGGGTCTGCTGCTGCTCTCCAGCAGCACCCACTGGGGCGTGTCGCTCTCCCTGTTCTGGTTTCTGGCGGCGGCCGCCACTCTGGGGGTCCAGCTCGCGGTGCACCGCCACTTCGCCCAGTCCATTCCCCCTACCTGGCTCACCTGCATCCAGTTGGCGGTGACCGGACTGCTCGGCACCCTGCTCTCCCTGCTGACCGAGCAGTGGCCCGCCAGCATCGGCACTGGTATCTGGGGCTGGTTTGCGGCCAGCGTCCTGATCGCCACCACTCTGCGTTACTGGCTGCTCACCCACGCCCTGAGCCGGATGACCACGGCCCATGCCGCCCTGCTGATGCTGCTCGAACCGGTCTGGACTCTTATCCTGAGCACCCTCTTCTATGACGAACCGCTGGGCCCCGCCAAGCTGGCTGGTGCCGGCCTGGTGCTGGGCGCTCTGGTGCTCTACCAGCTCCCCCTGCTGCTGCGCAGCCGAAGGCTGAAGTCACCGGTCTAGCCTGCGCGGGTGGGGGATGCATAGAAAAGAAGGAGAGGGTCTGCATGGCAGACCCTCTTTGCGTGATGGTACATGTCGGGCTCCCTTTGCTCGGGGCTGCCATCAGTCAGGCGGCTGAGCGCTGCGGGAAACGAGCATAAAAAAGCCCCCGGGTGGCGGGGGCTGGTGCATCGATGAGGGAGATCACTCGATGTTCTGGATCTGATTACAAAGCAAAAATTAAATTTGATTTAAAATCAATAACATGAAGTCTTTTTTGTTATTTTTTTAGAAAAAACTACCCAAGGTACTACCCAGGCCATGGCCGTAGCCCTTTTTCACATTGATCACCATCTATTTGTAGCCTGTCGTGTCTTGCTAGGCCGCGCAGTTGCTGAATATAGCCTGTTCATTTTGTCCAATAAAATTCGATTGTATTTGGTGCTAGTTAGCCAGAAAAGTACCATTGCAGCACCAATGAGTCGGCTTGTAGCACTACTGCGAGGCAACAATATGAAAGAGAAAATCCGCATCCTTTCTGGAAATTTTAACCCCCGCGGCAAGGTGGCTGTGATCAACACTCATAAAGGTGACCGAGTTCTGTATCCAGACGGGCTTGTCAAAAAGGGGTGGGTTGGCGCATATGGCCGTGTATTCTGGCTTTGGCATCCGGCAGATAAAGTTCACAGTTCCCATGGTGGATTTGATGAACAAGGCAAGGGTCACAACAGTTGGGACATTGCCGTGAATTACGAGGCTCTGCGCTAATGGGCATCTCCAGACTGTATTGAAAGCATCGATCCGATGCTACCACGTCATCCTGAACCATCCCCACGCTGGCTAAGTGGAGGTGGGAAAAGTGGGAAACCGGGAAAACTGGGCCTGGATGTAAGGTTGCAATGGTTGGTGCTTATGTTTTGTCTCTGGCCAGGCTTCATTTCACTTGGTTGACTACAGAGTTAAACGCCGCGCTCTGGTGCTGAGTCCATCCAGAATCGAGTCCGCAATCTGGACGGGAAATGTATCTGGTAACTGCTGACGGACGGCCGAGATCACTTCATCCAGACTACTTGCCATTTCGTTTAGGATCATTTCCATTTGCACCTTTTCAAATCCAACCGCTTTGGCAGTCTGATAGAAATGGCGAGGATATATCTGCTCTATCGCATATTTCTTGCCCTTGGTCGCGGTCAGACCCATGGCCAGCTTTGCATCGCGTGGGTGTAGACCTCGACCGCCAAACACTGGATAGACAGATAGGATGTCGTAAAAAGGGGTCAGGCGAAAACGCCCTTCCGGTTCAATAAAGACCGAGAAATTCTTTGCATGACCATCGGTGGCCGCCAGCAGCCAGAACAGGACCTGAGATTTCATGAACAGGTAGCGATCCTGTTCTGGTGTCGCAGAGCCCAGCAAGGTTTTCATGATGTCAGTGATCCCTGGTCCTCCATGGCTCTCGTATTTCCGTGCTGACGGAACATTCAATACCTGACAGAAATCCTCTTGGGGAAGGCGCATGATCCAACTGCGATCGGCAGCGTAACGTCTGTCGAAGCGTTCCACAGCCAGTGCTTTGACCTGGCCAACCTGCATCATGAAGCAGTGAGGTACGGGTAGACCAAACTCCTTGGCAATCAGAGTGCAGAGATATTCGTTTTCTACGCTCTGGGAGAGGTCTATCGAGTAGGAGTGGCTTTCAATCTTGCCGATAGGGAGTTTGATAATGTGGGTTGTCGGCGTTGCTTTGAGTGGCAAGTACCAACGGCCATCGATATAGAGCAGCGCAGTCTTTTCTTGCGCCCCGGCGATAGAGATCCGGAACTCCTCTTGCTCCCTGACCATCCCCAAAGGGATTCCTGATTTGTAACTGGTCAGGATCTGTTCCAGCTCGTCATCGGAAAGTGCCTTGTAGTCGATTCGCCTGGCATCTGGAACATCGTGCCCTTCGGTAACCAGCTGTAATGCTCCTACGCTATCCTGGCCAATGCAACTGAGCAGATCGAAGGGCTGGGTTGATGCCGCTTGATAGCGTGCTACAACCCTGTTCCTCACCTCCGTATTATCTGGCAGCAGGTTGTCGAAGAAGTTATAGGCTTCATCGCCCCGGTAGGCCTGATGGCGCAATGGCATGGAGAGTGAGATCGGACGGCTGCCCGGTTGTGCTAGCCATGACTCATGGTACTGAAACTGATGGGCACCGCTGGTAGTTTTGGTGAATGTGCCTACCCGATAGCCGTTCATGTAGACAGCCAGATTGGCCATTACCACTCCTCCTTCCAGCCCGATGCCGGACTCTCGGATGACTCATTGCGGGGTTTGATATCCACTGACAATTCGAGTGCTGCGAGGATCTTGAACAGGGTTTCCAGCTTGGTGGACTCAGGATTGAGCTCGAAGCTGGAGACTGTGTCTTGCCTAATCCCCACTTTCTCGGCCACTTTGCCTTGAGAGAGCTTTTGAGAAAGCCTGGCATCCTTGATACAGGCGCTCAGCTGCTTGGCGCTGGTTACTTTCATGATTCGACAACCTGGTAGCGTGCCTTCTTCCAATTTACACGCTATGGCAGGTATATCAATATTTACCTGTTATAGGAGGTAAATGTAACTTACACGCTGTAGGCGGTATCTAACATTTATCCCCTATAGCGGGTAAGAGAACAGCAGACGGGGAGATTACCAAGCCATGGGGTAAAGAACTGCCGCGCTACGCTTGGCTGCTGGCTTGTTCGGTGAGTCGAAAAGATGACTCACCTCAAAGCCCAGCTTCTGTAGATTTCCTCCTTTGGCATCCCATTCAGCAGATCAGGAATGGTGAGCAACGTCGCTTAAATACTCAAATACAACTCAAAAGCGACTTTGTGATGACGGATCACACTTAAAGTTTGTGCTGTCAGATCAAAAGGCTATCGAAAGGTTGTGTTTCGATCGTCATGTGATGGTTCTAAAAAAGTATACCCCATTAAAACCACTTAATACCCTCTCGAAAATTATATTGAAACCACTTATATTGATGTCGTTTTCAGAAGACGGCTGCACTGAACGTCAGAAGCCGACTGCACTATAGCAGCGGAGGGGTTGGATCCATCAGGCAACGACGGGCTGCTGCCGGCCATCAGCGGACGCAGGGAGGACTTTCCGCAACCGGCCGTTCGATGCGGCACCGATGGCCTTCGCGCAGGGGTAGTGAATCCGCCAGGATTGACTTGCGCTGCCCTACCTCTCACTAGTGAGGGGCGGCAGCGCATCAAGCGGTGAGCGCACTCCGGCACCGCCAACTTTCAGCACATGCGTGTAAATCATCGTCGTAGAGACGTCGGAATGGCCGAGCAGATCCTGCACGGTTCGAATGTCGTAACCGCTGCGGAGCAAGGCCGTCGCGAACGAGTGGCGGAGGGTGTGCGGTGTGGCGGGCTTCGTGATGCCTGCTTGTTCTACGGCACGTTTGAAGGCGCGCTGAAAGGTCTGGTCATACATGTGATGGCGACGCACGACACCGCTCCGTGGATCGGTCGAATGCGTGTGCTGCGCAAAAACCCAGAACCACGGCCAGGAATGCCCGGCGCGCGGATACTTCCGCTCAAGGGCGTCGGGAAGCGCAACGCCGCTGCGGCCCTCGGCCTGGTCCTTCAGCCACCATGCCCGTGCACGCGACAGCTGCTCGCGCAGGCTGGGTGCCAAGCTCTCGGGTAACATCAAGGCCCGATCCTTGGAGCCCTTGCCCTCCCGCACGATGATCGTGCCGTGATCGAAATCCAGATCCTTGACCCGCAGTTGCAAACCCTCACTGATCCGCATGCCCGTTCCATACAGAAGCTGGGCGAACAAACGATGCTCGCCTTCCAGAAAACCGAGGATGCGAACCACTTCATCCGGGGTCAGCACCACCGGCAAGCGCCGCGACGGCCGAGGTCTTCCGATCTCCTGAAGCCAGGGCAGATCCGTGCACAGCACCTTGCCGTAGAATGGGTCGTCTCAGAAAACGGAAAAAATCGTACGCTAAGCACCGCAAAGAAACTCGTGATGGACAGGCACGCTACGGTCGCGGGTCGTGCCTGCCCATTGCTCAGTTGCCCTTGACGCGCAACAGTGTCAGCGTACCGGCAGCCATCAACACGGCCGCCAGCCCGAAACCGACCACAGGCGAGACCGCCGTCCACACCACGCCGACCGAGGCGCTGGAAATGAACTTGGCAGCGCCATTGACGGTGCCCAGCGCGCCATAGCTCATCGCCAGCGTGTCCGGCTGCACCATCTCGGCCGTCACGGTGGACTCCAGCGCTTCCTGGACCGCCACGTACAGACCGGCAATGAAGAACACCCCGGCCAGCAGCGGCACGCTGGCTATGCCCAGCCAGAATGCGAGCGCCGTCAGCACCGCCGTCAGTGTGCCCAGCACATAACCGGCAATCAGCACCGGCAAGTGGCCGACACGATCCGCCAGCACGCCCACTGGGTAGGAAACAGCGACCTGCACGAGGTTGCGCCACACATAGAGAAGGCCAGCCACCTGTGCCGCCTGGATAACGCCCAGCGAGGGGGTCAGCAAGGTCGTGGCCGCCAGGATCAACAGGCTGTGCGAGAAATCACCGATGCCAAAGATGCCGACCGCGCCGAGATAGCGTTTGAACCGGGCGGGCAGGCCACGCAGCGAGCTGAAGAACTTCAGGGCCGGGTTGGGCGAATGCTCCGGGTCTTTGACCAGCGTGAGAAACGCCAGCACGGCTAAGACACCCGGAATCACCGACAGCCATAATAGGGGTCGTCTCAGAAAACGGACAACAAAGCACGGTAAGCAAACCGGCATTGCCCTTAAGCTGTAGTCACATTGCGACTACAATAGAGCCTCTGAAACCTTCAAGGGAAATGACCATGAGCACCGCCGATACCTATGTCCGCGCTCGCATCGACACCAGCACCAAGGAGCGTGCCGCTGATGCGCTCGAAGCAATGGGGTTGTCCATCTCTGACGCCATCCGCTTGCTGATGCTGCGCATTGCTGATGAGCGCCGGATGCCCTTCGATGTGAAAGCCCCTAACGCCACCACGCGCAAGGCCATTGCCGAACTTGAGGCTGGGAAAGGCAAGCGTTTCGCCAGCGTTGATGACCTGATGGCAGACTTGCATGCGGACCCGACTTCAGGTTCAATGCCTTGAGGCAGAACTTTGAAGGAGATCACGATGAACCCGAGCGAAAAAGCAGTCCTGGCCGGCGGTTGTTTCTGGGGCATGCAGGACCTGGTGCGCAAGCTGCCTGGCGTGTTGCGCACCCGTGTGGGCTACAGCGGCGGCGATGTGCCCAACGCCACCTACCGCAACCACGGCACCCACGCCGAGGCGTTGGAGGTGGAGTTCGACCCCACGCAGACGAGCTTTCGCGACCTGCTGGAGTTCTTCTTCCAGATCCACGATCCGAGCACCCCGGGGCGCCAGGGCAATGACCGCGGCAGTTCCTACCGGTCGGCCATTTTCTACACCTCGGACGAGCAGCTGGCCACGGCGCAGCAGACCATTGCCGATGTGAATGCCTCGGGTTTGTGGCCGGGCAAGGTGGTCACCGAGCTCGCGCCCGCGGGGCCGTTCTGGGAGGCCGAGCCCGAGCATCAGGACTACCTGGTCAAGCACCCCAACGGCTACACCTGCCACTACCCCCGTGCGGGCTGGAAGCTGCCGCGACGCGAGATCGGCTGACGGCCAACGCTCAAGAACGGTGGGGGTCGGCGCGCCAGTGGGCGGGCCGACCCGGTGTGTCTGTTTTTTTCCTGAGGAGATGGTGATGCAATCCCGGTGCATTCAACAGGCGCCCGAGCTGCGGGTGCCGTGGTGGATCGACGGCGAAGGGCGCAGCATGGCACCGCTGAAGCTGTCCGATCTGGGCGACGGGTTCAAAGTGATCTTCTGCTTCCAGCACTGGTGTCCGGGCTGCCACAGCCATGGCTTTCCGACCCTGCAGAAGCTGATCAAGGCGTTGGGCGATCGCGGCTTCGCGTTTGCCGCGGTGCAGACCGTGTTCGAGGGCGCCGAGTCCAACACCTTCGAGCGCCTGCGCGAGACGCAGTTGCGCTACGGCTTGAACATTCCGTTCGGACACGACCCTGCGATCGGACGCGCGTCGTCGCTCATGGCGGACTACGGGACGCGCGGCACGCCGTGGTTTTTGGTGATCGATCCGCTGGACGAGGTGCTCTACAGCGACTTCGAGCTCGACGAGCGGCAGCTGATCGGGGCGTTCGGCGCTTCGAACGATGGTCTCAAGGCGGCCTGAAGTCATGCGTGCGTCCACACCAAAGGCCGTGTCGGAGCCGAAGACGCCGGGGACGGGCCCGGCGTTTCGGCTGCCGTTTGACAACAGCTTCTTCCGGGACATGCAGGGGTTCTATGTGCCTTGGAAGCCCGAGCCGTCCCCGGCCCCGGCCTGGGTGCAGTTCAACGACGCCCTGGCGCTGGAGCTGGGGCTGGAGCCGGCGACGCTGAAGTCTGCGACCGGTCTGGCGTGGCTGTCCGGCGTGGAAATGCCGGCTGAGGCGGCGCCGCTGGCGCAGGCCTACGCGGGACACCAGTTCGGCCAGTTCTCGCCACACTTGGGGGATGGCCGCGCCTTGCTGCTCGGGGAACTCATCGACACGGCAGGACAGCGTCGGGACCTGGCCCTCAAGGGGTCGGGCCGTACGCCGTTTTCGCGCCGTGGCGATGGCAAGGCGGCACTGGGCCCGGCGCTGCGCGAGTACCTCATGGGCGAGGCCATGCACGCGTTGGGCATTCCCACGACGCGTGCGCTGGCGGTGATCCGGACCGGTGAGCGGGTGAACCGCGAGGGCTCGCCCCCCGGGGCGATCTTGGTGCGCGTGGCGGCCAGCCACTTGCGGGTGGGCACTTTTGAGTTCTTCGCGGCGCGGGAGGAGGAGGTGATGCTTCGGCGGCTGCTCGACTATGCCGTGGCGCGGCATGACCCCGCCCTCGCCAAGCTTTCCGACAAGCCCATTCCGATGCTGGAGGCCGTCTGTGAGCGGCAGGCGCAGCTGATTGCACGCTGGATGGGCGTGGGCTTCATCCACGGGGTGATGAACACCGACAACATGAGCATTTCGGGCGAGACCATCGACTATGGTCCGTGTGCGTTCATGGAGGGTTTCGATCCGGCCACGGTGTTCAGCTCGATCGACCGTCAGGGGCGATATGCCTACGGCCAGCAGCCGGCCATGGCGCAATGGAACCTGGCCCGTCTGGCCGAAGCGTTGCTGCCGGTTCTGGACGCCCGCGATATCGACGTCGTGGAACGGGTGGAACAGGTGGTGGCCGGGTTTGCCGTGCGCTTTGACCGGCATTGGACCGGGCAGCTGCGCGCCAAGCTGGGCTTGGCCGCTGAAGAGCCGGACGACCGCGCCCTGGCGGACGACTTCCTGCAGCTGCTGCAGCGGGAAAAGGTGGACTTCACGCTGGCGTTCCGCCTCCTGTCCGACGCCATCACGGGGCCGGATGCCGCACTGCACGACCTGTTCGGACGGGAGCGCCCGGCGCTCTCGGACTGGCTGGCGCGCTGGCGCCAGCGCATGGCCCGGGAGGGAAGGACCTTGCAGGACTGCGCCGCAACGGCGTGGTCGGTCAATCCCTTCGTGATCCCGCGCAATCACCAGGTGGAGGCGGCGCTGTCGAGTGCCGTGGACGAGGCCGACCTCGGTCCGTTCGAGCGCCTGCTGGCGGTGCTGGGGCGGCCGTACGAGACGGTGGAGTCCGCGCGGCCATTCACGCTGCCGGCCTCGCCCGAAGTGGCCGCAGCCCACCGCACCTTCTGCGGCACCTGATTGGGGTACCCAACGATTTCTGAAAGGAGACTTCGCATGACCACAACGAAACAGGAACCCGGTGTCCTTGGCGAAGCGGCCGCTCCCCTGGGTGTGACCCGGTGGGTGGACGCGTCGGGCCAGGCGCTGGAACACTTCGACCTGGACCGCATGCCCGGCCGGTTCAAGCTCATCTTCTGTTTTCAGGACGCCTGCCCGGGGTGCCATGCGACCGGCTTTCCGGCGCTTGCCCGGGTGGTCGACGCGTTTCGGGGGAGCGACTTCGTCGGGTTCGCCGCAGTCCAGACCGTGTTCGAGGACTTCGGTTCGAACACCTGGGAGCGCATGCTGGCCAATCACTCCCGCTACGCGCTGGGCATTCCCTTCGGGCACGACGCCGGTGACGAACAGGACGGCGCGGGTTCGGAGCTGATGCGCCGCTACCGCAACGGCGGCACACCCTGGTTCATCCTGATCGATCCCGATGGCAGAGTGGTCTACAACCATTTCCGAATCGACGCCGACAAGCTCGTCACCTTTCTCAAGCGGCTGGAAAACGAACCGGCGGCACCGGAGCCTGGGCCCGACATGTTGACTTGGAAAGGAGTGATTCAACTGGTGGAAACGGGCAACCCGACGCCACCGCGCCGAGTTGAGCGCAGCGAAGCCGAGTGGGCCCAACAGCTGACGCCCGAGCAGTTCCGAATCACGCGGCTCAAGGGCACCGAACGGGCGCACAGCTCCTCGATGTGTACGCTGTTTTCGCCCGGGATCTACCGGTGCGTGTGCTGCGGCACTGAACTATTCGATGCGTCGACCAAATATGACAGCCGCAGCGGCTGGCCCAGCTTCACGCAGGCCATTGCCCCGGGTCTGGTGGGCTATCACGGAGACAACAGCCACGGCATGGTGCGGGTGGAGACGACGTGCAACGTCTGCGACGCCCACCTGGGTCACGTGTTTCCCGACGGACCCAAGCCCAGCGGTCTGCGCTACTGCATCAACGCCCTGGCACTGGAGAAAGCATGAGCAGCGAAAAGGTAGGCTTCGCTGGCAGCAGCCAGGGTCTGCTGGTGGGTGTCTTGGAACGCCCGGACCATGCACCGTTACAAGCCCTGGCGGTGTTTGCCCACTGCTTTACCTGCGGAAAGAACTCTCTCGCCGCGACCCGCATCAGCCGGGCGCTGGCTCAGCAGGGCATCGCCACGCTGCGCTTTGATTTCACCGGTCTGGGCGAGAGCGAAGGCGACTTCGGGCGCGGTGGCTTTTCGTCCAGCGTGGCGGACATTGTGGCGGCGGTGCACTGGATGCAGAGCACGATCGGCATGCCTGCACTGTTGGTCGGACACAGCCTGGGGGGGACGGCGGCCATCGCGGCGGCTGCCCGCCTCGACGGCATACGGGCGGTTTGCACGCTGGGCGCACCCGCGACGGCCGACCATGTGCTTCGTCACTTCGGTCCGACCAAGTCCGAAGAGGATGGGCAGATACAGAACCGTTTTTCCTCTGCAAACCAACGTCTTATGAGTCGATATTTATACTTTCCCGAACTCACATCCAGATCCAGAACCTCGGCTCTGCAGCTTCTCCGATCGATATCCTTGAGCTTTTTTCCGAGTAACTTGGGCATTTCCCTGCCGTCCTGTCGGTAAGCTGCCTGTACTTTGGGATTGAGATTTTGACTCCCTCTGACCAGATAGCTTCCTTTGGCTTTGGTCACATCAGCAAAGTACTCGCGGCTGATGTAACCGGCATCCGCCAATAACAGTTTGTTATTTAACGAATTTGCGGCCGGAAGATGCTTGCGCTCCGATTCGGTATCCGCCGTGATACTCATCGATATCGGCGACTGGTCCAGCAAGGACATGGTCATATGACACTCTACCGCAGCGGGGCTGTGCTTATTGAATCGGCCCGGGAAATGTTCTGCCAATTGTGGATGTAACGCGAATGACGACCCGTCCTGCAGCAGTACCTGCTCAAAGCCTGCCAGTCCGTGGGCGTCCGGTAGACACTCCTTGAGGCGTAAGGCGATGGCTCGTTCAACCAGTGCGCGCATGAACAAGGGAAAACCCTGCTTGCGTAACTGGTTGTGAAAGGGTTTATACGCTATTTGGTCAGTATCATGGAGCTGCAACGCATTGAAATGGCGATGCAAACCAGCAATACCATCCACCTTGTCGCAACCAAGCCCTGAGAGCAGAGCCGGGAGTAGTCTCGCAGGCTGGATATCCCGGAGTCGCTGACAAAAACCGGTAAATTTACCGATCCGGTTGAGTTCAGAAGAGCTAAGAAGTTGCTTGAGGTACTGGGTTGCATTGATAATAGTCATGGCTTCGGGCGTGTCGGTTTTTTTTTGCGATTAAATCAGATCACAAACGAAGCCTTTTTTCTATCTATTTCAATTGGTTGTAGCTAAAGATCCTGTACATGACAGGTCACTGCAGCGGCCAAACTGTTGCCACATCTCAGTTCAGGAGGAAACGCAATGACTCAGGAAAGGATCCAGACCCGCTACCCACTCGGCGGCCCCTTCGCCACCCAGGCTGAGCTGGAGCAGGCCATCACCCAGGCCATAACGACCCACAGACAAGATTTCTTCCCTCTGCTGGAACGGCTGGTGGACGTGGGGGACACCCGGGTCAACCTCAGTCAGGAGAACCCGCTGCGGGTGCTCAGCATCGAACTCGCTGACGGCCGTGAAGGAGTGGCCCATATCAACTACGAGTCCAACTTCGCCGAGAGCTGCCTGATTATCAACGAATACGACCAGCACCAGACCAGCCTGGCCTTTCGCCTCGACGGGGATGCACTTATCTTCGACGTCGAACTGCCGATCGCGTGGAATTTCAATAACTGAAGATTCAGCGGTGTAATGCCGCCTGGTTGCTACACCCGGTCAGCCAGCTCCCCTCACCCTAACCCTCTCCCAAAGGGAGAGGGGATCAGCCCGTGCCAACCTCCAGCCGTGGTAGTCACTCCATACTCTGCTGTTATTTCAGGCGCCTGTAATCTTCCCCATATGGCTGTCATCTGAATAGCAATATCCAGCATATAGCCACCATAACCCTCACTCATGTACAGGATCTTTAGCGGCAACCAATTGAAATAGATATAAAAAAGGCTTCGTTTGTGATCTGATTTTATCGCCAAACAAAATCAACACGCGCGAAGCCTATGACTATTATCAACGCTAATTACTATCTGGAGCAACTCTTGGCTCCCGCCGCACTCGAGCGCATTGCTCGGCTCTGCAAGTTTTGTCTGCGTCAGCGTGCCATTACCCCAGCCATGCTCGTACCTGCACTGCTGCGGGCCATGGGAGGCGACCAGGTCAATGACATTGCCGGTTTACACCGCCATTTCAATGCCTTGCAACTGGTAAACACCCATCAGGTTTCTTACAAACCGTTTCACAATCAGCTGCGCAAAGAGAGCTTTGCCCTGTTTATGAAAGCCCTGGTCGAGCGGGCCATCGCCTTGCGTATCGACCATCAAGGGGTCAGCTCACGAAACGGAAAAAATCGTACGTTAAGCGCATGCCATGTTGGCGCGACGGTCTCTTGACGACCCGATCCTGCCGTTCAGTCCATCAAGAACTGAACAGCAGCTAATAAATTACAGGAGCCGTTCGTGATGAACGGTCACGCGCGGCCAGTCGATGCAGCCATTGAGGAAAAGTGGGTTGAGCAACTATTTTTTCAACGCCTTACCAGGTTTTTTTGGGGCCGAGTTCTGAAGGGGGCCTCTGTGCTCAACTAATCTCTGCAATAGCTGATTAGTTTTCCGTTGCTCTAGTAGTAGCTCGCGGAGGAGGGAATCTGTCTTTGATTCCTTTTCTGGCTCAAGCCACTGCTTGGTATTTAAGTCATACCAAAAACCACTATTGTCAGGCAGCTCGATGCCACAAACGACTCGATCACCTTCCTGACGCGCTTCTCCTCTACTTTGAATCGCCTCCTTTAGCTCCTTACGTGCAGCATGCTGTCCATGATTCAAAAAAATTGTTGCCGCTTTACGCGTCACCCCTTCCTTCACTTCACCGCGCTCACGAAACACGAAATCAAGAACCCCTTCCTGATCCGCATGGCCTGAGTAATAGCCCTGTATTTCAATGGCTTTCAAAGTGACCTCAGTCGGCGTAATTGTTTTCTCGCCAATCACCAGGTCCTCGCTAGGCAAAGGCTTCCCTTGGTCTCTGGCCTTGCAAATACTGATCAGGCGTTCTCCTAAGGTGCCTTTTGCCATATAACCGGTAACCAGAACCGTTGCTTGCCGTCTGGATGCGACAAGTTTTTCAAGATGCTTAACAACAGGTCCACCTTCGCACATTCCGCCACCAGTAATGACTATGCATCCTCTCTTTTGAGTTTCGCCAAACCGAGGAGTTTTGAACGCGGTTTCATACCGGAACTCATGTATGCCAACCGGAATTTTGACCGCTTCGAGATTGGCTACGGGGAAAAGTGTCTGTATGAACTCATCAACCTCCTCCTCGCTTTTCAGGCCTAATCGCTCAGCCATTTTCCGGTTTCGATACACCGTTTTTTCCGGATATTTCTTCTGGCGCCTGCAAAGTTCATCACGAAACACCCCGCTCATCTCTCGTCCTAGTGCAGAATCGAGGACGATGTCCACTGGGTATGTGTGGGAGTTAGAAATGAGTTTCTGAATATCAGCAATTGAGTGTTTTGCCCCCTCCTTGAACGACCACAATGCTTTTCCGGGCTCTGCGGACTTAACGATTTCCTCAGTCCACTGAGCGGCACAGTTGGGCTCTAGCAATGCAATCGCGTCACTCAAGGCGCCATTCAATTGGTATCCCCAGGACATACCGTCAAAGTCATTCACCCAAGGATTTTTGGGGTAGAAGGGAGATTGGCATTGATCTGGTGCCGAAAAATACTTCGAAAAAACGAACTGAAGATCGAAAAGCAGTTCTTGCGTACGCTGCAGAGAAAAGGCAGGTACCACTAGCACTGATTTTTTGTCGAAGACCTCTCGTTGAACGATCTCGCGTAGGACCTCAATCCTGGCGTCAAAATCGGAGAAGTGTTTTTCGCGAATACGGCCACCGTAGGTCGACTCAACGACTATTGCCTCGGGCCATCCGAAAATTCCCTGCCGCCCCGCCAGTAGCGGCTGAAATGGGTTTTCTTTGGTGTTGTTGCCAAGGTCCCCGCTCATGACAATATAGACCTTCTCATTTGCCTCATTGATCCAGCCCAGAACAATTGAACAGGCCCCCAGAACGTGAGCAGAACGCGAAAATGAAGCGAACAGGTCATCAGAGATCGGTAACATCCGCGAAAGCCCGAAATCTGATCTTTCGTCAATGTAATCAAACCTGACACGTTTTACGTCTTCCTCGCTGTACAGTCCTTTGACGTGGCGAACTGAATCCATCAGAGAGATCAGGGTTAGGCGAGCTGTGGCCTTTGTACAGATTACCCGGCCAGTAAAACCTTCCCGATACAGCTTTGGGAGCAGCCCGCAATGATCTAGATGCGCGTGCGTAAGCAGGACAAACTTGATTTCGCACGGAGAGAAAGGAAATGGCCGTCCGTTGTCCGCTTCGTCATTCCCTTCTCCTTGCACCAAGCCGCAATCGACCAAGAACTGCGTGTTTTTTCGATCGTAGGAAAAGTGTGTGCATGAACCAGTGACATGTCCATCAGTTGCGCCAAGAAATCGAATCTTCATTATCCGCTCCCAATTTTCTCTGCTTTACAAGCTCAGTCATGGCCAAGCCGGTAAAAGCGGTTCGTGCCATTGACATAGATGAAGCTACTTTATACCGACAATCCCCGGCTCGCGTAATTAGTGATGGCGAATCGTCCGGGTTGCAGATATGGCCGGAAGGGCGGGTAGAAAAGTACAGCAGTCATGCGAATGACTCGTCAGCGGAAGTAGCGTACGGCAGGAATTGGCCGGGTGCCGACACCCAGCGTCAGTGCGTCAATCTAAGCTATACCCTAACTTGGCGTCAACCCATCCAAGCCATAAGCGTCAGAATAGAGTCGCCTTGCCAATTGTTTGACATAAGCCGGCAAAGGTCATAGAGTTATTCCTGACACATCCAATCAGGAAAACACCTTGCACGGTCAACGCATCGGTTACATCCGCGTCAGCAGCTTCGATCAGAACCCGGAACGGCAGCTTGAACACGTCCAGGTGGACAAGGTGTTCACCGACAAGGCGTCAGGCAAGGACACCCAACGTCCCGAGCTGGACCGTCTGCTCGCCTTCGTGCGTGAGGGCGACACCGTAGTGGTGCACAGCATGGATCGTCTTGCACGCAACCTGGACGATCTGCGCCGCTTGGTGCAGGGCCTCACCCAGCGCGGCGTGCGCATCGCGTTCGCGAAGGAACACTTGACCTTCACCGGGGAAGACTCGCCGATGGCAAACCTTATGCTGTCAGTGATGGGTGCATTCGCCGAGTTCGAACGCGCCTTGATCCGTGAGCGTCAGCGTGAAGGCATCGCGCTCGCCAAGAAACGCGGAGCGTACCGAGGCCGCAAAAAGGCGCTTTCGCCGGATAGGGTGGCCGAGTTGCGGCAGCGTGCAGCCGCTGGCGAGAAAAAGGCCCACCTCGCCCGCGAGTTCGGCATCAGCCGCGAGACCTTGTACCAATACTTAAGAACGGACGACTGACCATGCCCCGCCGCTCCATCCTGTCCGTCGCTGAGCGGGCCAGCCTGTTGGCCTTACCCGATACCGAAGATGAGTTGATCCGGCTCTACACCTTCAGCGAGGCCGACCTGTCGTTGATTCGCCAGCGGCGCGGCGACGCGAACCGGCTCGGTGTAGGGGTGCAGTTGTGCTTGCTGCGCTTTCCTGGTCAGGGACTGCTTCCCGATGCCACAGTGCCTGTGTCCTTGCTGCAATGGATCGGACGGCAACTGCGCACTGATCCCGCATGCTGGCCGCTGTACGCCGAGCGCGATGAAACCCGGCGCGAACACCTGCTCGAACTGCGGGCATACCTGGGCATGGTGCCGTTCGGTTTGGCCCATTACCGCCAGGCCGTCAAAGCAACGACCGAGCTGGCCTTGCAGACGGATAAGGGCATCGTGTTGGCTGCCAGCGTCCTTGACGCGCTGCGCCACCGGCACATCATCTTGCCGACGCTGGATGTCGTCGAGCGCGTCTGCGCCGAGGCCATCACCCGCGCCAACCGGCGCATCTATGAAGCCCTGTCCGAGCTGCTGTCGAGCGGGCACCGGCATCGCCTCGACGATCTGCTGAAACGTCGTGACAACGGCAAGACGACTTGGCTGGCCTGGCTGCGCCAGTCGCCTGTCAAACCGAACTCCCGTCACATGCTCGAACACATTGAGCGGCTCAAGGCGTGGCAGGCGCTCGACCTGCCTTCCGGCATCGAGCGGTCAGTACACCAGAACCGCCTGCTCAAGATCGCCCGCGAGGGTGGCCAGATGACGCCCGCCGACCTGGCCAAGTTCGAGCCGCAGCGTCGTTACGCGACCCTGGTGGCGCTCGCCATCGAGGGCATGGCCACCGTCACCGACGAGATCATTGACCTGCACGACCGCATCCTGGGCAAGCTGTTCAACGCCGCCAAGAACAAGCATCAGCAGCAGTTCCAAGCGTCCGGCAAGGCGATCAATGCCAAGGTGCGATTGTTCGGCCGCATCGGTCAGGCGCTGATCGAGGCCAAGCAAGCTGGCCGCGATCCGTTCGCCGCCATCGAGGCCGTCATGTCCTGGGACGCCTTCGCCGAGAGCGTCACCGAAGCTCAGAAGCTCGCGCAGCCCGAGGACTTCGATTTCCTGCACCGCATCGGCGAGAGCTACGCCACGTTGCGCCGCTACGCGCCAGAATTCCTTGCCGTGCTCAAGCTGCGGGCCGCGCCCGCCGCCAAGGACGTGCTCGATGCCATCGACGTGCTGCGCGGCATGAACAGCGATAACGCTCGCAAGGTGCCCGCTGATGCGCCGACCGGCTTCATCAAGCCGCGCTGGCAGAAGTTGGTGATGGCCGACGCCAGTATCGACCGGCGCTACTACGAGCTGTGCGCACTGTCAGAACTCAAGAACTCGCTGCGCTCGGGCGACATCTGGGTACAGGGGTCGCGCCAGTTCAAGGACTTCGAGGACTACCTAGTGCCGCCCGCGAAGTTCGCCAGCCTCAAGCTGGCCAGCGAATTGCCGCTGGCCGTGGCTACCGATTGCGACCAGTACCTGAATGAGCGGCTGACGTTACTGGAAACACAGCTTGCCACGGTCAACCGCATGGCGGCAGCCAACGACCTGCCGGATGCCATCATCACCGAGTCGGGCCTGAAGATCACGCCGCTGGATGCGGCAGTGCCCGACACCGCGCAGGCACTGATTGACCAGACAGCGATGATCCTGCCGCACGTCAAGATCACCGAACTGCTGCTTGAAGTCGATGAATGGACGGGCTTCACCCGGCACTTCACGCACCTGAAATCCGGCGACTTGGCCAAGGACAAGAATCTGCTGTTGACCACCATCCTTGCCGATGCAATCAACCTTGGCCTGACCAAGATGGCCGAGTCCTGTCCCGGCACGACCTACGCCAAGCTGGCGTGGCTGCAAGCCTGGCATACCCGCGACGAAACCTACTCGACGGCGCTGGCTGAACTGGTCAACGCCCAATTACGGCATCCCTTCGCTGGGCATTGGGGTGACGGCACTACATCATCATCGGACGGCCAGAACTTCCGAACCGGGAGCAAGGCCGAGAGCACCGGGCATATCAACCCGAAGTACGGCAGCAGCCCTGGGCGGACTTTCTACACCCACATCTCCGACCAGTACGCGCCGTTTCACACCAAGGTGGTCAACGTCGGCGTGCGCGACTCGACCTATGTGCTCGACGGCCTGCTGTACCACGAATCCGACCTGCGTATCGAGGAACACTACACCGATACGGCGGGCTTCACCGATCACGTCTTCGCCCTGATGCACCTCTTGGGCTTCCGCTTCGCGCCGCGCATCCGCGACCTGGGCGACACCAAGCTCTACATTCCGAAGGGCGAAGCCGCCTATGACGCGCTGAAGCCGATGATCGGCGGCACGCTCAACATCAAGCACGTCCGCGCCCATTGGGAAGAAATCCTGCGGCTGGCTACCTCGATCAAGCAGGGCACGGTGACGGCCTCGCTGATGTTGCGCAAGCTCGGCAGCTATCCGCGCCAGAACGGCTTGGCCGTCGCCTTGCGCGAGCTGGGACGCATCGAGCGCACGCTGTTCATTCTGGACTGGCTACAAAGCGTGGAACTGCGTCGCCGCGTGCATGCCGGGTTGAACAAGGGCGAAGCCCGCAACGCGCTGGCCCGTGCCGTGTTCTTCAACCGCCTGGGCGAAATCCGCGACCGCAGTTTCGAGCAGCAGCGCTACCGGGCCAGCGGCCTCAACCTAGTAACGGCGGCCATCGTATTGTGGAACACGGTCTATCTGGAGCGGGCGGCGAACGCCCTGCGCGGCCACGGTCAAGCCGTCGATGACGGCCTGTTGCAGTACCTGTCGCCACTCGGCTGGGAACACATCAACCTGACCGGCGATTACCTCTGGCGTAGCAGCGCCAAGATCGGCGCGGGGAAGTTCAGGCCGCTACGTCCGCTCTCCGGGTCTTAGCGTACGATTTTTTCCGTTTTCTGAGACGACCCCTAGAAGAACAGCAAGGCCGCCAATGCCTGACGATGCGTGGAGACCGAAACCTTGCGCTCGTTCGCCAGCCAGGACAGAAATGCCTCGACTTCGCTGCTGCCCAAGGTTGCCGGGTGACGCACACCGTGGAAACGGATGAAGGCACGAACCCAGTGGACATAAGCCTGTTCGGTTCGTAAGCTGTAATGCAAGTAGCGTATGCGCTCACGCAACTGGTCCAGAACCTTGACCGAACGCAGCGGTGGTAACGGCGCAGTGGCGGTTTTCATGGCTTGTTATGACTGTTTTTTTGTACAGTCTATGCCTCGGGCATCCAAGCAGCAAGCGCGTTACGCCGTGGGTCGATGTTTGATGTTATGGAGCAGCAACGATGTTACGCAGCAGGGCAGTCGCCCTAAAACAAAGTTAAGCGTCATGAATGGAGAGCCCCATCAAGTGTTGCAAGAGAACAAACTCCTCGTGAGTGCGTTCGTCGATGCGATTAATGCGCAGGACTGGTCGCGCGTCCTGGCTTTGGTTGCGAGCGACTTCGCCCGCCACAGCACAGCTGCGGGCGAACCCGGCGTCCGATCAGCCGAAGATCTTGTGGCGTTCCTGAAAGCAGAGTTCGCCACGTTCCCCGATGCCACTGAAACACTGCTGGACCTCGTCGCAGAAGGAAACAAGGTCGCTGCGCGGCATCAATTTCACGGTACACAGCTGGGACCGATGGGCCTGTTCCCACCAAGTGGTAAGGTGCTCAACGCAAGCTACATTGCGATCTACCGAATCGAGAACCAGCGCATTGCAGAGGCATGGGCCGAATGGGACAACCTCGCCGGGCTCAAACAGCTTGGTTATGCAAATGAAGCCTAACTTGGCGTTCCAGCCGACCGGCTACGCCGGCGGCTGAATTTGGTCGTTAAGCGTCATGAATGGAGAGCCCCATCAAGTGTTGCAAGAGAACAAACTCCTCGTGAGTGCGTTCGTCGATGCGATTAATGCGCAGGACTGGTCGCGCGTCCTGGCTTTGGTTGCGAGCGACTTCGCCCGCCACAGCACAGCTGCGGGCGAACCCGGCGTCCGATCAGCCGAAGATCTTGTGGCGTTCCTGAAAGCAGAGTTCGCCACGTTCCCCGATGCCACTGAAACACTGCTGGACCTCGTCGCAGAAGGAAACAAGGTCGCTGCGCGGCATCAATTTCACGGTACACAGCTGGGACCGATGGGCCTGTTCCCACCAAGTGGTAAGGTGCTCAACGCAAGCTACATTGCGATCTACCGAATCGAGAACCAGCGCATTGCAGAGGCATGGGCCGAATGGGACAACCTCGCCGGGCTCAAACAGCTTGGTTATGCAAATGAAGCCTAACTTGGCGTTCCAGCCGACCGGCTACGCCGGCGGCTGAATTTGGTCGTTAGGCTTGGTCGAGCCAAGATTTGAGTAACACCATGGGCTCGGTTTCAGCGTCAGTGGCACCAGGTTTCAGCCACTTGGCCAAAGCTGAGTCGGGACCTCTGATTTTCACGGCTGGCTGTAATTTGATGCATCGCATTCCGGTGGCCCATTGGTTTGCAGTGTAATTTCGGGGCGGCGCAGTTCGGGTTTATTTCAGCCTTAGCGCCGCTAGTTACTTTGGCTTCGGCCGCAGCGTGACTTCGGTTCGCTTGAGTGCCTAACAGTTCATTCAAGCGGACGCCGTAAAGCTTCGCTTTTCGGTTTCCTCGCCTGCGGCTCGGCGCCGCTTAATTCAACGTTAGATGCACTAAGCACATAATTGCTCACAGCCAAACTATCAGGTCAAGTCTGCTTTTATTATTTTTAAGCGTGCATAATAAGCCCTACACAAATTGGGAGATATATCATGAAAGGCTGGCTTTTTCTTGTTATCGCAATAGTTGGCGAAGTAATCGCAACATCCGCATTAAAATCTAGCGAGGGCTTTACTAAGCTTGCCCCTTCCGCCGTTGTCATAATCGGTTATGGCATCGCATTTTATTTTCTTTCTCTGGTTCTGAAATCCATCCCTGTCGGTGTTGCTTATGCAGTCTGGTCGGGACTCGGCGTCGTCATAATTACAGCCATTGCCTGGTTGCTTCATGGGCAAAAGCTTGATGCGTGGGGCTTTGTAGGTATGGGGCTCATAGTTAGTGGTGTAGTAGTTTTAAACTTGCTTTCCAAAGCAAGTGCCCACTAATAAACTCAGTCATCTAACAAGTCGTTGCAGCACCGCTCCAGCACTTCGTGCCTGCGCTGGACAGTTTTTAAGTCGCGGCTTTATGGTTTTGCTGCGCAAAAGTATTCCATAAAATCACAACTTAAAAACTGCCGCTGAACTCGGCGTTGAACGACAGCTTTCCCAAAAGCTCTACGGCTGCTCTGGGTCGACACCGGTAATCGGATCGTTGCCGCACTGAACAGCGCCCCGTTCCAGGTCGCCTCCATTTATGCGGCTGAACCGAGGGAGAGCAGCTTTACGCCGTCTGGCCGCAGTTCGCCCTTGGGCGACACGTGCCGGTAGAGCGTCTGCCGGGTAATCCCGAGTTCTTCGCAGAGATCGCCCACCTTGGTTTCCGGTTGCCCCATGCTGGCCATCGCCAGGCGTAGCTTGGCGGCGGTCATCTTGAAGGGGCGCCCCCCTTTCCTGCCGCGAGCGCGCGCCGAGATAAGTCCAGCGACTGTTCGCTCGGAAATCAACTCACGCTCGAACTCGGCCAGCGCGGCAAAAATACCGAACACAAGCTTGCCGGCGGCAGTCGTCGTGTCGACCGCCGCACCGTGACCGGTCAGGACCTTCAGGCCCACGCTACGCGCAGTTAGGTCGTGCACGGTGTTGATCAGGTGGCGCAGATCACGGCCAAGCCGATCGAGCTTCCACACGATCAGCGTGTCCCCTTCACGAAGCGCCTTCAGGCAAGCAGCCAACCCTGGGCGATCATCGCGCCTGCCCGAGGCCAGATCCTCGTAAAGGTGCGCAAGGCTCACACCAGCGGCGATGAGCGCATCGCGTTGCAAATTGGTGGACTGGGATCCGTCCGCCTTCGATACCCGCATGTAGCCGATCAGCACCTTTTCACCCGTCACGTATACGTTCGATTATGTGACAGTGTGCGCCGGAAAGTTCGGGCCGTCAAAATTTGTCACTTAACCCGTCATTCTGTCTAAGACATGCAAAGGGTCCATCAGGCTCATAATGTGACAGAAATTCAAGGGGGATGCCTTCCTTCGCGAAGGTGGAGCGCAACCGTTCCAGGGAAGCGGGATCGCACCGACCAAAGGAAGCCAACGCGAACAGCGAGCGGGCCGTCTCGGGGTCGTGCCGCGCTTCAATGATCGCCTCATCAATGGCCTGGACCGCCCGTTGCCAGTGATCGACGGGTTCGGGCTTCGGCGCTCTCGCTGGCAGTCCACTGGTGAACCCGGTTTGGGGCTCGGACCAGAATAGCTTTGCCTGCTCGCCCGGCGGGCTTATATCCCTCACTTCAATCAAGTGGATCGCCGTTGCCGCCGCCTCCAGCATCTGCAACCGTACTGCCGGGTTCAGGGTTTCATACGGTCGCCACAGACTTTGCCCTGCACGCAGCGGATGCCCGCAGCCTTCCCAGACTTGGCGGAGATACCCCGCGTAGGTGCCGCACGCCGAAAGCGGGGTGTTCAGCTCATCGAGCAGCGTGCGTAGCAGCCGAAACCACAATCCTGCGTGGATGCGTCGGCGCGGCAACTCCACGTGGCCGGTCGTCAGAGCCTGCCAGGTACGCTGGTCCATCGCCGCAATCGCATCGCTGGCAGTGCGCGGTTTCTCGGCGTTCTCCCAGCCGAGAAACCGCCCTGGCACGCCCCAATAGGATTCCAGCCAGCAGCCATGCAGTGGGCAGCTCAGCATCAGGGGCAGCTTCCACGCGAGCAGTACGGCTTGGTTCTCCGGATCGTTCAGGCAGAGCGGACAGGCGCGGTGTATCGGTTGGGTGGGCAGCCAGGCACGCCAGCTCGTGATGGATCGCGTCTTACGGCGGAGTCTCGGCAGCAGTACCGAGAGCTGGAACGCATAGGTTTCCAGGGCATCTGGAATCTGATCATCGAGGCTATCCAGTAGCCAAGGCACCCAGCCGGCGAAACTCATGCAGCGCAGCCGATCCAGCTCGATACCGCTCCGCTGGGAGAGCATCGCCAGCAGCGCCAGTGGAGGCGCGGTGTCCAGGTCATCAACCTGGCCGTGACCAAGATCGTGCTCTAGCAGCTCGGACACTTCCATGTGATAGCAAAGGGCCACGCGGTTGAGCCACGAAGACAGGGCTTCGCCTTCCCTGGGTGCCGGATGCAGTGGCCAGCGTGGCGCTGGCTTCACATCAGTTCCCGCTCGAATTGCCGCCGCCGCTCGCTGGGACCGGTGTAATCGGCCATGCTGAGCGTGCGGTGGTTGATCGCTTCCTCACCACTCTCCACGGCGGCCACGGCCGCCGCCATCAATAGGTGCGCCAGCTCGCCAATAGTGCCCTCGCTGCGCGTGAGCAGGTAGCGAGCCATGTCCAGCGTGGCAATCGACGAAGGTCGCCGCAGCGGGAGCGAAGCCGCGAAGCTGGCCAGCAGTGAACAGCAATCGTCGTTGGCCTCCCACACCGGCAGCATCATCGGCTCGAAGCGGTTTTCCAACTGGTCATCCGAGCGGATAGCCAGGTAGGCGTCGCGCGTGCCGACCCCAACCAGCGGGATGCGCAGTTCGTTGCCGAGGAAGCGCAGCAGATTGAGGAATTCCCGGCGGTTGACGCTGTTGCCGGCCAGCACGTTGTGCAACTCGTCGATCACCAGCATGCGCACACCGACCTTGCGCAGCAGTGCCAGCGCCAGTTGCTCCATTTCCGGCAGCCGTGGGCGCGGCCGCAATGGCGCTCCCATCGCCGCGAGCAGCGCGACGTAGAAGCGGATCACCGATGGCTCGGACGGCATCTGCACGACCAACACCGGGATGTGCTCCTGATCCTTGTCGGAGCTGGCCAGGTGGGTACGGCGGAACTTCTCGACGATCATCGACTTGCCGTTGTTGGTTGGCCCGACCAACAGCAGATTGGGCATGCGTTGTTTGTTCGGCCACGCATACAGGGCTTCCAGCCGGTTCAGCGCCTCGACTGCGCGCGGATAGCCAATCCAGCGGTCGGCGCGAAGGCGATGGATGCGTTCGTCAGCCGGAAGACGGGCAAAACCCTGAGCCGCCGGCAGCAGGTGGGACAGGTCGATGATGGGATATTCGTCCACGGCTACCACTCCTCAATCTGGTCGAACGGTTTGGCCGGTGGCTTGTTGTCTGCCTGTGGGTCAGCCATGTCCGCGTCCGGTGGTGGCGCGGTTTTGACGGGCGGTGCCGTCGTCTTGAGATGTTGGCGTCTATCCGCGTCGCGCCGCGCCTTGCGCGTAGCCTTCTGCGCGGTGGTCACGATCTCGCGCATCTGGCCGATCATGCGAAACAGCGCCGACTCATCCACCTGTTCGCGACCTTGCTGCCGCAATTTCGCCAGCGCCTGTCGTTGTTCCCAGAGAGTGACAGCCGGGTGCGACAAGGTACGGTAGGGAATTTCCAGGTAGTGCTGACCCTCCGGTTCCAGCACCCAGATACGGCTGATGTCGCGTGGGTCGCGCCGGATCAAAAAGGCGGGCAAGCGGTCGCGCCGAGCAATCCACGGCTTGAGCGCATCGGCGTAGTAGTGGATGTGGTCGATGACGAAGCCGGTACGGGTCAGCGTGCGGCGGATGATGGGCAGAAAATCGACCAGAAAAGCAGTGGTGCGAGTTATGACGGTTGGCGCGCCGGCCCGCGCGATCGCTTCGGCCCAGCGCGCGGCCGGCGGTTGGAGTAGGCCGTTGTGCACGGAGCCGTGATAGGTGCCGACCGCCAATGTAAGCCAGCGCTCCAGTTCGCGCAGTGTCAGGGCGGCCATCTTCTCGGAGGCGTATTCCCCGCGCTGGTCAGGGTTGGAGAAGGTCGTCCCCGGTAATTCGTCGTGGATCATCTGCATCGCCGTACCGATGATCCGTTCAACGATGCCGCCGTAGTGCGGCTGCCCAAGCGGACGATAGTCCAACCGGATGCCATGCTGTTCGCAGCCACGGCGCAGCGCCTCGCTCTTGAACTCGGTCGCGTTATCCAGGTAAAGCAGCCTGGGCTTGCCACTCATCGGCCAGTCCATCTCTACGTCCAACCCCTCCAACCAAGGGCGCTTGTCGCTGCCGGCATGCGCAAGGCACAGGCCGACCGAGACGGCGGACGGCGCTTCCAACGTGACCACCATGCCAACCACGCAGCGGGTGAACACGTCGATGGCGAGGGTCAGGTATGGACGGCCAATCGGTTGCCGGTCGCGCTCGTCCACCACGATCAGGTCGATGACCGTATGGTCAATCTGCACCTGCTCCAGTGGCGCGGAGATTGGCGGAGGAACGCCACCGACACCTTGCAGGGTGCGGGACGCATCCTGGCCTTCCCGAAGGCGAGTGGTCTTGAGCGGATCGAGGCCGGCAATCCGCAACGCCACGGTGTTGCGCGCCGGCACCCGCAGCTTTTGCAGCTTGCACACCCGCACAACTTCACGGTGGAACGCCGCCAAGCTGCGCTTCTGCTTGGTCAGGAAGCGCTTTTGCAGTAGCTCGCGGATGATTCGTTCGACCGACTCCGGCAAGCGGCCTTTACCTTTGCCACCGCTCGACTGCCCAAGAGCCAACTCAGTGACCAGCCCCGAACCTTGGCGGGCACGGCGGATCAGGACGTAGACCTGCCGCTGGGACAGACCCAGCGCCTGGGCTGCTGCGTCGGCCGCTTCATGCCCGACCGTTTCCGACTGTGCCAGCGGCCCGATGATCTCCGCACGACGGCGCGCACGCGCCCATGCCTCATCAGGCAGAGTGGCCACGCCTTGTTCGGGAATCCGTGGGGTGTCGGCCGCCATGCTCACCTCGCTTTGGTGCACACGAGCATTGAGCATAGACGAGTTTCGTGCAGAGGAGTCCTGATATCCAGCTATCAGGAGCCGTATGCACAACCGGCTTCATACCTCGTTGATTGGTGCAATCGTCTTCTGAAAATGACAATTGAACCAATAATTAGGAACCACTTTAAACAGACCGATGGGGGTTTCAATGTTCATACGGGCGTATTTACGTGCATCGACAGTGGAACAGGATGCTGAGCGGGCACGAGAGCTGCTGATTGGTTTTGCTGCTGAGCATGGCCATCAGATTGCCAGTTTCTATGTAGAGAATGAGTCGGGGGCGACGCTGGACAGGCCTGAGCTTATGAGGCTGATCCGCGACGCTGCAGATCGTGACATTGTGCTGGTAGAGCAGATTGATCGTCTGGCTCGCCTCAATCAGACGGATTGGCAAACACTGAAGCAGCTTTTGGCACAGAAACAGCTCTCCATCGTTTCTCCTGAGCTTCCGACTTCCTGGGTGGCATTACAGGGGGACAGCCGCTCCGAGTTCACCAGCGCCATCTTGCAGGCTGTAAATGGCATGCTGTTGGATATGCTCGCAGCCGTCGCTCGTAAAGACTATGAAGATCGCCGTCGCAGGCAGCAGCAGGGTATTGCCAAGGCCAGGGATGAAGGGAAATACCGTGGTAGGCAGAAGGATGAGAAGAAGCGTCAGCACATCGCTAGGCTGTTGGTGACAGGCCACAGTTATTCCGTGATTCAGGAGATGCTTGGTTGCTCAAGGTACCTTATCGCCAGTGTGGCCAAGGAGACACGCAGTTAGCTCCAGAAGTAGTAATTTTTGATGACCGGCCCACCCTTGCGCTGTGGGCGTGGGGTTGTCTTGAGGGTTTTCGCTGTCCAGATGAGTGCGATGCTCAGCGCAGTGAACAGCCCGGCGGGCCAGTGCCAGCAGGTGAGTGCAGCAAGAGCCATTAACTGCAACCTGGCCGTGATGGGGCGCCTGGTGGCCCAGGCCAGTATTGGCCAGCACCAGTAAACCGGTGGCAGGCAGATCAGCAGCCATGCAAACACCGTGTCGCCAAGTGCCATCAAGCCCAGCGCAACCACCGCCATGAGGGCGATATCAGCGATCGGTTTCATGGTGTTTCTCTTTTGCATGCGCCTTGTAGCTATACAGACTCCACACGAAGACAAGCGTGAAGAAGGCCAGCAAGCCTACCATTCCCCAACTGAACGCATCCATCGTGTTACTCCACCAATGAACATGATTTCAGCATGGCACTGAAGGTCTTGGTATTCAATCAACTTATTGAAAATGTTGACTTTGTTCGTTCGTGACAAAGTTGGAGTACTGGAATCCAGTGGCTTATTGACCAGTGGAATCAGCGCCCTTATCCCCGGCCAATCCCTGTCCAATTCCTTTCCACATAACTATCTATCTGGAATCTTGGTGCGGATATTCCAGATAGTGGAATGTCGCTTCAGAACGAGCACCTGGAATATTGATAGGGGCCTTCCCATCTATCTGGAATGTTCGTGCTGTTTTTCGCTCTGGAATGTTGGCCACTCTGTCTGAGGTGAGTGGGAAAACCCGGTGTGCTGGAATTGATGGGGGCAGATTCCCATCTATCTGGAATCTTGGCCTCTGCATTCAGCGAGAGCCAAACCGGCTGACTTGCTATGGGACTAACTCAAGCGATGCCCTTCAACAATCATTCACTACGACCTAGTTACGCCATTGCCAGACGTTTCCTTGACCCGAAGGCATGCCATCAAGAGCTGCACCCATGTTGCTTTATGAGTCTGAAATCAATAAAACCCGGCTGAATTTATGAGAGAATCTTGAGCAATATTGTCCCCCGACCGGAAGAGTGCTCATGGCTGAGATCAACAAAGCAACCCTCACCGAAGCCGACATCATCTCAAAGTACCTGCTGCCTGCTATCAAGGCTGCGGGGTGGGATGACCTGACCCAGGTTCGCCAGGAGGTGAAGCTGCGGGATGGCAAGGTGGTGGTGCGCGGCCAGATGGCGGCACGCAAGAAGGTCAAATCGGCCGATATCGTGCTCTATCACAAGATGGGCTTGCCACTGGCGGTGATCGAGGCCAAAGCCAACAAACATGAGATTGGCAAGGGGATGCAACAGGGGCTCGATTATGCCCGTCTGCTGGATGTGCCGTTCACGTTTGCCAGCAATGGTGATGGCTTTGTATTTCATGACAAGACCAATCCGGCCAAGCTGGAATCCGAGATCGCGCTGGAGGACTTCCCCAGCCCGGGCCAGCTTTGGGACAAACTCTGCACCTGGAAGGGTTACACCCAGGCACAGTTGCCTGTCATCAGTCAGGACTATTACTCGGATGGCAGCGGCAAATCTCCCCGCTATTACCAGCTGCAGGCCATCAACAAGACCGTAGAAGCCATCTCGAAAGATGAGGATCGGGTATTGCTGGTAATGGCCACCGGCACCGGCAAGACCTACACGGCATTCCAGATCATCTGGCGTTTGTGGAAGGCGGGCGCCAAGAAGCGCATCCTGTTTCTGGCCGATCGCAACATTCTGGTAGATCAAACCAAGATCAATGATTTTCAGCCCTTTGGCTCGGCCATGACCAAGGTCACCGGGCGCACGATCGACCCGGCTTATGAGATCCACCTTGCCCTCTATCAGGCGCTCACCGGGCCGGAAGAGTCGCAGAAAGCCTTCAAGCAGGTCTCACCCGACTTCTTCGACCTGATCGTGGTGGATGAGTGCCATCGGGGCAGCGCCGCCGAAGACAGCGCCTGGCGCGAGATCCTCGAATACTTCTCATCGGCCACCCAGATTGGTCTCACCGCCACGCCCAAAGAGACCGAAACCGTCTCCAGCACCGATTACTTCGGTGACCCTGTTTATACCTACTCCCTCAAAGAGGGGATCGAAGATGGTTTTCTTGCCCCCTACAAGGTGGTGCGGGTCGATATCGATGTCGATCTGCAGGGGTGGCGTCCCACCAAAGGGCAGATGGACAAACAGGGCAACCTGATTGAAGACCGTATCTATAACCAGAAGGATTTCGACCGCACCCTGGTGATCGACGAGCGTACCCAGCTGGTGGCCGAAACCATCACCAACTACCTCAAGAAAACCGACCCGATGGCCAAGACCATCGTGTTCTGCAACGACATTGATCATGCCGACCGGATGCGACGGGCGCTGGCGAACCTTAACCCCGAGCAGATGCTGAAAGATGATCGGTATGTGATGAAAATCACCGGCGATGATGACCTTGGCAAAGCCCAGCTCGACAACTTCATCAACCCGAAAAAGCCCTATCCGGTCATCGCTACTACCTCCGAGCTGATGACCACCGGCGTCGATGCCAAAACCTGCAAGTTGGTGGTGCTGGACCAAAACATCCAGTCCATGACCAAGTTCAAACAGATCATCGGCCGTGGCACCCGTATCGACGACAAGTACGGCAAGCTCTGGTTCACCATTCTCGACTTCAAGAAGGCCACCGAGCTGTTTGCAGATCCCCGTTTCGACGGTGAGCCGGAGCGCGTCATGGTGGTCAAACCGGCAGACATCAACAATCCGGATGAAGGCTTGGGCGATATCATCGGCGATGCCGATCCGCTGCCAACCGATGAACCCGGCGACAATGACGATCCGTTTGCTCCCGGAGTCGATGAACAACCCGGAAGCTACACAAGCGGTAGTGACGGTGGCCACAGTGGCGCAGGGAGTCAGGGCGCAGGCCCGCTGGGTGGCCCCGAGCCCGGGGTCAGCAAGTATTATGTCAACGGCGTGGCGGTCAGCGTCATCGCCGAGCGGGTGCAGTATTACGATGCCGATGGCAAGTTGGTGACCGAATCCTTCAAGGACTACACCAAAAAGACCCTGCTCAAAGAGTTTGCCACCCTCGATGCGTTCACCAAACGCTGGCAAGCCGCCGAACGCAAGCAAGCCATTATGGATGAATTGGCTCAGGCGGGCGTGCTGTGGGAGGTGTTGGAGCAGGAAGTGGGCAAGGAGCTCGACCCGTTCGACCTTATCTGCCATGTGGTATACGATCAGCCGCCACTGACCCGCCGCGAGCGGGCCAACAACGTCAAAAAGCGCAACTACTTCACCAAGTACAACGACACCGCCCAGCAGGTGCTTACCAGACTGCTCGACAAGTATGCCGATCAGGGGGTGACCGAGATTGAGACCAAGGATGCGCTAAAAGTGGCCCCCTTTACCGAGTTGGGTCGTCCGCTGGAGTTGGCCAAGAAGGGTTTTGGTGGCCCCAAACAGTTCGAGCAGGCAATCACCGAACTGGAGCAAGAAATTTACCGTGAGCAGCAGAGCGCCTGACGACCTGACGGCTTCTGAACTACCATGCGGCCATTCCAATGATGGCCGCTTGTTTTATCGATACTCCTGACGCATTCGCCCCTGTATTCGTCACCATTTTTGTAAAAAGCAGAGAATCCCATGTCATCCATCAGCTCAGTCATCAAATCCATTCAGGACATCATGCGCAAGGACGCCGGTATTGACGGTGATGCCCAGCGCCTCGGCCAGCTCTCTTGGCTGCTGTTTTTGAAAGTGTTCGACGCCCAGGAAGAGGAGTTGGAGTTTGAGCAGGATAACTACCGCTGCCCTATCCCCGAGCGCTTCCTGTGGCGCAACTGGGCGGCCGATAGCGAAGGACTGACCGGCGATGCCCTGCTCGATTTCGTCAACAACGATCTGTTCGACAGCCTGAAAAACCAGCCTGCCAGTATCGGTCTCAACCCCCGTGGCTATGTGGTGAAAGAGGCGTTCAGCGATGCCTTCAACTACATGAAAAACGGCACCCTGCTTAAGCAGGTGATCAACAAGCTAAACGAGATCGACTTTACTGACAGCAGCGAGCGCCACCTGTTTGGCGATATCTACGAGCAGATCCTGCGCGACCTGCAAAGCGCCGGTAACGCGGGTGAGTTCTACACCCCCCGCGCCGTCACCCGCTTTATGGTCAACCGCATCGACCCCAAGCTCGGCGAGCGGATCATGGACCCGGCCTGTGGTACCGGCGGCTTTCTCGCCTGCGCCTTTGATCATGTCAAAGAGCACTATGTCGAGACCGCTGCCGACCACCAGACCCTGCAGCAGCAGATCCTGGGGGTCGAGAAGAAGCAACTGCCACACCTGCTCTGTACTACCAATATGCTGCTGCACGGCATCGAGGTGCCGGTGCAGATCCGCCACGGCAACACCCTCGACAAACCGCTGTCGAGCTGGGATAGCGATATCGATGTGATCCTCACCAACCCGCCCTTTGGTGGCACCGAAGAGGATGGTATCGAGCAGAACTTCCCCGCTGATCTGCGCACCCGTGAAACCGCCGACCTGTTCCTGCAACTGATCATCGAAGTGCTGAAAAAGGGCGGTCGTGCCGCCGTGGTGCTGCCCGATGGCACCCTGTTTGGCGAAGGGGTCAAAACCAAGATCAAGCAACTGCTCACTGCTGAGTGCAACCTGCACACCATAGTGCGGCTGCCCAACGGCGTGTTTGCCCCCTATACCGGCATCAAGACCAATATCCTCTTCTTTACCAAGGGCCAGCCCACCAAGGATGTCTGGTTCTACGAGCACCCCTATCCGGCTGGGGTGAAAAACTACAGCAAGACCAAGCCGATGAAGTTCGAGGAGTTCGAAGCCGAGATTGCCTGGTGGGGCGATGAGGCTGACGGCTTTGCTGCCCGGGTTGAGAACGAACAAGCCTGGAAGGTCAGTATCGAGACCATTATCGAGCGCAACTTTAACCTCGATATCAAAAACCCCCATGTCGGCGAGCAGATAAGCCATGACCCTGACGAGCTGCTGGCGCGCTATGCCACAGAGCAGGCTGAAATCCAGACCCTGCGTGACCAGCTAAAAGCCATTCTGGGCGAAGCCTTGGGTAAAGAAGTGGTCAAGCAGGGGGGGCAGGCATAATGGCGATCGAAAGTCTGATTACCGACCATCTGGATCTCTGGAGTGCGGCGGTGCGCCCGAAAAGCAGTGCCGGGCGCGGCAGCAATAGCAAGCTGGAACTCACCGGCATCAAAAAGCTGCGCGAGCTGATCCTGGAGCTGGCCGCGCGCGGCAAACTGGTACCGCAAGATCCCAGCGATGAACCCGCCTCCGTGCTGCTTGAGCGCATTGCCGCCGAAAAGACGAGGTTGGTGAAAGAGGGTGAAATTAAAAAGCCAAAAACCTTGCCGGAAATTAGCGAGGAAGATAAGCCGTTTGGATTACCGGAAGGGTGGGAGTGGGTCAAGCTGGGGGACATTGGTTATGACCATGGTCAGAAGACTCCTGACTCTTCATTTACCTATATTGACGTGGGCGCAATTAATAAAGAAATGGGCTTTATTGATTCACCGACAGTAATGGCTGCTTCCGATGCACCATCTAGGGCTAGAAAAATTTTAAAGTCTGGAACAATTATTTATTCTACAATTAGACCCTATCTTCTTAATATAGCGGTTGTTGATAAGGATATGTATCCGGAGCCAATTGCGAGCACTGCATTTGCAATTATTCACCCATTTGATGGTGTTTTAAGTCGCTACGTATATAGGTATCTTCGTTCACCATGTTTTGTAACTTATGTTGAAAATGTTCAAACAGGAATTGCCTATCCGGCGATTAATGATAAGCAGTTTTTTAATGGAATAATTCCACTTCCTCCAACAGAAGAACAACACCGCATTGTCGCTAAAGTCGATGAGTTAATGGCCATCTGCGACCAGTTGGAGCAGCAAAGCGAGGCGCAACTGGCGGCGCACCAGACTCTGGTGGAGGCCCTGTTGGCGACCCTGACAGACAGCACCGACGCCGATGAGCTGGCCCAAAACTGGACGCGGCTAAGCGCTCACTTCGATACCCTCTTTACCACCGAGGCCAGCATCGACGCCCTGAAGCAGACCATCCTGCAACTGGCGGTGATGGGCAAGCTGGTGCCGCAAGACCCGAGCGATGAACCCGCCGCAGCCTTGCTGGAGCGTGTCGCCGCCGAAAAAGCCCAGCTGGTCAAAGAGAAGAAAATCAAAAAAGAGAAACCGCTACCTGCGATCAGCGAAGACGAAAAACCGTTTGAACTGCCGCAGGGGTGGGCATGGTGTTATCTGCAAGAGATTACTTTTCTGATAACGGATGGGAAACATGGTGATTGTAATAATTTAGATAATTCTGGATTCTATTTTTTATCAGCCAAAAACATCCAGAACGGCAAACTGGTTTACGATAATGCTAGGCAAATTGTTGAAGCAGAGTTTGCAGAGGTACATCAGCGAACCGACTTGGAAGCAGGTGATATTTGCATGGTAAATACGGGTGCTACAGTTGGTAAAATGGCTATAGCCCAAGATCATATTTATACAAGAAAAACCACATTTCAAAAGAGCGTTGCCGTAATTAAAGTTGCAAATAATTACATTTCAAATAGATATGTGGCATTATTTCTTGAGTCTGAGATCCCCAATCTATTAAAGCTATCTGGTGGCAGCGCCATTAATAACTTATTACTTGGCGATTTAAAAAGAAAACTATTACCGCTTCCTCCACTCGTAGAACAGCATCGCATTGTCACTAAAGTCGCTGAGTTAATGGTCATCTGCGAACAACTTAAATCCCGCCTGCAAACCAGCCAGCAGACCCAACTTGCCTTGGCCGAGGCTCTTGTAGAGCAGGCGCTTTAGTTATGGGGGACGTAACTTATCGGGTTCAAACCGTGGGAGCACTGCTTGAGCAGCGCCTTGCCATTCCTTCATACCAGCGCCCCTACAAATGGCAACAAAAACACGTCAATCAATTGATCGATGATGTGTTAACCCACCGTAGTAAACAGTGCTATCGCCTTGGAACAGTGGTGTTGCACAGGGATGCGTTAAAGCCATCTTATAAAGGTGAACTTAATATCGTTGATGGTCAGCAGCGCCTGCTGACCTTAACTTTGCTTTGTTCATTGCTTGACCATAGTTGTGAGTTTTCAACGCCGCTATTGGAACACGCTTTTGCGTCAAGGATCAGCATCAACAACCTTGAGCATAATGCCAAAGTCATTGAAAACCGCCTTGTGGGGCTAAAGGATGACGAACGTAAATCACTGCTGCACTTTGTGCTTAATAAGTGTGAACTGATCGAAGTGACGCTCGATGATTTGAGCGAAGCCTTTCAGTTTTTTGACTCGCAAAATGCCAGAGGCAAGGCACTCGCACCCCATGATTTGCTAAAGGCATACCATTTGCGCGAAATGATGGATGCCACAGAGCAAGCCGAACGACTACACCATGTCAGCCTGTGGGAGCAAGGGGTCAGTCCAGATGATGAGTCCGCTAACCTTCACATCATTATGGGCGAGTTCTTGTTCCGTCTGCGCCGATGGTTGGATGGTGATTATGGCGTTCAGTTCAGTCGCCATAATCTTGAGGTGTTCAAAGGCGTTAACCTGGCTACAGCTGATTATCACTATATACAGTCTATGCTCGCTCTGGATTTCGCTATTGAGCATTACAATACTGATCTTGCCAGGAAGTGGGCAGGGCGGGATCGCACTTTGTTAATGAAATTTGAACAGGCAGATCGTCTGTGATCTAATCGCGTCTCCATGCAGGAG
>NZ_JAPDBP010000028.1:0-55016 GCF_027705305.1 Aeromonas sp. QDB17
TGTGGAGCGGGTGATGTCACTTTGTAGCCGAGATTGGATAAAACTGACCTAATGTTTAATCCGATTGGTATCACTCCTCCCGAGCAGATGCTCTTCCTGCTCCACAAAACAGGGGTTGTCACCCTGTATTGCCACTTCATGCCCATGGAGTGAACAAGGGGAGGGTGCAACCTATTTAGCACTTGCGCCACGTGAGTCCCCTTGATTGACCAGCTTAGGCCCCAGTGGCCGGTCTTTTCATAGGGCGAGTGAGGCGTTCTGAGGCGTTCTTCAATCCTGTGAGTCGATGGCCGGTTGCAGATACGCAGCGGTTAGAGCAGCGTAGAGAGGGGAGGGGGTTGGCATCCTGAACCGGAATGCCACAAGGAGCGGCCCCCCGGGAGATAAAAAAACCGGCCATGGAGGCCGGTTTTGCTGTGTGAGCTGAACCTGAGGCTAGCGCAGCACCACGTGTTGGAAGCCCTGCACCAGGCTGATGACGGGCTGGGGGTAGATGCCGAGCAATACCACCAGAATGGCGGAGAGCAGCACCACCAGGCCCCCGGAGGAGAAGGCCCAGTCGGCCCTGGCATCGCGCAGTTGCATGCCGGGTTCACGCAGGTAGAGGGTGACCATGACCCGCAGGTAGTAGTAGAGCCCCAGGGCACTGCCGAGCACGATGGCGCCACTGAGCCACCACAGCTTGGCATCGACGGTGACACCGATGAGGTAGAACTTGCCGATGAAGCCCAGCGTCATGGGGATACCCGCGAGGGAGAGCATCATCACCGTCATCACCGCCGTCAGATAGGGGCGCTTCCAGAACAGACCGCGATAACTGTGCAGGGAGTCCGCATCCTTGCCGCGATAGGGGCTGGACATCATGCTGATGACGCCGAAGGCCCCCAGGCTGGTGAACAGGTACATCAGCAGGTAGACACCCGCCGCTTCCACCGGCATCTCGCCGAGGCGGCTTGCCACCACCACTGCCAGCAGATAGCCGAAGTGGGAGATGGAGGAGTAACCCATCATCCGCTTGATGTTGGTCTGGATCAGCGCCAGGAGGTTGCCGACCACGATGGAGATGACTGCCATGGCCGCCAGCAGCCAGTGGATCATGGGATCCGAGGTGGCGGGTACCGCCAGGTAGAAGCGCAGCAGCACGCAGAACACGGCTATCTTGCTCACGGTGGCGAGGAAGGTGGCCACCGGTGCCGGCGCCCCTTCATAGACGTCCGGGGTCCAGAGGTGGAAGGGGGCGAGGGACAGCTTGAACGCAAAACCGACCAGCATCAGGCCAAAGCCCCCCATCAGCAGCGGATGGTGAGCCGGGCTCTGGGCCAGGGTCACACCGAGATCGCTGAAGCTCAGGCTTCCGGCCTGGGCGTAGAGCAGTGCCATGCCGAACAGCAGGAAGGCGGTGGCACTGGCGGAGAGCACCATGTACTTGATGCTGGCTTCCAGCGAGTGCCGCTCGCGATAGGCATACCCCACCAGACCGAACATGGGCAGGGTCAGCATCTCGATCCCGATGAAGAGCGAGGCGAGGTGACGGGAGGCCGCCAGCACCAGACCACCTGCGGTGGCGATGAGCAGCAGCAGGTAGAACTCTTCCCGGTTGTCCGGATAGCCCTTGAGCCAGGTGCGACCGAAGGTACAGGTGGCCAGGGCCCCGATGAGCACCAGCCCCATGTAGAAGACCGCGTAAGCGTCCACTTGCAGCAGGGGAGTGACCCCCTGATCCCCCTGGGCCATCACGATGGGCAGGGAGAAGAGCGCGAGGTTGAGGCCGATGATGGTGACCACGAAGGCGGTGTCGTCACAGCGCTTCCAGGCGATGGCCAGCATCAGGGCCACCATGGCCCCCGTGGTCAGCAACAGGGGCAGCAGGGCCAGCAGTTGAGAAACAGTAAACGTCATGACAGTGCTCCCGACATGGACAAGGAAGGCGAAAGAGAAAGCATCATTGCAGCGCCCCCGTGCCCGGCAGCGCGTACCAGTGCAGCACGCTCAGGAGGCTGCTGCTGGCGGTGTCGAGCACCGGCTGGGGATAGAGACCGAGCAGCACCAAGAGGCCGGCGATGGTCAGCATCATGGTCAGTTCCCGAGTATCCAGCCCCTTGAGCATGCTCTCCTCCCGGGGCGTCCCGAAGCAGGCCCGTTGCAGCATGATGAGGGAGTAGACCGAGGCCAGCACCAGCCCGAAGGTGGCGATGACGGTGATGACGGGGGCCACCTGGAAGCTGCCGATGAGGATCAGGAACTCGCCGACGAAGTTGCCGGTCCCCGGCATCCCGAGGGATGCAACGGAGAAGAACAGCATCACGCCGGGCAGGTAGCGCAGCCGTCCCCAGAGACCGCCCATCTGGCGCAGATCCCGGGTGTGCAGACGCTCGTAGAGCTGACCGCACAGGATGAAGAGGCCAGCGGCCGAGAGCCCGTGGGCAATCATCTGTACTACTGCCCCTTGCAGGGCCAGCTCGCTGCCCGAGTAGATGGCGATCATCACGAAGCCCATGTGGGAGATGCTGGTGTAGGCAACCAGCCGCTTGATGTCGGTCTGGGCAAAGGCCAGCAGGGCGCCATAGACGATGCCGATGAGGCCGAGCACCATGGCGTAGGGGGCAAACTCGGCGGACGCCTCGGGGAAAAGCGGCAGAGTGAAGCGCAGCAGGCCGTAGGCGGCGGTTTTGAGCAAGATGCCCGCCAAGTCCACGGAGCCTGCGGTGGGCGCCTGGCTGTGGGCGTCAGGGAGCCAGCCATGGAGCGGCACCAGGGGCATCTTGACCGCGAAGGCGATGAAGAAGCCCAGCATCAGCAGCCACTGTACCGTGCTGCTCATGGGGGTGTTGAGCAGTTCCTGATAGTTGAAGGTGAAGACACCGGTGGCGGCGTGGTGGGTCAGTACCAGGCCCAGGATGGCCACCAGCATGATGAGGCCGCTCGCCTGGGTGTAGATGAAGAACTTGGTGGCGGCGTTGATGCGCGACTTGCCATCGGTGACCGAGTGGCCCCAGAGCGCGATCAGGAAGTACATCGGCACCAGCATCATCTCCCAGAAGAAGAAGAAGAGGAACAGATCCACCGCCATGAAGACGCCGAGCACGCCCCCCAGGATCCACAGCAGGTTGAGGTGGAAGAAGCCGATGCGCTGGACGATCTCCTTCCAGGAACAGAGGATTGCCAGCACGCCGATGAAGCTGGTGAGGATCACCATCAGGAGCGACAGCCCGTCCACGGCGAGGTGCAGGGAGATGCCGAAGCGGGGGATCCAGGGTTGTTGCCACTCGGCTGCCCAGACGGGGAGGCCGGGGTTGGCGAGGGTGAAGTCACCACCGAGCCAGATGGCGCTGGAGAGCACCAGACAGGCGCTCATGGAGGCGAGGGCCACCCAGCGGACAAACTGTCCGCCGAGCCGCTCCATCTGCCAGCAGAGCAAGCCGCCGATGAAGGGAATTAGCAAGATCCAGAGTAAGGTCACGATATCAGCTCTCATCTAGGTTCTAGTCGGGCAGGCGCTGAGCCTGCCACACAATATTGGGCTCATGGATCAGCCGAGCAGCAGCAGGGCCAGGATCAGGGCGGCGCCCATCCCCATGGAGGCTGCGTACCAGCGCAACTTGCCGGAGACGGTCCAGGCCAGCAGCTGATGCCCCCCCTGGGCCAGCACGGCGGGCAGGTTCATCATCCTGTCCAGCGGATCCTTGCCGAGCAGGCGAGTCGCCAGCAGGTAGGGCTTGACCCAAATCAGGTCATAAAGCCAGTCAAAGCCCCAGGCATTGAACCAGAGGGTGGACAGAGCCCGCCCCGGTGCACTCTCGGCGATCCCCTTCGCCAGGCGACGTTCGCCGAGGAAGAGGAAGGCGGCCAGCGCAATGCCTGCCACGGCGATGACGCCGGAGAGGATCTCGAGGCCATGGCGTCCCTCTTCGATGTGATCTCCCGGGCCGGCCGGCAGTACTCCGGCGAGCGGCGGCACGATGAGGGCGCCGACGCCGGTGGAGAGCACCAGCAGCACCAGCAGTGGCAGATGGTGGGCAAGGCCGTGACCTTTGTGCGCCTCGGTCTGCGCCTTGCCGTGGAAGGCGATGAAGATGAGGCGGAAGGTGTAGAGGGAGGTCAGGAAAGCCCCCCCCAGACCGGCCCACAGCAGGGCGCTCTGGCCACTGGCCTGCACCTGCCAGAGGATGGCGTCCTTACTGTAGAAACCGGCGGTCACCAGCGGCAGCGCGGCGAGCGCCGAGCCCCCCACCAGGAAGCAGGCGTAGACCAGCGGCAGCGATTTGCGCAGGCCCCCCATCTTGAAGATGTTCTGCTCGTGGTGGGTCGCAACAATGACGGCCCCGGCGGAGAGGAACAGCAGCGCCTTGAAGAAGGCGTGGGTCATCAGGTGGAAGATGGCCCCTTCCCAGGCACCGACCCCCAGGGCCAGGAACATGTAGCCAATCTGGCTCATGGTGGAGTAGGCCAGGATCCGCTTGATGTCGGTCTGTACCAGGGCGGCGAAGCCCGCCAGTACCAGGGTAATGGCACCAACCAGCGCCACCAGATGGAGGATCTCCGGTGCCAGCAGGAAGAGGCCGTGGGTGCGGGCGATGAGATAGACACCAGCGGTCACCATGGTGGCCGCGTGGATCAGCGCCGAGACCGGGGTCGGGCCCGCCATGGCGTCTGCCAGCCAGGTCTGCAGCGGCAGCTGGGCGGATTTGCCGACCGCGCCGCCGAGCAGCATCAGGCAGGCGAACGACAGGGCAGGGGAGCCTTCTGCGAACATCGCGGGGGCGCGCACCAGCAGCTCGTGAATGTTGAGGGTGCCGAGCTCGCGATAGAGCACGAAGAGCCCGATGGCGAGGAAGACGTCGCCGACCCGGGTCACCACGAACGCCTTGAGGGCGGCGGCGCCGTTGTTGCGATCCTTGTAGTAGAAGCCGATCAGCAGGTAGCTGCACAGCCCCACCCCTTCCCAGCCCAGGTAGACGAACAGCAGGTCATCGGCCAGCACCAGGAACAGCATGCTGGCGATGAAGAGGTTGGTGTAGGTGAAGAAGCGTGAATACCCCTCTTCCCCGCGCATGTACCAGGAGGCGAACAGGTGGATGAAGAAGCCCACCCCGGTCACGACCCCCAGCATGGTCAGCGACAGCCCGTCCAGGGAGAGACGGAAGGCGGGCTGGAACTCGCCCACCGTCATCCACTGCCACAGGGTCTGGGTATAGACGCCGCCTTCCGGCATGGTATTGAGAAAATCGATGCCGACCCACAGGGTAGTGAGGGCCGAGAGACCGATGCTGCCGACACCGATGAGCGCCGAGGTGCGCTCGCCGAGGCGGCCGAGGGAGAAGGCCAGCAGCAGCCATCCCAGCAGCGGGAACAGGAAAGTCAGATATAGGAGGCTCATCCGCGCATCTCGCTCACAGTGTCCACGTTCAGGGTGTGGTAACGACGATAGAGCAGCAGTAACAGGGCGAGGCCGATACTGGCCTCCGCTGCCGCCAGAGAAATCACCAGTATGTACATGATCTGGCCGTCGGCCTGGGCCCAGCGGCTACCCGCCACCACGAACGCCAGGGCGGACGCGTTCATCATGATTTCGATACTCATGAGGATAAACAACAGGTTGCGGCGTATCAGCAGGCCGCACAGGCCGATGGCAAACAAAATGGCCGCCAGCAGGAGGCCGTGCTCCATGGGAATTCCACTCATCGCCATGCTCCTTGTGCTTGCTGGATGGAAAGGGGGCGGGCTGCCGACAGCGAGCCATGCCTCACCACGGGGATGTCGCTCATTGCTGACCTCCTTCCTGTGTGGTGCGAGGCACGGAGAGCACTTCCCCGCTCTTGTCCTCGCGGCCCAGGTGATAGGCGGTGACCAGACCCGCCAGCAGCAGGATGGAGGCGAGCTCCACCGCCAGCACATAGGGGCCGAACAGGGCGATACCGACTTCCTTGGCGCTGACCTCGGTCAGACCCAGTTCACCGCCGGTCACGCCGAGAATGCCGTGGGCCAGAAAGCCCAGCAAAATGAGGGAGAGCAGGGCCGGGCCACCCCAGGTCATGGGGGTGAGCCACTTCTTCTCCTGATCCTGGGCGCTCCCCAGGTTCAGCATCATCACCACGAACACGAACAGCACCATGATGGCGCCGGCGTAGACGATCACCTGCAGGGCCCCCGCAAAGGCCGCGCCCAGGCAAAAGAAGATCATGGCCACGGCGATGAGGGAGATGATGAGATTGAGCAGCGCATGCATGGGGTTGCTGGTGCTGATCACCCGCAGCGTGCTGTAAACGGCGACCAGGGCCGCGGCATAGAATGCCAGTTCCATGATTGACTCCTAGGGCAGCAGGCTCTTGACATCGATGGGCTTGGCTTCGTTCTCGGCATCCCCTTTGGGTTTGCCGTCGATGGCCATCCCGCTCATGCGGTAGAAGTTGTAGTCCGGGTATTTGCCGGGGCCGCTTATCAGCAGATCTTCCTTCTCATACACCAGATCCTGGCGACGATACTCCCCCATCTCGAAATCCGGCGTCAGCTGGATGGCGGTGGTGGGGCAGGCCTCCTCGCACAGGCCGCAGAAGATGCAGCGGGAGAAGTTGATGCGAAAGAACTCCGGGTACCAGCGACCATCTTCCCGCTCCGACTTCTGCAAGGAGATGCAACCGACCGGGCAGGCAACAGCACACAGGTTGCACGCCACGCAGCGTTCGTCGCCGTCAGGATCCCGGGTCAGTACTATGCGACCGCGAAAACGGGGGGCGGCGTAGACCGGCTGCTCCGGGTAGCTCAGGGTTTCACGGGGGCGCCAGGCATGGGAGAAGACCATCCCAAGACTGCGCAACTGGGTGCCAACACCCTTGATAATGCTCGTAATTTTCATAGGTGCCTCACTGCACATTTATCAGCACTGGCGTCTGGGCGTTTCCTTGCCGCAGACGGCCGAATCATCGTCATGTCCATCTCGTTTTGCTCACGCATTCATCAGCACCACGGCAGCGGTGACCAGCATGTTGAGCAGGGTCAGGGGCAGGCACACTTTCCAGCCAAAGGACATCACCTGGTCGAAGCGCGGGCGGGGCAGGGAGGCCCGCAGCAGGATGAAGAACACCATGAAACAGGCGGTCTTCAGGGCGAACCAGATGAAGGGCGGCAGCCAGGGGCCGTGCCAGCCACCGAAGAAGAGGGTCACGATGAGGGAAGAGATCAGCACGATGCCGATGTACTCCCCCACGAAGAAGAGACCCCACTTCATGCCCGCGTACTCGATGTGATAACCGTCGGCGAGCTCCTGCTCGGCCTCCGGCTGGTCAAACGGGTGGCGGTGGGTGACGGCGACCCCGGCAAACAGGAAGGTGACGAAGCCCAGGATCTGGGGTATCACGTTCCACATGCCGGCCTGGGCCTCGACGATGTCACGCAGGTTGAAGCTGCCGGTCTGGATGACGATGCCCATGAGCGAGAGGCCAAGGAACACCTCGTAGGAGAGGGTCTGGGCCGAGGCGCGCAGGCTGCCGAGCAGGGAGTACTTGTTGTTGCTCGACCAGCCGGCGAACAGCACGGCATAGACCGCCAGCCCGGCGATCGCCAGGATATAGAGCAGCCCCACGTTGAGATCCGCCACGCCCCAGGTGGGGGTGATGGGCACCACCGCAAACGCCAGGATGAAGGCGGTGAAGGCGATGATGGGGGCCAGCACGAAGATCCGGCGATCCGCAAAGGGCGGGATCCAGTCCTCCTTGAAGAACATCTTGACCATGTCGGCCGCCAGTTGCAGCAGGCCGAAGGGGCCAACCCGGTTGGGGCCGTAACGGTCCTGCCACAGTGCCAGCAGGCGGCGCTCAATGAAGCTCATGAAGGCGCCGGCCCCCACGATCCCCACGAGCACGACCAGGGCCTTGCCGACCTCGATCAGCAGATCCATCAGAGAGTCGCTCATGCGATGACCTCCTGCAGGTTATCGATCAGGGCGTGGTGCAGGGCGGTCGGCAGGCCGTTCACCCCGAGTGGCAACCCTGCCAGGCCCGGAGCCAGCGCATCGCTCAGGCGAAGACGCAGGCGCCAGTGGTTGCCACCCCAGGAGAAGGCCACCAGTGCGTCAGGGGATAGTGCCAGGCGTGTGGCATCCGCCGGGTTCAGTACCAGGGTGGGTTCCCCCATGCGAGCCTGGATGACCGGGCTTCTGGCGGAGAGCTCCTCGCCACCGAACAGCTGGTCATAGCTCACCACCTGCAGGGATGCGGCGGGCTGGAAGGGGGCCGGGATGGCGCCAAACCAGCCCAGGTTGCCTTCGCCCGGCTCCAGCAGGCGGCGACCGGGGTCCCCGGCACGCAGGTTGCCACCCACCTCGTCCTGGAACTTGTTCCAGGCGGAGGGGGAGTTCCAGCCCGGCGCCCAGGCAAACGGTACCTGGGAGAGGGGCTGGCGGGCACCGGCATAGCCTTCCATGGAGAAGGCGAACGGCGAATCGGGATCCTGGGCGACTCTGGGCTCGCTCACGTTCTGGTTCGCCAGCATGGAGGTGCGACCACTGTAGCGGTGCGGCTCCCGGGCGAGCTTCATGCCGCGAATGCGCAGGCCGGCGTTGGGTGCAGCTTCACCCATGGTGGTGAGCAGCGGGGCGCTGGCGGCGCAATCGCGACTCACATCGTCGAAGGTGTTCCAGCGAACCGAACGCGGTTGCTGGCTCCCTTGCAGGGCATCCAGCCAGCGCCAGCTCTCGCGCACCTGGATATCGGTGTTGTAGAAGGCGGGAGCATAGACCTGGAAGAAGCGCTGGGCGCGGCCTTCCATGTTGACCAGGGTGCCATCGCCTTCGGCAAAACTGGCGGCAGGTAGCACCAAATCCGCCTTCTTCGCGGTGGCCGTCTCCTGATGGTCGATGACCAGCAGGTGTTGCAGGCGATCCAGGGCGGCGTCCACCCGGCTGCGGGGGGCTCGGCGGTAGAGGTCGTTCTCAAGAACGACCAGGGCAAGCCTCTCTTCCCCTTCCATGCGCTCGAGGGCTGCCTCCAGCGGGGCGGCATGCCGGGCCAGCATGGCCAGCCCCAGGCTGTTGGCTTCCTGAGCCACCAGGGCAAGTTCCGCGGCCTGGCCACGGCCCTTGAGGGCGCGGGCGATGTTGCTGGCCGCTTCGATCAGCGCCTCGTTGCGGGCACCATTGCCTGCGATGATGAGGGGCTTTTTGGCGTTGCCAAGCAGGTCGGCCCATTGGGCGGCGAGGGCCTGCTGTTCGGGGGAGAGATCCGTTGGTGCCGGTGCACTGGCATCCAGCAGGTGGGCGATGGCAAACCCGAGGCGCGCCTGATCCGCGTGGGGGGCGTGCAGGGTGCTGCTCGCCACGTCATCCAGGCGGGTGGCATCCAGACTGGTGATGAGCAAGGGGTAGCGCTGGTTCTGGGCCAGGGTCTGCACGGCAGCGACCTGCCAGAGGTCCACCTTCAGCTTGCGGGCAATGTCGCGCCCCTTGCCTTTCACCGCCTGACGCAGGGCCAGGGCGATGCGGGCGGCGGTCTGGGTGACATCTTCCCCGAGCACCAGCACGGCGTCGGCCTCTTCCATGTCGCGCAGGCTGGGAGTACGCACGCCGCCGTGCTCCAGAATGTCCAGCATCTTCTGCAGGCATTTCCATTCGCTCTGCTCGACCCCGGAGTAGAAGTTGGCGGCCCCCACCAGTTCGCGCAGGGCGAAGTTGCTCTCCAAGGAGGCGCGGGGTGAGCCGATGCCGATGACGCCGCTGGCGGTGCGCAGCGCATCCGCGGCCCGGTTCAGGGCGCCATCCACCGTGATGGCCAGCTTGTCACTGCCATCTTGCAGCAGGGGTTGGCGCGGGCGGTCGGTCAGATTGACGTGACCGTAGCCGAAGCGGCCGCGATCGCAGAGGAAATAGTGGTTCAGGGCGCCGTGGAAACGGTTCTCGATGCGGCGCAGCTCGCCGTAGCGCTCACCCGGGCTGATGTTGCAGCCGACCGAGCACCCCTGGCAGATGCTGGGGGCGAACTGCATGTCCCACTTGCGGTTGTAACGCTCGGAGTGGGTCTTGTCGGTGAAGACGCCAGTGGGACAGACCTCCACCAGGTTGCCGGAGAATTCGCTCTCCAGGGTGCCATCCTCGACCCGGCCGAAGTAGACGTTGTCATGGGCGCCATAGACCCCGAGATCCTCGCCACCGGCGTAATCCTTGTAATAGCGTACGCAGCGGTAGCAGGCGATGCAGCGGTTCATCTCGTGGTTGATGAAGGGACCCAGATCCTGATTCTGGTGGGTGCGCTTGGTGAAACGGTAGCGGCGGCTGTTGTGGCCCGTCATTACCGTCATGTCCTGCAGGTGGCAGGCGCCACCCTCTTCGCACACCGGGCAGTCGTGGGGATGGTTGGTCATCTGCCACTCCACCACCGTCTTGCGAAACTCCTTCGCCTCTTCATCCTCGATGGAGATATAGGTGCCATCAGTGGAGGGGGTCATGCAGGACATGACCAGGCGGCCGCGCTTGTCGTCGGCATTCTGATACTGTTTGACCGCGCACTGGCGGCAGGCACCGACGCTACCCAGCGCCGGGTGCCAGCAAAAATAGGGGACGTCCAGACCCAGCGACAGACAGGCTTGCAGCAGGTTGTCTGCCCCGTCTACCTCGTACTCTTTACCGTCTACATGAATGGTTGCCATACAACTTCCCTGAAACCTGTTTTATGAAATCGGCTATTGCCCGATGCGTCCTGGCGCTTACCAGCGCTCGCCCAGCAGGTTGGGCTGGATACCCTTGAACAGCTTGTGATTGTCATGGGGGGCCTTGACCCCGGCCTCGAACTCGGACCGGAAATACTTCATCGCACTGCCAAGGGGCTCGACGGCGCCGGGGGCATGGGCACAGAAGGTCTTGCCCGGGCCCAGGAAACTGACGAGCTGTTCCAGGGTCGCGAGATCCTCGGGTTGGCCCTCGCCCCGCTCCAGCGCCCGCAGGATCTTGACGCTCCAGGGCAGGCCGTCGCGGCAGGGGGTGCACCAGCCGCAGGATTCGCGGGCAAAGAACTCCTCCATGTTGCGCAGCAGTGAGACCATGTTGATGCTGTCATCCACCGCCATGGCAAGGCCCGTACCCATGCGGGTGCCCACCTTGCCGATGCCGCCTGCATACATCTGGGCATCCAGGTGCTCGGGCAGCAGGAAGCCGGTGCCGGCGCCGCCCGGTTGCCAGGTTTTCAGGCGATAGCCGGGCTTCATGCCGCCTGCGTACTCCTCGAACAGCTCGCGGGCGGTGATGCCAAAGGGCAGCTCCCACAGGCCGGGATTGTTGACCTTGCCGGAAAAGCCCATCAGCTTGGTGCCGTGATCTTCCGAACCCGGCAGTGCCAGCCCCTGATACCAGGCCACACCGTTGCCGATGATGGCGGGGACGTTGCACAGGGTTTCGACGTTGTTGACGCAGGTGGGCTTGCCCCAGACGCCGGAGACGGCGGGGAAGGGGGGTTTGGCCCGCGGGTTGGCGCGCCGTCCTTCCAGGGAGTTGATGAGGGCCGTCTCTTCGCCGCAGATGTAGCGACCTGCGCCGGTGTGGACGAACAGCTCGAAGTCAAAGCCCGAGCCCAGGATGTTCTTGCCAAGGAACCCCGCGGCCTTGGCCTCTTCCACGGCGCGGCGCAGGTGGATGGCGGCATCCACGTACTCGCCGCGCAGGAAGATGTAGCCGCGATAGGCCTTGAGAGCCCGGGCACTGATGATCATCCCCTCGATCAGCAGGTGGGGCAGCTGCTCCATCAGCATGCGGTCTTTGTAGGTATTGGGTTCCATCTCGTCGGCGTTGCAGAGCAGGTAACGGATGTTCATGCTCTCGTCTTTGGGCATCAGGCCCCACTTCACGCCGGTGGAGAAACCGGCGCCGCCGCGTCCCTTGAGGCCGGCATCCTTGACGGTGCTGACGATGTCATCCGGGCTCATCTGGCCAAGGGCCTTGCGGGCGGCCTCATAGCCCTGTTTTGCCTGATACTCCTCGAGCCACACCGGCTGGCCGTCGTCCCGCAGGCGCCAGGTGAGAGGGTGAGTCTCGGCGGTGCGGGGGATGCGGTTGGCGGTGCCGAGGGAGGCAAGCGTCTTGCCTGGCTGAATGCTCATGGGTAAGCCTCCAGGGTTTTCAGCAGGCTGACGGCATCGAGTCCGCCATAGGTATCGTCATCGATCATGATGGCCGGCCCCTTGTCGCAGTTGCCGAGGCAGCAGACGGGCAACAGGGTGAAGCGGCCATCCGGGGAAGTCTGACCGGGGGCCAGATTGACGACCTCTTTCAGACCGGCAAGCAACTGCTCGTGGCCGTTGATGTAGCAGACCATGCTGTCGCAGACGCGGATGATGTGACGACCCACCGGCTGGCGGAAGATCTGGCTGTAGAAGGTGGCGACCCCTTCCACGTCGCTGGCGGGGATGCCGAGCTCGGCGCCGATGGCGTGAATGGCGCCGTCAGGCACCCAGCCACGGGCCTGTTGCACTATCTTGAGCGCTTCGATGCTGGCTGCACGGGGATCTTCGTAGTGGTGTTTCTCGTGTTCGATGGCATCGCGCTCAGCCTGGCTCAGGACGAAATCTCCCTGCTGGCTGCTGCATGCCCCTTGCCCTTGTGGGGTCTGGTTATTGTGACACTGACATTGGCTCATGACTTGACCTTTTGTGGCTTGTCCCTTTACTGCGCGTCTTGCCCTTCGCCCCGGCTGCCGGGGCGAGAGGACTCAACGATCCACATCTGACATAACGAAATCGATACTGCCCAGGTAGACGATAAGATCCGACACCATCTGGCCGCGGATCACCGAGGGGATCTGCTGCAGGTGAGCAAAGCTCGGGGTGCGGATCCGGGTCCGGTAGCTCATGGTGGATCCGTCGCTGGTCAGGTAATAGCTGTTGACTCCCTTGGTCGCCTCTATCATCTGGAAGGACTCGGCGGCCGGCATGACAGGCCCCCAGGAGACTTGCAGGAAGTGGGTGATCAGGGTTTCGATGTCCTGCAGGGTGCGCTCTTTGGGCGGTGGCGTGGTGAGCGGGTGATCCGCCTTGAAGGGGCCCTCAGGCATGTTTTTCATGCACTGCTCGATAATGGACAGGCTCTGGCGGATCTCCTCGATGCGTACGGTGGCGCGGTCGTAGGCGTCCCCGTTGCTGCCCACCGGTACCTCGAACTCGAACTGATCGTAACCGGAATAGGGGCGCCATTTGCGCACGTCAAAGTTGAGCCCCGTGGCCCGCAGACCGCCCCCCGTGGTGCCCCAGGCCAGGGCCTGGGCCGTGTTGTAGGCGGCGACGCCGATGGTGCGGCCCCGCAGTATGCTGTTGCGCATGGCCGCCTTTTCATACTCCATCAACCGCTTGGGCAGCCAGCTCAACAGGTTGTCCTGGATGAGGCGGGTCCAGCCGGCAGGCAGATCGTGGGCCACGCCGCCGATGCGGAACCAGGCCGGGTGCATGCGGGCTCCGGTGATGGCCTCGATGATGGTGTAGATCTTCTGGCGGTCCGTGAAGGTGAAGAAGACCGGGGTCATGGCCCCCACGTCCTGAATGTAGGTGCCAAGGAACAGCAGGTGGCTCTGGATGCGGAACAGCTCCGCCATCATCACCCGGATCATGTCGACCCGCGCCGGCACCTTGATGCCGGCCAGCTTCTCGACCGCCAGCACATAGGGCAGGTTGTTCATCACGCCGCCCAGGTATTCGACCCGGTCGGTGTAGGGGATGTAGCTGTGCCAGGACTGGCGCTCGCCCATCTTCTCGGCGCCGCGGTGGTGATAGCCGATGTCGGGCACGCAGTCGCGGATCTCTTCCCCGTCGAGTTGCAGCACCAGGCGGAAGGCGCCGTGGGCGGAGGGGTGGTTCGGCCCGAGGTTCAGGAACATGTAGTCCTCGTTCTCGTTGCCGCGGGCCATGCCCCACTCTTCCGGCTTGAACAGCAGGTTGTCCTGCTCCTGATCCTGCTTGACCGCATCGAGCATGAAGGGATCAAACTCGGTGGCGCGCGCCGGGTAGTCCTTGCGCAAGGGGTGCCCTTGCCAGCTCTTGGGCATCATGATGCGGGTCAGATGGGGGTGGCCATCGAAGGTGATCCCCATCAGATCCCACACTTCCCGCTCGTACCAGTTGGCGTTGGGGAAGTGGCGGCTGACGGTGGGCAGATGGAGATCGCTCTCCTTGAGCGCCACCTTCAGCATCACGTCGGCGTTACGGTCGATGGAGATGAGGTGATAGAAGACGGTAAAGTCGCTCTCTGGCAGGCCGTGGCGATGGCTGCGCATCCGTTCGTCGGTGGCGCTGAGATCGAACAGCATCACGAAGGGGGAGGGCAGCTTTTGCAAGAAGCCCATCACGTCCAGCAGCAGATCCCGGGAGAGCCAGATGACCGGCACGCCGGTACGGGTGCTCTGCACGGTGAAGCGCTCGGCACCGAAGTGGGCGAACAGCTCGCCGACCACCTGGGCATCGGCGTGATCGGCGGTTTGCCACTGGGCCATGGTGTAATTGCTTGGGAATTCTCGAGTCAGTTTCATGATCAGATCTCATCCGGCGTGCGCAGGTTGGTCACGTTGATCCGCTCGCCGCGCTTGCGTTCCTTCTCGGATTGCATCTGGGGACGGTAGATCCCCTGATCCCCCACCACCCAGGAGAGGGGGCGGCGTTCCTTGCCGATGGACTCCTGCAGCAGCATCAGGGCTTGCAGGAAGGCCTCGGGGCGGGGCGGGCAGCCCGGAATGTAGACATCGACCGGCAGGAACTTGTCCACCCCCTGAACCACGGAGTAGATGTCATACATACCGCCGGAGTTGGCGCAGGCCCCCATGGAGATGACCCACTTGGGCTCGAGCAACTGCTCATAGAGCCGCTGGATGACAGGGGCCATCTTGATGAAGGGGGTGCCGGCAATCACCATGAAGTCGGCCTGACGGGGGGAGGCTCGTATGACCTCAGCACCGAAGCGAGCCACGTCGTGGGGAGAGGTGAAGGCGGTACACATCTCCACGTAGCAGCAGGAGATGCCGAAGTTGTAGGGCCATAGGGAGTTCTTGCGGCCCCAGTTGACGGTGTCTTGCAGCACCTCTTCGAGGCGCCCGATCATGATGCCGCGGGTCGCTTGCTGCGCCAGTGGATCATCGACGGTCTGGCGCTGTTCCTGGGGGTAGCGCTCAACGGGCGCATCCGGGTCAATCCGGGTCAGGGTGTACTTCATGGTGCAACCTCAAAGAGATAATCGGTAGTTCAGTCTGGTTTCTTGTCAGTCAGGACACGCTTTTTCGGGGCCCAGTCGAGGGCACCAATGCGCCACAGGTAGAGGAGGCCTACCAGCAGCAGGGTGATGAAGATGGTGGCTTCGATGAAGCCGACCCAGCCGCTCTCCCGAACGGAGACGGACCAGGCAAAGAGATAGAGGGCTTCGACATCGAAGATGACGAAGAACATGGCGACCAGGTAGAACTTGGCGGAGAAGCGCAGGCGGGCGTTACCGACGGAATCCACCCCGGATTCGAAGGGTTTGTTCTTGGCACGGCCATAGGCGCGTCCCCCCAGCAAGGCCGCCAGGCCTATCATGGTCAAGCAGATACAGATGGCGCCAATGACATAGACAGCAAAAGCCCAGTGCTGGACGGCAATATCAGCAAACATATAGGTTTTTCCCTAACCAAATTAATCATGTGACTTAACAATGACGTTACGTAGTATGCCACTTTCGTACTGATTTACATGTCATTTCAAAGGATTAATTATTAATCAACGGGATGAAAATTGTGTTTTGCTAGCGGGGTCAACTTTCTCGTTTGAGAATTGTTTTCAATCGTTTTTATTTAGCAGAAAAAAACCGGATAGTTTGAAAATCCGGTGGATGGCAGGAAACAAAAGACCCCGCATGGCGGGGTCTGTTTCAGGGTCGGAGAACGGGGAGGCTCTGCTCTGCCGCCTTGCCCTGGGAGAGCACGATCTCCACCCGGCGGTTGGCCTGGCGGTGAGCCGTGGTATCGTTTGGATAACGGGGTTGGGTATCCGCTACCCCCTGGGCGATCAGCCGTCGTGAATCCAGCTTGGGGTTGGTCAGCAGGGTGTGGGTGATGGTGGCCGCCCGCAGCACCGACAGCTCCCAGTTGTTGCGATAGAGCTCCACCGGCGCCTGGGAGTTGTCGGTGTGACCGGTGACCACCACCATGCCGGGGATGTCCGCCAGCACGTCCGAGACCTTGTTGACCAGCGGAATGAACTGGGGCTGCAAGAAGGCGGAGTCGGCGGGGAACAAGGTCTTTTCGCCGATGCGGATGACCAGTTGGCTGCCAAGCTGCTCCACCTCGATCTCCTTGGACTCGATTTGGCTCTTGAGCTGCTGATCCAGCTTCTGCTTGGTGACCGTGACCCAATCCTGCTCCTTTGTCTTGTGGGGCCAGGACTCCGTGGCCGTAGGTTTCTCCGAGGAGCCGATGGTCTCGTTGAAAGGGTCGGCCGCCGCTGCGGGCGTCTGGGTATCCAGCACCTGCTCTTTCTGGGAGGTATTGGGGGTGGTCTTGGACTCGGGTTCCAGTATGCCTGTGCCCCCCTGCATCACGGGGGAGCCGGCGGGAAGGGAAACCAGCCCTATCTTGCCAAGAGATTCGATAAAGCCCTGAATGAGCACGCGAGTCTCCGACTGCTTGGCCATGGCGAAGGAGTAGAGCACCACGAACAGGGCGAACAGCAGTGTCATGAAGTCGGCGTAGGAGACCAGCCAGCGTTCGTGGTTCTCCGGCGCCTCAGCCTTTTTCTTTTTCGCCACTGTGGCCTCCGAGGTAAGGCTCAAGGGTCACTTGCAGCCGTTGCTGTGACTCGCCGTCCACGATGCAGAGGATGCCGGTGAGGGTCATCTCCTTGTAGTGGCGGATCTGGTGGGCAAACGACTTGTAGCGGTTGCCGAAGGGCAGGAAGATGAGGTTGGCGGCCGACACCCCGTAGATGGTGGCGATAAAGGCCACCGCGATGGCGCCCCCCAGCTTGTCGGGGGCATCCAGCAGGCCCATGGCGTGAATGAGGCCAAATACGGCCCCGACGATCCCCATGGTCGGGCAGTAGCCCCCCATGGCCTCGTAGAATTTGACGGTCTGTTCGATATCTTCCTGCTCGAACTCGATCTCGTTTTCCAGTACCTCGTGGATTTTGGTCTTCTCGTAGCCATCGACCATCATCTGTACCCCTTTTTGCAGGAAGGGATCCTTGATGTCGTCGATCATGCCCTCCAGTGCCAGCATGCCACTGCGCCGTGCATTGCCCGCCAGGGTTTCAAGCAGTTGGGCCTGCTCCAGCATGTCGAGGCGCAGGGGAGTGATGAGCCACTTGAAGCGCTTGAGGGTTTTACCAACCACGGAGAAAGGAAACTGGGTCAGTGCGGCACCGACGGTACCGCCGATCACGATGAGAAAGGCGGGCAGATCGAGCAGGGCGCTGGGGTGCCCCCCTTCTATCATGTTGCCACCCAGAATGGCTGCCAGGGCCAGCAGCAAGCCAATAAGACTCATTTGTCCATATCCCTATGCGATGTGTGAGGCTAGTGTAGCCATTTAACTATCAGTTTTTCAAAACGATATCCAATCGGTGAGCAATATCCGAGAGGTTGCGCAGACCCGGTAGTGTCCGGTGGCATCGGCCTGTGCCGCCTGATCTGCAGAGCAGGTTGACGGTGCCGGCATGGCAGGACGAGGCGGTTATCCAAGTGATATCACAATATACTGTGCTATCTGTGAGAGGGTGTTGGTTATTTATATCGTCACTTTCTCTTTGATTGGCGTAATGCGCTATCAACGAGAGAGGGCTGGCTGCCCTCGGGGCATATCCCCTGTCGACAGAGAGCAGAGAGCAGAGAGCAGAGAGGCGGAAGGGGTGGGATTGGCTGGGCGGCACTTGGCCAGGTATCGCGGCAAGCCGTTTTTTCTGGCCCCGCCGATGACGGGTTTCTCCTGCCAGGGGGTTGGCAGACTCCTTGAAGCAAAAACCGACCCTGGGGTCGATTCTTCAAGCTGTAAGCTGGTTCGGGATTGACTCGCTCCATCCCTGGCGCTCGCCCTGCGGGCGGCCTCTGGCCGTCCAGTTGGGCTATCCTGCCCGCCTGTCGACAGGGTTCGAACCGAGCCGCCCATCTTCGGAAGAAGTAAAAGGCCCCGTCTTGCGACGGGGCCTTTTACTTTATTTGGCGGTGAGGGAGGGATTCGAACCCTCGATACGTTGCCGTATACACACTTTCCAGGCGTGCTCCTTCAGCCACTCGGACACCTCACCAAATTTTGGTCTGTGGTTTAACGTGTTCAGCCAACACGGTGTTCGTTGCGCCGTTGCGCTGGAACGGGGCGTAATTTAGGGGAAAGGGCTGCCTGGGTCAACCACTTTTCCCCTTATTTTTCATAATCTTTATCGAGTGCCTATCCCTTGAACAGAATGCCGGTTTTTTAAGCCCGTTCAGGGCTTGTCGAGAATGATCAGGCTGTCAGGCAGCTCGTTCTGATCCCGGGTGGCGGGGAAGGCGTCGGTCAGAATGGCGCTGGTGCGCTCCACGCACTCCAGGAACCCCTGCTCGACCTCCTTGTTGCGTACCCGAACCACGAAGTCGTCGATGATCTGCTGCCACTGGGAGTTGTCGATGTGCTGGGCGATCCCGTCGTCTACCAGGATCTCCACATAGTGCTCCGCCACCGAGACGAAGATGAGCACCCCGAGCCGGTCCCGGGTGCGGTGAAGTCCCTGCTCGACAAACTGCAGGCGGGCCATCAGGGCGGCCCGGTGACGGCGTACCTTGTTGGGAATGAGCCGCATCTTGATGGGTGTCCAGTGGAACAGCAGGCTCAGCAGCAACCAGACCGACCACTGCACCAGCAGGATCTCGTACCAGCCAAGCCAGAAGCCGAGCTGGAAGACCAGCAGGGGGGTGAGCATGGCGAGCAGGGCGGCCCACAGGGTCGGGATATAGCGATAGCCATCGCTGGCCGGGGCCAGCACGGTGACCAGTTCGGCATCCGTGGCCTGCTCGGCCTGTCGAACCTTGGCCTGCAAGGTGTGGAAAAACTGTTTCGAAATCATCTTGTTGTCTCTTTTTCCCTGATTACCAACCGCCAGATGCACCGCCGCCGCCAAAGCTGCCGCCGCCACCACTGAAACCGCCACCACCGCCGCCAGTGCGGCCGCCAAAGGAGCCGGCACCGAATCCACCGGCCATGTAGGCGGTCCGGCGACGTCCTCCCGGCCCACCGCCGCCGCCGCGCAGATTGTGCAGCACGATCATCGCAATCACCACCAGGATGAAGAGCCAGGGACCTCCCTGCTTGTCGGCCTTGCTGGTGTTGTCCACGGGCTGATACTCCCCGGCCAGGGCCTGCATGATGCCCTGGCTGCCGGCGAGGATGCCGGCCACCATGTCACCGCGCTTGAAGGCGGGCAGGATCCGGGTCTGGATGATATTGGCGGCGATGGCGTCGGGCAGGGCACCTTCCAGGCCATAACCCACCTCGATGCGCACCTTGCGCTCGTCCTGGGCGATGATCAGCAGCACGCCGTTGTTCTTGCCTTTTTGGCCGATGCCCCAGTGGCGACCGAGCTGGTAGCCGTACTCTTCGATGGTATCCCCCGCCAGCGTGTCGATGGAGACCACCACCAGCTGGACGCCGCTGCGCTTCTCGAAGACGGCCAGTTGCTGTGCGAGTTGGTGGGCCTGCTTGCGGGACATCAGATTGGCCTCGTCCACCACCCGCCCGGTCAGGGCCGGGAAATCGGGGGCGGCATGCAGTGCCGTGGTACAGAGCAGCAGACAGAGCGCCAGCCAGTGTCTCATCACGTTCATTGGAAGCTGACCTTGGGCGCCTCATCGGCACCGGGTTTGGCGCTGAAGGTGGGTTTGGCTTCCAGATCGGAGTAGAGCAGCTTGGACCAGATGACCCCGGGGAAGGTACGGATCTCGGTATTGAACTGGCGTACTGCCTCGATGTAATCCCGTCTGGCCACCGCGATGCGATTCTCGGTGCCTTCCAGCTGGGCCTGCAGGGTCAGGAACTGCTGATCGGCCTTCAGATCCGGGTAGCGCTCGACCACCACCATCAGCCGGGAGAGGGCGCTGGAGAGCTGCTCCTGAGCCGCCTCGAACGCCTTGAGCTGGGAGGGGTCACTCACCTGCACGCTGCCGACCCGGGCACGGGCATCGGTGACCGCCTTGAGGGTCTCCTGCTCGTGGCTGGCGTACCCCTTGACGGTGGCCACCAGGTTGGGAATGAGATCGGCCCTGCGCTGGTACTGGTTCTCGACCTGTCCCCAGCTCGCCTTGACCTGCTCATCCAGGGTCGGAATGGTGTTCATGCCGCAGCCGGTCAAACCCAGCAGCAGGGTCAGGGTCAGCAGGGCACGGGTACCACGTTGCCAGAGTGAAGTGGCCATCTTGTTGTTCTCCATTGATATTTCTCTCGGAAATAGGTTCACCATAACAGCTTGTGGTCAGCCCTCACAACGCCTGGGTAAGAGGGGGGCGCGGTAGCTCATCGACACCTTGGGCAGCTGGGGTTTGTCCTTGAGCCAGGAGGCCAGCTCCTCCCCACAGCCATTGCCGGGGGGAATGGGAGCCTGGGGCTGGCAGTCCGGACTGTTTGCCGGGCAGCGCAGACGCACGTGAAAGTGGCTGAAGTGGCCGACCCAGGGGCGCAGCTTGCCGACCCAGGCTTCACCGGGTGCCTGTTTGCACACCTCGGCCTTGATGACGGGGTTGACGAAGATACGCGCCACCTCGGGGCGATCGGCCGCAAGGCGCAGCAGATTGAGTTGCCTTGGGCCGAATCGGCCTGGCAGCATCCGGTAGCTGGGTTCGTCGATCAGCGCCCACTCCCTGGGGGCATCCTGCTCCCAGCGGCTGATGGGCCTGTCAGCCATCCTGAACCATATGTCGGCATCCAGGCCGGTTTGGTGGCTGCGATGACCTGAGGTAAAGGGTCCCCCGTGCATCATGGCGAGGTCTGCGATATAGAGATCCGGCATGCCGGCCAGTCTGGTCTGGTTGGCCAGATGCTGCAGGTAATGGATGAGGTCGGGGTGGCCGTAATAGCGCAGCCGTTTGGTGCGGATCACCTGATAACCAGGGCCTTCGAGGGGCAGGGCCACGGCATTTTTCAGGCAGCCGGCGGAGTAGCCGCCGATGGCCTCGGCATAGAGTGTGCTCGCGGACAAGAGCAGGGCGGTGGCGAACATGGGACTCCCGGGATGGCGCCCAGTGCGGGCTCAGACAGCCCCAAGCATACCAAGAGTGGCCGCTGGCCGTCATCCGTGTCGCGGTGGCGGTTGCATCGCGGCGCGTCACTCGCGCACAATGCGCGGCAACGCAGCGACGGCAAGGCCGTTCGCATCACAGAAGGAGAAGAGAAGATGAGAGTCAGTGAGCTGGCAGCGCAAGAGAACGTGAGCTGGCTGATGCCCCCGGCCCGGCGGTTTTACGGGGTCATGATCTGCCTGTTGCTGGCGAGTCTCGCCACTGTGGTGGCCGCCCTCTGGCTGGGATATCCCGACATGGGCCTGCTGCCCTGGGTCGGGGTGGTCTTTGGCGGCATCGTGCTGGTGATGATGGTGTTGCCGCGCAACTGGCAGCGCTGGCGTCTGGCGGAGCTTGCCTGGGATGAACGCCATCTCTATCTGCTCAATGGCGGCGAAGACCGGGCCTTGGCCCTGCCCAGAGCCGTGCTGGTGGGCATGGAGCGGGATCGCAAGGTGGGACACGATGGCCAGTGGCTCGATTTCAGCCTGGATCTCGGGCTGGATGAGGTGACCCTGGCGACGGCCACCAGCCTGCTCGGGTTGTCCCGGGAAGGGACTCACGAAGTGGCCCCCGGGGTCTATCGATTCGGGTTCAAACGTGCCTGGCATGGGCGTCGTGCCCTCGGCACATTACTGGCCGAGCTGCACCCGCTCTGACTATTTTCTCGACAATTCATCCCAATGCTCAGATACTGCCTCTGATTCGATTTGATCTTTCCTGCTCCGATAGCCCAAGAGATCAAGGACTTGGGATACGAAGCTGGAAGTGCCATGGCATGATGCCGTGGCTGGTCCGGCAGGGGGGTTGTGCCCTTACTCCCAGGTCGGTGGATGCATAGATAAGGCACCTTGAATCGAGAGTGGATGGCATGAAGATTTACGTAGGTAATCTGTCGTACCGGATGACGGCCGACGAACTGACAACCGTGTTCAGCCAATTTGGGCAGGTAGACAAGGTCGATATCATCATCGACCGCGATACCGGTCAGTCCAAGGGGTTTGGTTTCATTGAAATGCCGGTCAATGGTGAGGCCGAGAAGGCCATCGCCGAGTTGCACGGCACCGAGGTCGGCGGCCGCACCATCACGGTCAATCAGGCCAAACCGAAGACGGATGCACCCCGTGGTCGCCCCCAGCGCCATCGTTGAATCGTCTCGATAACGGAAAACGGCATGGAATCCTCCATGCCGTTTTTGTTTTCAGGGTCTGATGCAGACTCAGGGAACGTCGTAACCCAGAGCGGCCTTGCGGATGCGGAACCACTGCTGGCGAGTGAGCTCAATGGACTCGGCTGCCACAGCGGCGGCGATCCGCTCCCGTTTGCCGGAGCCGATGAGGGGCAGCGGCTGACTCGGCAGCATCATCACCCAGGCGTAGACCACCTGCTCCAGACAGTCGGCGCCCACCTCCTGGCGGATCTGCTCGAGTTCCGCCCGCAGCGGGGCATAGTCGGGGGCATGGAACAGCCGCCCGCCGCCAAGGCAGGACCAGGCCATGGGCTTGATGCGCAGTTGCTGGCATTGATCCAGGGCACCATCCAGCGTCCCCTCCTGATGGAGCGGGGAGATCTCCAGTTGGTTGGTGACCAGGGGGAAGGGCAGGCGGGATTGCAGCAGGGCGAACTGATGGGGCGTGAAGTTGGAGACCCCGGCGTGCTTGATCTTGCCTGCCTGCTTGAGGGTGATGAAGGCGTCGGCCACCTCGTCGGCGTTCATCAGGGGGTCGGGGCGATGGATCAGCAACAGATCCAGATGATCGGTGCCGAGCTTTTGCAAGGAGGCTTCGGCACTGGCGACGATGTGTCCCTTGCCGGTGTTGTAGTGATTCAGGGCGTGGGCCGGATTGGCGGTGAGGGCGATGCCGCACTTGCTGACGATCTCCATGCGATCGCGCAGGGAGGGCTCCAGGCGCAGGGCATGGCCGAAGGCCTCCTCGCACTGGTAGCCACCGTAGATGTCGGCGTGATCGATGGTGGTGACCCCGAGATCAAGGTGATATTTCATCAGGTCCAGCAGGGCGGCGGGGGAGAGCTGCCACTCCATCAGTCGCCAGTAGCCCATGATGAGGCGGGAGAAGGTGGGGCCTTGCTCGTGCAGGGCCAGACGGGATACGGACATGGTGACTCCTCTGGAGATAAAAATGCGAAAAGAAAGGGGCAAAATCATGTGCCAGCATCTTGGTCTCTTCCGGCGGACAAGGCAATAATGCCCCCTTCGCGAATTCGAACTATGGTTCTGACTCCGACGGGTCAAGAGCCCGGTGTCAGTGAGAGGAGAAGGGGTGATGGAAGGATTTGCCGCCAGGCTGCAAAGCCTGATCGGGGAGGGGAGTGTGAGCGCCTTTGCCCGCAAGGTGGGGTTGAGTGAAGCTCTGATCCGCAAGTATCTGAAAGGGGCCGAGCCCGGCCTTGGCAAGGCGAACCAGATTGCCATGGGGGCCAACTGCTCGCTGGAGTGGCTCGCCACCGGTTGCGGGTATCTCTATCGTCAGGCCGAGGTGGTGGACAGGGACGCCCTGGCGGCGGCGGGGGCGCTGGTGCAGGAGACCCGTCCGGGAAAGCCCATGCCGGACGAGGAGCAACTGGTGACCCTGCTCGCCTATTACCAGTTCCTGCGCAGCCACAAGCAGGCGGACGGTTTTCTGGACCTGGCCCGGGCGCGGGAGTTTGGGCGCCATCTGGCCGAGGCCTGAGTCTGACGGGTGCTCCCGGCAGTCCGCCATTCTTCTGATACCCTCTAAGCAGTGATCAAATCCAAGGACACGCAGATGAGCTATCTGATCCTGGGCAGTGGCGGGTTGGGCAGTGCGCTGGCACGGGAGCTGGCCAGACGGGGCGAAGAGTGGTTGCTGGCGGGCAGGCAACTGCCCAGGGGGCTGGATCCCGCCTGCTACTTTCCGCTGCAGGAGGTGGACCCGCTCTCCTTCGAGGCCCTCTTCACCCTCTATGACAGCACCACCCTGCCGACGGTGGTGATCAACACCATAGGCCTGCTTCATGATCTTGCCCACATGCCGGAGCGGCGGGTGGAGGAGGTGACCCCCCAATGGCTTGAAGAGAGTCTGCTGGCCAATGCCTGGCCCCACCTGGCCCTTGGTGCCAACCTCAGTCGGCGCATGATGCCCCAGAGCACGCTCTGGCTCTGCACCCTCTCGGATCGGGCGGGAAGCCTGGAGGAGGGGGGCCAGGAGGCCATGTGCCACTACAGCTACCGTATGAGCAAGACCGCCCTCAACATGGGATCCCGGATCCTGGCGGGTGAGTGGGCCGGACGTTTTCCCGGCGCCGGTGTCATCACCGTGCATCCCGGCCTCATGAATACCCCCATGCAGCAACCTTTTCTTCAGGAGATGGATCCCACCTTGCTGCAGGATCCCGCCGAGGTCGCCGTCCGCCTGCTGGATCTGATGGCCACACTGACGCCGGCGCACTCGGGCCGTTTCGTGGATCTGCAGGGGCAGTCGCTGCCCTGGTGAGCCGCCGGGCTCACATTCCCGCTTGCCGTTTCTTGCCAGCCGGGTGTCGGCTGGTTAATGTCATCGTCCTGCATCAGGAGGATGACATGCGCTATATCGATTTACGAAGTGATACCGTGACCCAACCCACGGAAGCCATGCGCCAGAGCATGCTGCATGCCGAGGTGGGAGACGATGTCTATGGGGAAGATCCCAGCATCAATGCGCTGGAGCGCCGCGGCGCCGAACTGCTTGGCAAGGAGGCGGCCCTGTTCGTGCCCTCCGGCACCATGTCCAACCTGCTGGCCATGATGAGTCACTGCCAGCGTGGGGAAGGGGCCGTGCTGGGGGCGGCCTCCCACATTTATCGCTACGAGGCCCAGGGCTCTGCCGTGCTGGGCTCGGTGGCCCTGCAATCGGTCCCCATGCAGGCGGACGGCACCCTGGCCATCGAGGATGTGCGGGGGGCCATCGCTCCCGATGATCCCCATTTCGTCCAGACGCGCCTCGTCTGCCTGGAAAATACCCATAACGGCAAGGTGCTGCCATTGACCTACCTGCGCGCCATGCGCGAATTCGTCGACGAGAAGGGGTTGAAGCTGCACCTGGACGGGGCTCGCCTCTTCAATGCGGTGGTGGCGAGCGGGGAGCCGGTGGCCGCCATCGCGGCGCCTTTTGACAGCATCTCTGTCTGCCTCTCCAAGGGACTGGGGGCGCCGGTGGGTTCCCTGCTGGTGGGATCGGCTGTGTTCATCGCCCGCGCCCGACGGCTGCGCAAGATGCTGGGGGGCGGCATGCGCCAGGGAGGGATCCTGGCCCAGGCCGCCCTGTTCGCGCTGGATCAGCACGTTGCCCGGCTGGCGGATGATCATCGCCGCGCCAGGCGTCTGGCAGAGGGGCTGGCCGCGTTGCCAGGCATCACACTCAACTTGGGGGAGGTGCAGACCAACATGGTATTCCTGCGCCTGACCCAGGGAGATCCCGTCACCTTGCTGGGTTTCATGAAGGAGCGCGGTATTCTCTTCTCCGGCTACGGGGAACTCAGGCTGGTGACCCACCTGCAGATCACCGACGATGACATCGACGAGGTGATCGACGCCTTCACCGAGTATCTGAGTGGCTGACGCCATTCCCCATCGCAACAACAAGGGCGCCATCGGGCGCCCTTGTTGTCATGGCAGGGGCGGTCATCCCTGGCGCTGGCCGGTGATCAGCATGGCCTCGTCGGTGGCGTCATAGATCATGATGGCCAGATGGGTGACCTCTCCGGTGAAGTCGGCCAGCGGCACCAGGGTCAGGTTCTGGTACATGTAGGGGGCCGATCCCGTGATGGGGCGGTAGTTGGAGAAGCGCAACAGGTAGGGGCGCTGCTCCCAGGTGCTGAAGGCACGGTTGTTGAGCTTGAACACCATGTTGGCCTTGCGCTCGAACCAGGCCTTGTCCACATCGGGGAAGAGCGAGAACAGCCCTTGATCGCGCACCTCGCCTGCCAGCCGGCCGCTGTGACTCTCCATGAAGCCGTTCCACACCTGGATCCGGTACTCCCTGTCGAGCACGACCAGCCCCACGTCCAGATTCTGGACGATGTTCATCAGCCAATGAAATTCCCGAATGTCCATGGTCACTCCTGGTGGTTGCTGCCGCGGGACGGTCAGAGCATGTGCATGATCTTGTTGTTCATGGTGGCGATGGAATCTTCGGTAAACAGCAGCAAGAGATCGCACTGCACCGCATAGCCCTGCACCCGATAGTTGATCTCGATGGCCAGAGTGCGGCGCCAGCGGCTCTGGTTGGTCCGAATGAGATCCTGAATGGGCCTGTGCTGGCCCAGCACCACGGGGTGACCCTGGCTAAAAGGGGTGTCGAGCTGGTTGGCATAGCCGCGCAAGAAGGCGCCAATCAGCACGTTGGCGGTGTCCATCAGCAGTTCCAGCTCGGCGCCGTGATCTAGCTCCCCCTGATGGTTCATCAGGCGGGCCAGGTCCTGGAAGCTGGCATCGTGGAACAGCAGCAGGGCCTCCCCGGCGATCCCGGCCCCGATAAAGCCCTGACAGACCGCAGAGAGCGTCTCCGATTCGGCGGCGGCCGAGAGCGCCATGTGCAGCTCGGAGACCTCCAGCACGTTGACGTTGGGGATGGGGAGCAGCACGAAGGCGCCGAGCAGGCGGGCCAGCAGATCCGCCCCCTGGCCCATGGCGACGTTGGCCAGCTCCTGATAGACATCCCGCAGCTCGGGGGTGAACTGGATGCTGCTCTGGGCAGCCTGGTGGCTGGCGACGGGCTGGTGTTGGATGGCCGTCACCTGGGTTGCTGATTGCCATAGACCGTGGCGCTTGAGCAAGGCAAGGAGGGTGTCCGGGGAGGCCGGCTTCTTGATGAAATCGAGGGCGCCAAGAGCCATGACACGCTCATGGGCTTCCGGCTGGATGTCGCCGGAAACCACGATCACCTTGCTGCGCACCCCCTCTCGCTTGAGGGTCTCGAGCACGCCATAACCGTCCATCTCCGGCATGGTGAGATCGAGAAAGATCAGGTCCCCGTGCCCCATCAGGATCTGCTCGACCCCTTCCAGTCCGTCCGCGGCCTGGTGCAAGGTAACACCCCAATCGGCGGGCAGGGCGCGCACCAGCTGTTTGCGCGCGAACCCGGAGTCATCACATATCAATACATTCATAGTGTTAGCCGACCTGTGCAACGAGGATTGCGCTAAGTGTGGGTCATCAGCCGTCAGATGCAACGGGCAGCGGCTGCGCCGGTGAAAATTGATCGTTCTGCTGGCGGGTACGATAGCGCTCGGAGTGCTTCTCGACGAAATCGGCGAACATCTTAACACGCAACGGGGTGAACCGGGGCTGACAATGGAGCATGTAGAAGGGACGTTTTCCTGACTGCCAGTCCGGCAGGACGGGGACGAGCTGACCATCTTGCAGGAAGGGGTGCACATAGTGCTGCGGGGCGTTGACGATGCCGAGGTGGCGCTGGGCTGCCCGCACGGCGGCCTGGGTCTGGTCGATGCAAAGGCGGGGAGTGCGCTTGATGCAGATCGTCTGTTCGTCCCGCCCGCTCAGTTGCCAGTGCTGGTGGGGCCAGCAGTAGATGAGATCGTGCTCTTCCAGCTGGGTCGGGTGGGAGGGCACACCCATCTTCTCCAGATAGAGGGGGGAGGCGAACAGACCGTACTGGATGTGACCCAGACAGAGGGCGTTGGGCAGGGTCTGGGGGAGCTCGCCGTTGAAAAAGACCAGGTCCCTGTCCTGATCCGCCTGGAGGGCATGGTCGTTGGACTGGCGGATGTCGAATTGTACCCCGGGATAGCGCAGGCCGAAGTCCACCAGCATGTCGACCAGGATGGTGTTGGAGAGGGCGATGGGGGCCGCGAGGCGGATGAGGCCGCTGATGTCCGTCTCCTCACCCCGAATTTCGCCGGTGGCCTGCTCTATTTCCGCAAGGGGGGTACAGAGGCGCTCGTAATAGCGCAGCCCTTCGTCCGTGAGACGCAGCTTGCGGGTGGATCTGTGCAGCAGGCTGCATCCGAGCTGCTCTTCCAGTTGGGAGATACGTCGACTGATGGTGCCGGTCGGCATGCCCAGCGCAGCGGCGGCGTGGGAGAAACCGCCCTCTTGCACCACCTTGACGAACAGATAGAACTCTTCGATGTACTTCATAAGCGGTTTTAGGGGGTGTTCTGGCTGTAACAAGCCAGTGACCTTATGAAGAGTCACCGGGCTTGGCAAGCGCAATCCGGCGTTTAATTGATCTGGATTAGATTCGACTCGCGCTGGTATTGCTGGAGCAGATGGACGAAATCTTCCGGGGATCTGTCCAGGCTGTTGTCCGGCACCAGCAGATCGTACCCCAGCAGATCACGCAGCCGTGCCATGCGGTTGCCGAGCATGGCGATCACCCCCTCATAGCGCTGGCCGGAGGGTGAGCAGAAGCGGCTCTCCTCCAGCAGTCCCTCTCCCAGGAGCCCACTGCCGCACCCTCCGGTCGGGCAGTCGGAGCGCTCGCTTCGCATGGCCTGCATCAGCACGGCGCGCTGCTCGGTCAGCAGACGGACGGCGAGCCTGGGTGTGATCAGCGTCAAAAAAGCGTCGTAATCCTTTATTTTCAAGCCGATGTAGGGCAGCTCCACCAGATCCCACCCCAAATGGATACGTGGTTGGTCAATTCGCTGAATATTTCTCCATTTCAGGATCCAGCCGCCGTACTTGTGATGGTATTGCAGGCAGTCCTGACACAAAGAGAGACTAAAATGAGGCTCACCCAGTTTCCAAACCCCGACAAGAATTGTCATCAGGCCCGCCAGGAGGAAGGAAATGGCGGGGATTAGTAGTTGTTCACGAAGAAAAAAAAGTATAAAAATCATAGCAATGGTTATCACCATGCCCAACAATACCAGTGTGAGTCCATTTCTTCGTACCATGGGGATCACATGTAGCGTTTTCATATGATTTCGGCCTTTTTTCATCCGTTTGTTATCCGATTATGGGCCGGAACGGATTTTGTACCAGCGTGAATACTCCTGTCAGGGGGCGCAAGCGACTGGTTCGACCATGAGCTTTCAGCATGAATCATCACTCAACATGAATACGCTAGACGAACGCCTGCTCACCGTGATGGATGTCCTCCACACGCCGGTCTGGGTCTATGACATCCAGCGTCATCATATTTACTGGGCCAACGATGCTGCCCTCGGGCTCTGGGAGGCGAGCTCCCTGGCCGAGCTGAAGTCCCGGGATTTCTCCGCCGACATGGCCGCCGCCATCGATCTGCTGCTGCAGCGCTATCTCGGCGATTTCCAGCAGGAGCGCAGTTACAACGAGTGGTGGACCCTCTCGCCCAAGGGGGTCAAGAAGCAGGTCTATCTGCGTCTTTCCGGGATCCAGCTTGCCGGAAGGCAGATGATGATGGCGGAAGCGGTCATCGATGCCGACACCCTCTATCAGGAGTCCTCCCTCGCCACCGGCGACACCCTGGCCTGTCTCTTTGACAACGAGGGGCGCCTCGAGAGCGGCAACCATCACTTCGACATGTGCTTTGGCACCGGCATTCTGACGCTGCCCCAGATCTTCTCCGGTGCGGACGAGGCCTTCTATCGTCGCCTCTCCCGTCTGGACGAAGTGGTGGCCGAAGGGGAGTGTCGCACCCAGAAAGGGATGCGCTGGTTCCAGTACCAGTTTCGCCATATCCAGCAGGGGGCACGGATCCTGCTGACCATGCGGGACATCACGGATCGCAAGCTCGAAGAGCTGGAGCATCGCCACCTGGCCTGGCACGACTCCCTCACCGGGTTGCTCAATCGCTACGGCCTGATGAAATCCCTGGAAGCCTATTGCGGCCTCGGGGGGCGCTTTGCCCTGGTGTTCATGGATCTGGACAACTTCAAGCTGGTCAATGACAACTACGGCCACAAGGCAGGGGATCGCCTGCTGGAGCGGGTCGCCGGACGGCTCAAGCAGATCTGCCCGCGGGACGTGGAGCTGGCGCGCCTTGGCGGGGACGAGTTCACCGCCCTGGTGCCCCTCAACCAGGCGAGCGATCGGGCCCAGGAGGTGGCGGATCTCATGCTCTCCCAGATGAGCAAGCCACTGCAGCTGAGCGGTGTCCCCGAGGTCACCATCGGCGGCAGCATCGGCATCGCCATCTACCCGGACGACGCCGATGATGGCGATAACCTCATCACCCGTGCCGACATGGCCATGTACCAGGCCAAGCAGATGGGGCGGCTTCGCTGGCAGCGCTTCACCCCCAGCATGCAGCAAAGCCTGCATCGCAAGCTGACCCTCAAGCAGTTTCTGGCCAAGGCCGTCGGTCGGGGGGAGCTCAGCCTGCGCTATCAGCCCCAGGTGGATGTGGCGCAAGGTCAGGTCATCGGTTTCGAGGCCCTGGTACGCTGGTACAATCCCGTGCTCGGCCATGTGTCGCCGGCGGAGTTCATTCCGCTGGCCGAAGAGATGGGGCTCATCCGGGAAATTGGAAGCTGGGTGCTTTCCACCGCATTGGCCCAGATGGGGGAGTGGCAGCGACAGGATGGGGTGAGGGTGCCGGTGTCGGTCAATCTCTCGGGCTTCCAGCTCTCTGCCAGTTTGCCGGAGCTGGTGGCCCAACTGCTCGAGGCATTCTCGGTGGAGGCGGCACTGCTGACCCTGGAGCTGACCGAGACGGTGCTGATGCTGGACATGAAGGGGTGCATCGAGATCCTCGACGCCCTGAGCGAGCAGGGGATCAAGATCGCCATCGACGACTTCGGGACGGGCTACTCGTCGCTTGCCTACCTCAACCGGTTGCCCATCGACACCATCAAGCTGGACCGCTCCTTCGTGGTGGGGCTCAACCTGCCGGTGATCCGGGCGACGGTGGCCATGGCCACCAGTCTGGGGCTCGGGATCCTGGCGGAAGGGGTGGAGGAGGAGCACGAGCTCGCGGCCCTGCAGACCCAGGGTTGCCATGTCTTCCAGGGATTTCTGTTCAGCCGTCCCATGACACCGGAAGAGGTGGCGGCGGCGGGGTTCGCAGTACAGTGCCGGCTGGGCCGCTATCCCCTCGCAAACCATTGAGAAAGTTGTCGATAAATGTGCGGCATCTCCCATTTATGAAGTGCGAGATGCCAAATTAAACATAATTAATCGAATTTTTGTCTCATATCATGGGATCCATTAGACGTTATCGCTAGTATGCGCGCTCATTCCTTGGTAATGGAGTATCACCATAATGAGTCAAGCTGCAGTGAACGAGCGTCCGGCCCCTCCCAACGGCTGGTTGAACCGCTTTCTGAACGGGGTGGAGAAGGCGGGCAACAAGCTGCCGGATCCCGCCATGCTCTTCCTCTATGCCTTGCTGATCGTCTGGGTCGGCTCCTGGATAGGCTCCCAGTTCTCCTTCGATCTGGTCAATCCCCGCACCGGAGAGGCTGTGGTCATCAACAACCTGTTGACCGGGGCAGGGCTGGCGGACTTTCTCGCCAGCATGGTCACCACGTTCACCGGGTTTGCTCCCCTTGGCATCGTGCTGGTGGCCATGCTGGGGGTCGGGGTGGCTGAACAGTCCGGTTTCATCAACACCGGGCTCAAGAAGCTGCTCAAGGTGACGCCGGCGCGCTTTCTGACCCCCATGCTGATCCTGGTGGCCATCGTCAGCCATACCGCCGCCGATGCGGGCTATGTGCTGGTGATCCCCATTGGCGGCATCATCTTCCATGCGGCGGGTCGTCACCCGCTGGCGGGGATTGCCGCAGCCTTTGCCGGGGTTTCCGGCGGGTTTGCCGCCAACTTCCTGCCCTCCGGCGGGGATGCGCTGCTTCAGGGGTTCACCCAGTCTGCAGCCCAGTTATTCGACCCTGACTACATGGTCAACACCCTGTGCAATATCATCTTCACCGGCGCTTCTTCCTTGCTGATCATCTGCGTGGGCTGGTTTGTCACCGAGAAGATTGTCGAGCCGCGCCTCAAGCAAGTGCCCCTCAACGAGGATCTGGAGAGCGCCGACGAGATGGGTCGTTACAGCGCCCAGGAGAGCCGGGCCTTCAACTGGGCCGGGTTTGCCATGCTGGCGGCCGTGGTGCTGCTGGGGCTGGCGCTGGCCCCCGGCGACTCGCCGATGCGGGCACCGGACGGTTCCCTCACCACCTTCGCCGCGCCGGTGATGAAGTCCATCGTGCCCCTCATTTTCCTGCTCTTCATCCTGCCCGGGATCGTCTATGGCTTTGTCGCCGGCAGCTTCAAGAGCGGCAAGGATGTGATCGACGCCATGTCGGCCACCATGAACAAGATGGGCTCCTACATGGTGATGGCCTTCTTCTGCGCCCTCTTCATCAAGGCGTTCGGGGATTCCAACCTCGGTACCTTGCTGGCGCTCTCCGGTGCCGAGGTGCTTCACGCCCTGGCGCTGCCGGGAGAGGTGACCATCGTCGGCATCATACTGCTGACGGCTACCGTCAACCTGGTGGTGGGCTCGGCCTCCGCCAAGTGGGCCCTCATCAGCCCCATCCTGGTGCCCATGCTGATGGCGGTGGGCATCTCGCCCGAGCTGACTCAGGCCGCGTATCGGATGGGGGATTCCGCCTCCAACATCATCACCCCGCTGATGGTCTTCTTCCCCCTGGTGGTGGTCTATTGCCAACAGTATGTGAAGAGCACAGGCATCGGCACCCTGGTCTCCATGATGCTGCCTTACTCCCTGGCCTTCCTGGTGAGCTGGACGGGCTTCCTGCTGCTCTACTGGGCGCTGGGGTTCCCGCTTGGGCTACAGGCCCCCTATGTCTATCCTGCCCCTTGAGGGTGATGGGGGGCCTTGGGCCCCCCGCTTTTTTTGGGTAGAGTGTGACCTTCATCCCGGAGGTACCATGAACCCGACCATCGATCTCATTCTTTCCCATCGCTCCATTCGCCAGTTCACCTCAGAGCCCGTCAGCGCAGAGCAGTTGGATCAGATCCTGAGCGCCGCCCAGAGCGCCGCGAGCTCCAGCTTCCTCCAGGCCAACAGCATCATCCGGGTCACCGACAAGGGGTTGCGGGCCACCCTGGCGGAGCTGGCCGGCCATCAGGCCTATGTGGTCGAAGCGGCGGAGTTTCTGGTGTTTTGCGCCGACTACCATCGTCATAGCCAGATAGTGCCGGAGGCCCGCACCGGCTTTGTGGAGCAGCTCATGATCGGGGCCATCGACGGCGCCCTGATGGCGCAAAATGCCTTGCTGGCGGCCCAGTCACTTGGGCTGGGGGGGGTCTATATCGGCGGCATTCGCAACAATCCGGCCGAGGTGAGCGAGGTGCTGGGTCTGCCCCATCAGGTGATCCCGCTGTTTGGCCTCTGCCTGGGCCATCCCGCCCAGCGGCCGGAGCAAAAACCGCGGCTGCCCCGGGCGCTGGTGGTGCACGAGAACCGCTATCCTGCCACCCTGGACCGCGCCCTGCTTGCCCGGTACGACGGGCAGATCCACGACTACTACCAGGCCCGCAGCAGCAACAACAAGGATCAGACCTGGAGCGGACAGATCAGGGGGATCCTGGGCAAGGAGGCGAGGCCCTTCATGCTGGGATTCCTGCAGTCGAAGGGTTTTTGCCTCAAGTAATGGGGGCGGCGGGCGATATGGAGCATGACGCACCGGATGCGGTCACCGCCTGCGAGCGTTCTTGTGAGGCAATACGGGATCTGGGCGCTACCCTATGAGGCTAAGCTGTTGTAGGATCTCGCAATTGGATTGGGACTGGAGTGTGAACACCCTATGATTTTAACCCTGATATTGCTGTCAATCGGCGCACTCCTGTTTCTGGTCATCGCCTATAACGTGGTGCAGCAATACAAGCAGAAGGCCGAATCGGACAAGCGCCAGGCCATTGCCCGTCACAAGGCGGTGGCAGACGAGACCGAAGAGGTGTTGCTGAACGTCAACCTGGTGCCCTTTTCCAAAAACATGGTGCTGCTGTTGCAACACCGGATCCTGGATGCCTACCGCGCCATCGCGCTGGTGATGCCCAATGCGCAGGTCAAGCAGCGCATCGCCGATGTCCAGCTCCAGATCAAGAACGTGCAGGAGAACTACAGCAGCCAGGACGAGGGACATTTCAAGACGCCGGAGTCCGACCGCCAGGCCATCCAGATGCTGCAACTGGCCAAGAAGATGCGGGCCGTGCTGCGGGTCGAGCACAACAAGGGCAAGATAGATCCCCAAGGCTTTGCCCAGGAGGATCGCCGCCTCGAGCTGATGCAGCTCAAGATCAACATCGCCAACCTGCTCAAGCGGGCCATGGATGCCCAGATCCAGGGGCAGTACGGCACCTGCCGCCAGCTCTACACCAAGGGGCTGGGGGCGCTGGCGAATGTCACCGACAAGGATCCCTACCTGCTGGCGCGGGAAGAGGACATGCGGCAGGGGATGCGCCAGCTGGAAGAACACCTGCAGCAGCACAGCGAGAAGGAGCTGCAAAACATCAAGGACAAAGAGACGGACGAACTGGACGTCCTGTTCCAACCCAAGAAGAAATGGTGATCATGTCACATCCACTGGATTCCACACTGGGGCCAATGGCCCCATTTGTTTGCCAACTGCTCACGGAAATGCGTGCCGTCATGGGAGTCAAGGACTCCCCCGTGGTGGATCACCTCTGCTACCGCGCCGCCACCCTGCCGGAATATCTGGAGTTGAAAGCGGTGCTGGCCGCCCACGGAGTCTTGCTGGTGGAGGGGATGATAGGCGGTCGTCCCATCGCCACCTATCGCCTGCACCAGCCCGTCTGCTGGGAGCAGGTGACCGTCCCCTGCATCGAACTGGCCGCCCCCAAGGCGGGCCGAAGCCATCAGGCCGGGCTCGAACATATCGAGTTGGTGGTGCCCTCGCTCACGGCCTTGGTGACGACGCATCCCGATGTCCCCTTCAAGACCGGCAACACCGATGACGGACGCAACCCGGATATAGGATTGATGCTGCCCTCTGGGCAGATCAAGTTTCATCTGCGCCCGCTTGAGGAGGTGATAGACGAAGAGCTGTGCACCGGCGCCGTGGTGCCGGTACCGGCGGACTATTATGACGGTCTGTGAGGGGAGGGCCCGTTGACGGGAGCCTGATCCTGTGGCGTCAACGCACAAGCGGGCGCCACACGTCCTTTCAAGTGACCGAGCCAGAGGCTCAACCCCGCGGTGATCATCAACACCAGCTCGATGCCGAGTACCAGACCCCAGAGCCCCCCTTGCTCCCAGAAGGGGTGCAGATAAAGCCCACCCAGACTGGCTCCCAGGTAATACCCCACCAGATAGAGCGACGAGGCGAGCGCCCGGTTGTGCTCCACGTGCTGGCCGACCCAGGCGCTGGCACAGGCGTGGGCCAGGAAGAAGCCAAAGCTCGAGACAAGCAATCCCCCGATGATGGCGACAAGGCTCCCCTGCAACAGGGCCAGGCTGCCGAGTGCCATCAAGGTTATTCCCGCCAGCAGCAGACGTTGTGCTCCCCAGCGATGGGCCCCGCGGCCGCTCAGTGAAGAGGCGACGGTGCCGGTGAGGTAGGTCAGAAACAGCATGCCGAGCCACTGGGTCGGCAGGGAGAAGGGGGCCTTGGCCAGCAGGAAGGTGAGATAGCTGTACTGGTTCAGGAAGACCATGAAGTTGAGGCCGCCGATGAGATAGGCCCCCACCAGCAGGGGGTTGCCAAGGTGACTCTGGATGGCGCGGCGCAGTTGCCCCGGTGCTGCCTCCACGGCCACGAAGCAGCGCTGGGCGGGCAGCAGCCAGATGACCAGTGGCAGCAGGGCGAGGCTGATGATCCCGATACCGAGGAAAGTGTGCTGCCAGTCACCAAACCAGCCAGCCAGCAGACCGCCGACCACCCGGCCCGCGATGCCCCCCAGGGAGTTGGCCGCGATATAGACGCCGACGGCTACGATGAGGGCACGTTTGCTGAACTCTTCCCCCATGTAGGCAATGGCGGTGGCGGGCAGCCCTGCCAGCAGGACGCCTTGCAGGATGCGCAGGCTCACCAGCACATCAAAGTGGGTGACCCAGGGGATGCACAGGGAGAGCAGGATGGCGGCCGCCAGGGTCCACAGCATGATCCGCCGCCGTCCGAACCGATCAGCCAGACGGGCACAGACGAGCAGGGAGCCTGCAAGCCCTGCGGTGCAGCCTGCAAGCGTCCAGCTGGCGGACAGGGCGCTGACCGAGAAAACCTCTGCCAGGAGTGGCAGCAGGGGATGGGTCTGGTAGAGATTGAGGAATACCAGGAAGGAGCCCAGGCTGAGGGCCAGGGTGGCGCGTATCCATTCGCGACTGCCTACTTCGATCATATGGAGTTGTCCCGACGACTTTTGTGCAGGGTAGTGCGACGAGACGTATAAATATAATATATTTAAGTTATTGCCCTGATAAATGAAATTGATATGGATCTGAAACAGCTCGGATACCTGCTGGCGGTGCGCGATGCCGGCTCCTTCACTAGGGCGGCCCAGGGGCTGAACGTGGCCCAGCCTGCCGTCAGCATGGCCATCGCCAAGCTGGAGCAGCAGCTCGATCTGCGGCTGTTTGACCGGCAGGACCGCAGCGTGCGCCTCACCCCTGAGGGAGAGGTCCTCTGTCGCCACGCCGAACGGCTGCTGCGCCAGATGCACCAGGCCGAGGCCGAGATGGCCGAGCTCAAGGGGCTGGAGCGGGGGGAGGTGCGCATCGGTATCCCCTACATGATGGGATCCTATTACTTCCCGCCAATCCTGATGGCGTTCAAGCATCGCTATCCCGGCTTGAAGATCCGGGTGGAGGAGGCGGGCACCCGGGAGCTGCTTAGCCGCATGGTGGATGGCAGTCTGGATCTCGCCATCCTCATCACCAGCGATCTGCCACCGGCCCTCGAGGGGGCGCAACTGCTGCGGGAAGAGATGCTGATGGTGGTGGGGGAGGAGCACCCCCTGCGCGGCGCTGAGGCGGTCTCGCTGCCACAGTTCTTCAGCCAGGAGCTCGCCATGTTCCGGCGAGGCTTCTACCACAGGGAACACATGGAGGTGTTGGCGCAGGGGCTGGGGGTAGAGCCTGACATCGCGTTCGAAAGCAATCTCATCCCGCTGCTCAAGGCGGTGGTGCGTCAGGGATTCGCCGTGACCACCTTCCTGCGTATGGCGCTGGAAGAGGAGCCAGCCCTCACCGGCATCCCTTTTTCACCCCCCATCTTCCTGGATCTCTGCGTCGCCTGGCGACGGGGGGATCCGCTCTCCATGGCGAACCGAGCGTTGCGGGATTTTTTGCTGGCGCAAGGGGATGTGTCTAATCATTACGCTACAGATACTGAATGATTCAGTGGTATCACCAATAAAAACGCCTCCAATCTGGAGGCGTATGCTGACAAGGTGGATGCAACCTTATTTCTTGAACAGGTGATCCAGCTTGTTTGCCTTGGTGGAGAGATAAAACTCGTTGTGGGGATTGCGACCTTCCTGAAGGGGCACGCGCTCCGCCACCGGGATGCCAAAGGATTCCATCGCCTTCAACTTGCGCGGGTTGTTGGTCATCAGGCGCAGTGACTTGACCTCGAGCGCCTTGAGCATGTCGGCACAGATGGTGTAGTCGCGCATGTCGGCGGCAAAGCCAAGCGCCACGTTGGCCTCCACGGTATCGGCCCCCTGATCCTGCAGATGATAGGCCCGGATCTTGTTGAGCAAGCCGATGCCTCGCCCTTCCTGACGGACATACAGCAGGACGCCGCGGCCCGCCTTGGCGATGTTTTCCAGCGCGGCCTGCAATTGGAAGCCGCAGTCACAACGCAGACTGAACAGGGCATCCCCGGTCAGACACTCGGAATGAATGCGTCCCAGCACGGGTTCGCCGTCTGCGATATCGCCCATCACCAGCGCGGCATGATCCTTGCCCGTGCCGGTTTCCTGAAAACCAACCAGCGTGAAAGTGCCCCAGGGGGTCGGCAACTTGGATTTGGCCACGAGGGTAACGCTGCTCATATGGTTGCTCCTGACTACAGCTGCTTAAAAAAGGGCGGCCAGTTTAGCGCGCATTGTTCGGAACAACCATAAGAACAAAACCTTGCGTGAGAAGTGGGTTAACCCGATTGGTCAGAATAGGTGCAATCGCGACGACATTTGCGCAATTGTGTGCCCTGACAACTGCCAGCGACGGCGCATTCGGGTATAATCGGCGCCCATTACCCCATCCCGACAGGGATGTGTGCAACCAGTCAAGATGCCGAGTGCGCAGGAGAAACGTTATGGCTCAGATGGCCCCCGTGATGACTATTGATGGCCCAAGTGGCGCAGGAAAAGGCACCTTGTGCCAGTTGCTGGCTGAAAAACTGGGCTGGCACCTGCTCGATTCCGGTGCCATCTACCGGGTGCTCTCCCTGGCAGCCCTGCATCACGATGTGGAGCTCGATTCCGAAGCCGCATTGGTTCCTCTGGCCGCCAATCTGGATGTGCAATTCCAGGTAGAAGGGGCGCTGGTCAAGGTGATCCTCGAAGGGGAGGATGTTTCCCGCACCATTCGTACTGAAGAAGTGGGCAACGCAGCCAGCAAAATCGCGGCGTTTCCCCGGGTACGTGAAGCCCTGCTGCGTCGTCAGCGAGCATTTCGCCAAGCCCCCGGTCTCATCGCCGACGGTCGCGACATGGGTACAGTGGTTTTCCCCGAAGCGGATGTAAAGATTTTCCTCGACGCCAGCGCCGAGGAGCGGGCCCAGCGCCGCTATAAGCAGTTGCAAGATAAGGGCTTTGATGTTAACTTTGAGCGTCTTTTAACCGAGATTCGGGAACGTGACGATCGCGACAGAAATCGCGCCGTCGCTCCCCTGAAACCCGCGGAAGATGCTCTTGTTGTAGACTCAACGTCCATGACCATAGATGAAGTGCTGGCAACGGTGCTTGCCTATGCAGAGCAACAACTTGGTGATGTCAGCGCAAACTGATGTCAGTCGTCTGCACCAAGGATGGCGCAGATAATTTAAAACAACCCCGCTTGTGCCGGATTGCAAGTGGATGTTTCATTTGTGACATAAACAATGATCGAATCTTTTGCTCAACTCTTTGAAGAGTCCCTGAACGCCGTTGAAACCCGTCAAGGTTCCATCGTCAAGGGCACTGTCGTTGCTATCGAGAACGGTTTCGTACTGGTTGATGCCGGTCTGAAATCCGAGTCTGCTATCCCGGCTGAAGAATTCAAGAACGCCATGGGCGAGCTGGAAATCAACGTAGGTGACTCCGTTGACGTGGCTCTGGACTCTATCGAAGATGGTTTCGGCGAAACCAAGCTGTCCCGCGAAAAAGCCAAGCGCCACGAAGCCTGGCTGCAGCTTGAAAAAGCTTACGAAGAGCAAGCTACCGTTATCGGTATCATCAACGGCAAGGTCAAGGGTGGTTTCACCGTTGAGCTGAACGGCATCCGTGCCTTCCTGCCGGGTTCTCTGGTTGACGTGCGTCCGATCCGTGACACCGCTCACCTGGAAAACAAAGAACTCGAGTTCAAAGTCATCAAGCTGGACCAGAAGCGCAACAACGTTGTGGTTTCCCGTCGTGCCGTGATCGAGACCGAGAACACCTCCGAGCGTGAAAGCCTGCTGGCCAACCTGCAAGAAGGTCAAGAAGTTAAGGGTATCGTCAAGAACCTGACCGACTACGGTGCATTCGTAGATCTGGGCGGTGTTGACGGCCTGCTGCACATCACCGACATGGCGTGGAAGCGCGTTAAGCATCCTTCCGAAATCGTCAACGTTGGCGACGAGATCGCTGTCAAGGTTCTGAAGTTCGACCGCGAGCGTACCCGTGTATCCCTAGGCCTGAAGCAGCTGGGCGAAGATCCCTGGGTTGCTATCGCCAAGCGTTACCCGGAGACCACCCGTCTGTCTGGCCGCGTGACCAACCTGACCGACTACGGCTGCTTCGTTGAAATCGAAGAAGGCGTTGAAGGCCTGGTACACGTATCCGAGATGGATTGGACCAACAAGAACATCCACCCGTCCAAGGTTGTCAACGTTGGCGACGTGGTTGACGTGATGGTTCTGGACATCGACGAAGAGCGTCGTCGTATCTCCCTGGGTCTGAAGCAGTGCAAATCCAACCCGTGGCAGCTGTTTGCCGAAACTCACGCCAAGGGCGACCGTGTTTCCGGCAAGATCAAGTCCATCACTGACTTCGGTATCTTCATCGGTCTGGATGGTGGTATCGACGGCCTGGTTCACCTGTCTGACATCTCCTGGAACAACCAGGGCGAAGAAGCCGTGCGTGAATTCAAGAAGGGCGACGAAATCGAAGCCGTTGTTCTGCAAGTGGACCCGGAGCGTGAGCGTATCTCCCTGGGCGTCAAGCAGATCGAAGAAGACCCGTTCAATAAGTACCTGTCTGACAACAAGAAAGGTGCTATTGTGAAGGGCAAGGTTACCGAGGTTGATGCCAAGGGTGCCGTGATCGAACTGGCTGACGGCGTAGAAGGCTACCTGCGTGCCTCCGACGCTGCTCGTGACCGCGTAGAAGACGCCACTCTGGTGCTGTCTGTTGGTGACGAAGTTGAAGCCAAATTCATGGGCGTTGATCGCAAGAACCGCACCGTAAGCCTGTCTGTCCGTGCCAAGGACGAGGCTGATGAGCGTGTTGCCATCGACAGCCTGAACCAACAAGAAGAAGTTGTGTTCAGCAATGCCATGATGGAAGCGTTCAAAGCCGCCAAGGGTGAGTAATCCTTGATGCAAGAAAAGGGCGGCATTGCGCCGCCCTTTTTTATCTTGGCAAAATGATTATTGCATGTGATCGGGGAAGGAGATTTAACCTTATGACCAAATCAGATCTCATCGAACAACTGGCAGCCAGCCGCATGCATATGCCGGCCAAGGATGTCGAAGCCGCTATCAAGGAGATCCTTGAGCAGATGGCATCGACCTTGCAAAACGGCGACCGGATTGAAATCCGAGGATTTGGCAGTTTCTCGCTGCACTATCGTGCGCCCCGCGTGGGTCGCAACCCCAAGACCGGGGACAAGGTTGAACTGACCGGGAAATATGTCCCGCACTTCAAACCTGGCAAAGAGTTGCGCGAACGCGTCAACATCATCGAATAATGCAGAAAACGGCATACCTGAGTATGCCTTTTTCATTTTTATGGCCTGGAGTCTGCCCGTTGTCGGGTTTCTCACACTCTTTTCCCATTCGCGCTAGAGTCTGCCTGTGATTTTAAGGATAATCAGTCACTCATTCGCTACAGACAGGGAGCTCCCATGAAGCGTATCTTGGCCCTCATTCCACTGGTGCTGGTGTTTGTCCTGACCCTTGCCATCGGTTCTCAAAATGGTCAGCTGGTGCAGTTCAACTACCTGATTGCCCAGGGGGAGTTCTCGCTCTCCATGTTGCTGGGGTTCTTCTTCGCCGGCGGTTTTCTGCTGGGCTGGCTGGTATTTGGTCTGCTGTTCCTGCGTCTCAAACTGCAAAATCGCACCCTGAACCGAACCATGCGTCGTCAATCTCGCGAGTTGGAGCTTGCCCGGTCGACAACCAAGGAATAATGTCCCTCGATGCTTGAACTGCTTTTCCTGCTGTTGCCCATCGCCGCCGGTTATGGCTGGTACATGGGCCGCAGGAGTGTTCGCCAGGACACCCAACAACAGAGTAACCAGTTTTCCCGCCAGTACGTGGCGGGCCTCAACTATTTGCTCTCTGACGAGTCGGATAAGGCGGTGGATCTCTTTATCCAGCTGCTGGAAGTCGACAGCGAAACCATCGAAACCCACCTCTCCCTCGGCAACCTGTTCCGTCAACGGGGTGAGGTCGATCGCGCCATCAAGATCCATCAGAACCTGGTCGCCCGTCAGCTGACCCGTGAGCAGCGTCAGCTTGCCTTGCAGGAGCTGGCCCGTGACTTTCTGGCTGCCGGATTGCTCGATCGGGCCGAAGCACTCTGGAAAGAGCTGTGTGATGACAGCGATTTCGAAGAGACTGCTCTGGCACAGCTCCTGATCATTCATCAGCAGTTGCGTGACTGGGACAATGCCATCGCCGTGGCGGTGCGTCTGCAGAAATTCCAGGGCAAGAAGCTGGCCGAGCCCATTTCCCACTTCTATTGCGAACAGGCGGAGATTGCCTTGCGCGATGGCGACAAGCCTGCGGGCATCGCCAAGCTCAAGCGTGCGCTTGGTGCCCACCCGGCCTGTGCCCGCGCCAGCTTGCGGCTGGCCGATCTGGCGATGGAGGAGGGCAGGTTCGAGGATGCGGCCAAGGAGCTGTTGCGGGTGTTCGAGCAGGATATCGACTTTGCCTCCGAAGCCATGCCAAAACTGCTCGAATGCTATCGCCAGCTTGGTCGCAGCCAGGAGCTGATCCCGCTGCTTGAAAAAGCGGTAGAGGATCATGCGGGGGTCAGCGTGACCCTGGCGCTGGCCAATCTGGTGGAGGCCCGCGATGGGTTGAGCCAGGCCCGTGCCCTGGTGCTGCGCCAACTGCGTCGCCACCCCTCCATGAAGGGCTTTTATCAGCTGGTCGGTTTCCAGTTGGCCAGTGCCGAGGAGGGGCCTGCCAAGGAGAGCCTGGAGCTGCTGCAACAGCTGGTCGGTGAGCAGATCAAGATCAAGTCGACCCACAAGTGCCGCCAGTGCGGCTTTGCCACCCATTCGCTGTTCTGGCAATGCCCTTCCTGCCGGCAGTGGGGCACCATCAAGCCGATCCGAGGGCTGGATGGAGAGTAAACGCCAGCGAGGCCAACACGCCCGGGCGAGCACGGATACCCAAGAATTTCAGATGCCAGCGTGCAACCGGGCCCCGGCTCTGCTGTGCCTGGCTGTGGCATAACAATCCATAGGAAGTGACATGCAAGACCCCAAAGTACTGGTCGCGCTGGATTATCAGCACGAAGCCGACGCCTTTGCCTTCATTGAGCAGATCTCACCGGCCCAGTGCCGCCTCAAGGTAGGCAAGGAGATGTTTACCCTGTTTGGTCCCCAGTTCGTTCGTCAACTGGTGGCCAAGGGGTTCGACGTCTTCCTGGATCTGAAATTTCACGACATTCCCAACACCGTCGCCAAGGCGGTGGCGGCCAGTGCGGAGCTGGGCGTCTGGATGGTGAATGTCCATGCCAGCGGTGGCGAACGCATGATGCGTGCCGCCAGAGAGGCGTTGCTGCCATACGGCGACAAGGCGCCCCTGCTCATCGGGGTAACCGTGCTGACCAGCATGGAGCAGTCCGACATGGCGCCCCTGGGTCTGGATGTGACGCCGGCAGAACAGGTGATCCGCCTGGCCACCCTTGCCAAGACGGCCGGGCTGGATGGTGTGGTCTGCTCTGCGGAAGAGACGAGTGCGCTGAAGGGGCTGCTGGGAGCCGAATTCAAGCTGGTGACACCGGGCATTCGTCCGAGCGGGTCGGCTGCCGGCGATCAGCGCCGCGTCATGACGCCGCTGGCAGCGGTGGAGGCGGGTGCGGATTATCTGGTGATCGGGCGTCCCATCACCCAGTCCTCGGATCCCGCCGCCGTGCTAGGGGCGATCAATGCCGAGCTTTGCCGGTAACGGCGTAATGGGCGAATGAGCGCAGGCCGGATCCCAGATCCGGCCTGCTGCATTTTGGCCGTGGGATGGCCTTGCCTATAGGGAGCTCAGGAGTGGACGGCCTGGGCGTCCAGACGAATGGGGAAGAGGCCGAGGAGCAGGCCGGCGAGTGCGCCGATGAAGTGTGACTCGATGTGTACCCTGGCACCGATCAAGGCGGAGACAGGGCTCTCGCCGGCACTGTAAAAGTCCACACCGAGCTTGATGGCGACGCCCGCCAGCATCAGCCAGCCGGAGTGACGGCGAAAGCGGATGTCCTGCATGGCACCCCATACGAACAAGCCGTGCAGCAGGCCGGAGAGTCCCATGTACCACTGGGTTTGCGGGCAGCCCCACCAGATGCCGAGTCCGACCGCCGTTCCCAGCAGCAGCAACAGCACAGGCAGGCGCCATCCCGTCAGGTACTCCTGAAACAGGCTGTAGAGCACGGCCAGACCGCTCAGGTTGAGCAGCAGGTGCCATCCATTGGTGTGTGCCAGATTGCCTGTTATGATGCGCCACCCTTCGCCCTGGGCGATCAGGTCGCGATCGAAGGCGAGCTGATGATTTGGCACGGTGAAAAAGAGCAAGGCAGTGACGAGCGAAAGCGCGATGACCCAGAGCAGACCCGATTTTCCTGACAACATGAAGCAGCCCAACGACAAAGAGAGCCGATACTGTACACGCTGTACCCGGGCCCTCAAAGCGTGCCTGTGCGATTATATTCAGCGGGTGCCGAACCTGGCTGCGCTCCATATCCTGCAACACCCTGCCGAAGTAGGTCACCCCAAGGGGACGGCGGCGTTGCTGGCGGCGTCCCTGTCCGATGTGCGCATCCATGTGGGGGAGGACTTTTCCGACGACGAAGTGCTCAATGCCCTGCTTGCCGACCCCGCTGTCCAGTGCTACGTGCTGTGGCCCGATGAGGAGGCCCTGACCCTGATACAGGCAAGGGAGCATCTCCTGAGGCGTGGGCGCACCGTGCGAGCCCACTTCATCCTCCTCGATGGCACCTGGCGCAAAGCCTATCGCATGTTGCACAGCTCGCCTGCACTGCTCGGGTTGCCGCGGATCACCCTCGGCGCCATTGCCGGGCAATATTCCATTCGCAAGAAGCCCTTTGAGGAGGCACTGTCCACCCTGGAAGCGGGCTACCATCTGTTGTCCCGGTGGGAAGGAGAGCCTGAGCGCTTCGCCCCGCTGATGACCCTGTTTACCCATTTGAACCGGCAGTGGCATGACTTTGCACAAGGCCGCCGCCGTTGAGTTGCCCAGAGGAGTGAAAAACATGAAAAAAGCCGTCGTGGTCTTCAGTGGCGGGCAGGACAGCACCACCTGTCTGGTGCAGGCACAGGCCCGCTATGACGAAGTGCATGCCATCACCTTCGATTACGGCCAGCGCCATCGGGCGGAGATTGACACCGCCCGCCATCTGGCGACGGCGCTCGGGATCGCCGCCCACAAGGTAATGGATGTGACCATGCTCGGGGAGCTGGCCATCTCTGCGTTGACCCGGGACGACATACCGGTGAGCTTCGAGCTTCAGGAGAACGGCCTGCCCAACACCTTCGTGCCGGGACGCAACATCCTGTTCCTGACCCTGGCGGCCATCTATGCCTATCAGGTGGGCGCCGAGGCCGTGATCACCGGGGTGTGCGAGACCGACTTTTCCGGCTATCCCGATTGCCGCGACGACTTCGTCAAGGCGCTCAATCAGGCGGTCTCCCTGGGGCTGGATCGCCCCATCCGCTTCGAAACCCCCCTGATGTGGCTCGACAAGGCCGAAACCTGGGCGCTGGCGGATCATTACGGTCACCTCGATACCGTGCGTCACCAGACGCTTACTTGCTACAACGGTGTCCAGGGAGATGGTTGCGGGGCCTGTCCGGCCTGCGAGCTGCGTCGCCGTGGCCTGGATCACTATCTGGCTGACAAGAGCGGCATCCGTGCCAGACTTTACGAGAAGAGCGGACTGGGCGAGAAAAGCGGATCCTGAGCCTGTGCCTAGCCCGGGTTTGGGGTATAATCCGCCCCTTTTGCAGCAAGTCGTGACCAAGATGCACTACCCAATCAACGAGATCTTCCAGACCATCCAGGGGGAGGGGGTATTTACCGGCCTGCCCGCCATCTTCGTTCGCCTTCAGGGCTGCCCGGTGGGCTGCCCCTGGTGCGATACCCGCCACACCTGGGTGGTGGACCCCGAGCGTGAGGTGGCCCCTGGCGAGGTACTCGATCGTTCCAATGAGTCCGACGGCTGGAGCAAGATGAGCACGGAAGATATTCTGGCCAGCTTTACCCGGCTCGGTTACCGGGCCCGTCACGTGGTGTTGACCGGTGGTGAGCCCTGCCTCTACGACTTGCGCGAGCTATCTTCGGCCCTGGTGGCATCGGGTTATCAGGTGCAGATCGAAACCAGCGGGACCAGCGAGGTGCTGACCCATGAGCAGACCTGGGTGACTGTTTCCCCCAAGATCGGCATGAAGGGTGGGTTGCCGGTGCTGGTCTCTGCACTGGAGCGGGCCAACGAGATCAAGCACCCGGTGGCCACCGAGCACCATATCGAGGAGCTGGATGCCCTGCTGGCCACCGCCCGGCTGCGCCCCGATGTGATGATTGCGCTGCAACCCATCAGCCAGAAAGCCAGGGCCACGGAGCTGGCCATGGCGACCTGCATCGCCCGTAACTGGCGACTCTCCATCCAGACCCATAAATACCTGAATATCGATTGATATGGATGGACTCAGCGATGAGCGCATCTTGCTGACGCTGGCCAGCAAGATGCCTTACGGGAAATACAAGGGGCGGCGCATCATCGATATTCCCGAGCCCTATCTGGTATGGATGGCGCGAAGCGGTTTTCCAGCCGGTACCCTGGGCCAGTCTCTGGCACTGGCCTACGAGATAAAGCTCAATGGACTCGAGTCCATGATTATTCCCATTATTAACAGGATGTCAGAATGAGAATATATACAAGGCAAGGGGACAAGGGGCTCACGCGACTGGCCGATGGCACTTCCCTGGCCAAAGACGATAAACGTGTCGAGACCTATGGCGCCATCGACGAGCTGAATTCCCAAATAGGCTTGTTGATGGCTGAAATACCCGCCGGGGAGACGACTCTCCTGGCCGATCTCATATTGTTGCAGCAGGAGCTGTTTGATCTGGGGGGGGAGCTGGCATTTTCCAGTGAATCACAAACGGATACGCTGTGGCAGGTGAACGAGGCTTGGACGAACAGGCTCGAGCAACAGATCGATGCCTACAGTGCCGGGTTGCCGGTGCTGCGCAATTTTATTTTGCCGAGCGGTTCGCGGGCGGCGGCCCAGGCACATGTGGTGCGTACCCTGACCCGTCGCTGCGAGCGCCTGCTGCTTGGGTTGAGCCGCGTAGAGCGGGTGAATCCGGCCGTTTTGCCCTACCTCAACCGGCTGAGCGACTGGTTTTTCACCATCGCCCGATACCTGCTGGTATCGTCGGGTACCCCGGAGATCCTCTGGGTCAAGGCGGCTGACAGAGGCTGACCACCGCACGAAGCAGCAATAAAAAAACCTCGCCTTGCGAGGTTTTTTTATTGCTGTGGAAAGGGGTCTGATATTGCTGTCAGATAGCAAAGGCTTCCACGGATTTGCCTTCAGCAACGGCCTTGGCAATGACCGAGGGCATGCGGCCCTGACCGGTCCAGGTTTTTTCCACGCCATTGTCCAGATAACGATATTTGGCGGGGCGGGGCGCACGTTTGCTGACCTTGGTATTCTCGGACACCACGGTGTTGACCAATTCGGCGGGATCGATCCCTGCGGCCTTCAGCATTTCGGCATATTCGGCAATTTTCTTTTGATGTTCTTCACGGGCCTGGCGTTCGGCGGATTCATCTTGCCGACGTTCATCGACGATGGCGGAGAGCTTTTCCAAGCCTTCTTCCAGTTGTTCCAGCGTCAAATCGCGGCAAGCTGCACGCAGGCTACGGATATTCAACAGCACTTTCAGAAATTCGTTCATATTGGCTACCACGCGAGCAAAATATTAAGGGAAGAACTGGTTTTTCGATAATTTATAGGGGTGATTGGCACCAAGTCAAGCCTGCCAAAATAATTAATTAGGCTGATAAATTAAGTCTTGAAATAGATATGAAGGATATTTTTTTCCGTTTGACGGGCCAACATCTTCGAATGGATTCATGTCAGATGAAAATATCGCCAGCGGAGTCTTTGATGAACCATTTGACTACCTTTAAAGATATGGGGGCCACAGAAACCTTGAAATTTAATCAAAAAACTTGCTATCACCCGGTGGCTCGATAAAATGTGCCGCGAATACCTTTAAGTAGAGGCGCGCTGCCTATGAGTAACCGAGCGGAGGGTGATGCCTGCGATGCTCGATGAAAGGAGTCGGCGCCGAAGTGACCAGGCCATCATACCGGGTTGCTGGTTCTGCATCTAATAGGTGCAGGACTGCCATAGTCATCCACTATGGAGCGCTACCTGAAGGGGCTGAGGAGTATACCCTCCCCATGGGTTTTGTTTCTTTGATCCTCTCGGTAGATCTCCACCTGTTGTCTTTAGGTGCAAAGAGATCATGGACATCGTTCATTACGCCGACTCCGGTTGGTCCGTCGTTCCCCCCCTGCTGGCCGTTGCGCTGGCGATCATCACCCGCCGCGTCCTGGTGTCGCTGGGGGTGGGCATAGTCGCAGGCAGCCTGCTGCTCAACCAGTTCTCTCCCCTTGCGTCCCTGCATTACATGCTCGACACCGTGCTCAGGATCTTCTGGGTCGACGGTGCGCTCAATCGTGACAACGTCAACATGATCCTCTTCATGTTGCTGCTGGGCGGCCTCATCAGCCTGATGAGCGTCTCCGGTGCGACCCGGGCGTTTGCCGAGTGGGCGGAGCGCCGCGCCAAGACCCGCAAGGGTGCCAAGTCCCTGACCGGTCTGATGGTGTTCGCCTTCTTCATCGACGACTTCTTCCACAGTCTGTCGGTGGGGGCCATCTGCCGTCCGGTGACCGATCGCTTCCAGATCTCCCGCGCCAAGCTGGCCTATCTGCTGGACTCCACCGCCGCGCCGGTCTGCGTGCTGATGCCGATCTCCTCCTGGGGGGCCTACATCATCGCCCTCGTCGGCGGCATCATGGCGGCTCATGGTCTGACCGACCAGAGCCCCATCTCCGCCTTCGTCGAAATGATCCCCATGAACCTCTATGCGGTGTTCACCCTGATCATGGTGCTGGTGGTGATCGCCTTCCAGCTCGACATCGGCCCCATGCGTCAGCATGAGCAGTGGGCACTGGAGGGCAAGCTGTGGGACGAGTCCAAGGGGCGCCCTATCGGGCTCGACATGGAGAGCCCGGAGGAGAGCAATGGCGGCATGATTGACATGGTGCTGCCCATCCTGACCCTGACCCTGGCCACCGTCTATTTCATGATTGACTCCGGGGCTGCGGTGCTGGCCGACAAGGGGCTGCCGTTCAGCGTGCTCGGTTCCTTCGAGAACACCAATGTCGGCTCCTCCCTGGTCTATGGTGCCCTGTGCAGCCTGGTGGTCTCCATCGGTCTGGCCATGCGCCTCAAGCTCGGGGCAAGCAACTGGATGAAGGCGGCTCCGCAGGGGATCATGGCCATGCTGCCCGCCATCAACATCCTGCTGTTCGCCTGGACCATCGGCGCCGTGGTGCGCGATGTGGAAACCGGTAAATACCTGGCCTCCCTGGCCAATGGCAATCTACCGGTGGAAGTGCTGCCCGCCGTGGTCTTCGTGCTCTCCTGCGCCATGGCGTTTGCCACCGGCACCAGCTGGGGCACCTTCGGCATCATGCTGCCGCTGGCCGGCGACATGGCGGCCGCCAGCGACATCAGTCTGATGCTGCCCATGCTGGCCGCCGTACTGGCAGGGTCCGTGTTCGGGGATCACAGCTCCCCCATCTCCAGCACCAGCATCCTGTCTGCCACCGGGGCCGGTTGCCATCACATCGATCACGTGATGACCCAGCTGCCCTATGCCCTGGCCATCGCCTTTGGCGCTGCGCTCGGCTACCTGGTGATGGGGCTGATGCACTCCGCGCTGGCCGGTTTCACCGTGAGCGGGCTCTGGTTCCTGATCTTCTCCGGTTACCATTTGCGCAAAGCCCGGGCGTATAGCGCCGTGGCAGTCGCATAAGAGAACAAGGGGCCTGCGGGCCCCTTGGTTTTGGCAGGGGCTTTGGTTAGCATGCGCCCCATCACTCCCGTTTCGGAACCCCATCATGGCTTCACTGCACTACAAATTTGCCACCATGAACTCAGGCAAATCGACCCAGCTCATCCAGGCCCACTTCAACTATCTGGAGCGTGGCATGTATCCGCTGGCCATGACGCCCGCCATCGACGATCGCTTCGGTGCCGGCGTCATCAGTGCCAGGGTCGGCCTTGAGCTGAAAGTGGAGGTGTTCAGCGACAGCTGCGATCTCTTCGAGATGGTCAAGGCGCGTCACGCAAAGCGGCACATCGATGTCTTCATCGTTGACGAGGCGCAGTTCCTGACCCGTGAGCAGGTCTACCAGCTCGCCCGCATCGTCGATGAGCAGGACATTCCGGTGATCGCCTATGGCCTCAAGACCGATTTTCGCGGTGAACTGTTCCCCGGCTCCTACCACCTGCTCTGTCTGGCGGACAAGTTCGAGGAGCTAAAAAGCATCTGCTGGTGCGGCAACAAGGCCCACATGAACTCGCGGGTCAACGAGGCGGGGCAGGTGATGCGCGACGGTGAGCAGGTGGAGATCGGCGGCAACGATCGCTATGTGTCGCTCTGCCGCAAGCACTATCTGGAAGGACGGGCCTTCAAGTAACCCGTGGCTGGCTCGTGCAGCCTGGACACCAAAGAGGGCGCCCATCTGGCGCCCTCTTTGTCTATGGGAGTCAGTCGATCTCTATGTCGACAGGGGCGATGATGGGGTCGGCCGCCGGGAGGCGGTGGAAGAGCTGGCGAAAATGCTGCTGTACCCGGCCTATGTCCACCAGGGACATGCCGGAGGCGAAGCCGAACCAGACGTAGAGCCCGGTGAGGTCGCGAAACATGGGAGGGAGGTAGCGAGGGGCGTCGATGAGCCCCTCCAGATAGTGCTGATAGAGCACGGGGATGTCGTCCAGGGTCACCTTGCCGACGAACAGCATGGGCAGGATCTCCGGCACTCCCTCCAGCACGGCACTGCGAATGAAGTTCACCGTCTCCACATAGCCCTTCACATAGGAGAGATCCTTGGTAAAGCAGGCGCCCCCCTCGACCATGCCACCGCGAAACACCCGCTGGGTGATCTTGTAGGCGTCGTGCTCGCTGGCCCCCTTGGCCACGAAGTGGCGGAACACCTCGATGAAATCGGCGCCACGCTCCGCCATGTCGATGGCCATGACCCGATCCGAGATGCGCTTGGCCCTGTCCGGGAAGGAGCTGAACGTGAGGGTCTCGATGAGTACTGCCAACCCCTCCTGACAGGCGGTGATGCGGGGTGAGCCGGCGCCGAGCCAGGTGGCGTAAGATTGCTGACGGCCGTTGAGGGTGGTGCCGACGTGAACCCAGCCTTCGTGTACCTCTAGCACCTGCAGATCGAGTTCCGAGAAACGGGCGTGGGAGTTGAGCTTGATGTAATCCCCACCGGCGGCGGCATCGGAGACGATGCCATCGCTGAGCTTGACCTGGACTGTGCCGTCGCTGAAGTAGCTCGACAGCTTGCCCTGCAACCTCGCGACAGCGGCGTCCCCCTCGAACTCCTTGGGGTAGGGGCGCACCAGGTGGCGGGCGCCGGGCAGGGAGAAGATGTCGCACAATCTGGCCCCCAGCTCCTTCAGGGTCTTGCGATCCCCGCGCAGGTGATCGCTTGCCGAGCCGTAGAGCCGCTGGCTGTAGCGCTGGAAGTCAGGCTGCCCGCGCTGGCGCAGCATCTCGATGACCACCATGTACTGATCCACCGTCTCTTGCAGGATCCGGCCGAGATCGTCCTGAGGGCCGAGGCGCCGGCGGATCCTGTCCCTCAACTCCTTGAGCTCAAGGTACTTGTTGCGGGGATCGAACCCCAGGGGGAGGGATTCATAGAAGTGCCTGTCGATGGCGGGCAGTGCCTTGCCGCCACTTGCCAGAAAGTCGCTCTGCAGGTGACGGGGCCATTTGATGGCATCCAGGATGCGGATGGGTTTTTGCAGGGCGAGCAGTTCATCCGAGAGGGATTTGAGGTGCAGGCGATATTTTTCTTGGATGGTCATCGGGCTCTTTGGAGGCGAGTGCGCTACGAGAATGGCTGAGTATAGGCACAGGGCCTGTCAAAAAGAAGCGAGACGACGGGGATCCGGCCTGTGTGCTTTTGGTTGTCTGAAAATTGGTTTAGACTGCGCCCCTTGATCTCTACCGTGTCGTGAAAATGATGAATATCCCCAGCTCTGAAATGATAATGCGTTGGTTGCAACAGGCCCGGATCGAGCACTATGTGTGCGATCAGTGTCATGGCATCCACATGGTCTCCCTGCAGTCCGTCGAGGGCATCCAGGAGAGCCGGATCTTCGTGGAAGAGGAAGGGCTGCTGTTCTCATCCGAGCTGGAGGTGCGCCCCTCATCGCTGCTGCCCCTGGTGGCCGAACTGGGTCGTCTCAACATGCAATATCCGTCCCTCAAGGTGTTCCTCGACATCATCGATGACAACCTGCCACGCCTCGTTGTGGGTCACACCGTCTTTACCAAGGCGGGTCTCACCGTCGAGCAGTTCCTGCTGTTCGTTGAAAGCACCACGGCAGCCACCCATGAAGTGGTTTCCGAATGTGAACGCCTTGGCTTCCTCAATCTGCCGGAAATCCAGGTCGCACCGGAATCCGTTCACTGACCTCAGCACCTGAACTGTGCGTTTAATGTGCGAACGGTTCGCTGCGGCTAAAAAGCCGTTGACGGCGGCGGGGCTTTCCCCTAAATTACGCCCCGTTCCAGCGCAACGGCGCAGCGAACACCGTGTTGGCTGAACACATTAAACCACAGACAAAATTTGGTGCGGTATCCGAGAGGCTGCCCACCGACGAAGTCGGCAAGATGCACGCGCAGCGTGCTGCGAAAGCCACTTAAAGCAGTAAAAATTTGGTGAGGTGTCCGAGTGGCTGAAGGAGCACGCCTGGAAAGTGTGTATACGGCAACGTATCGAGGGTTCGAATCCCTCCCTCACCGCCAAATTGAGTGTGAATCAACCCCATGAATTTCATGGGGTTTTTTCGTTTCTGGAGGAGCGAAAAGGCCAGTGTCACTATGAGGTGTCACGATCATGCCGAGCTACCTGCTGAAAAACCGAAACGGGAACTACTACACCCGCATTCCGTTTCCCCAATCCCTCCGCCTGTTAGGCTGCCCCCTAGAGATCCGAGTCTCCCTGCTCACCAAAGATCGAACTGAAGCCACGTTACGCAATCTGGTTGCAGCACATGGCATCAAGATAATGATGGGCAGATTACCCGCTCTCTTGAGGACTGACAGCCATCAGCCGACTGCCCGTTTTCGAGACCTTATCGCGCCGGATCTGGCTCGCTTACGCCAACAACTGCTTTCCTCTGCTAACGGACTTATTCAGTCGTCCCCACTTCCTTATAGTCAGCCCGATGACGTGTCAGCAGCATCCTGCTGCGACTCTCCAATGAGGGCATCGCAAGTACAGCCGCCTCTTGTACCGCGCCAGCATCTTGAACCAGCTGGTACAATGCCCAGGACCATGAGCCAGTTGCAGGCTGAGTTTCTGGAGCGTAAATCGCAGGACAACATTTCGCAACGCTCGCTCCAACAGCTCCAGACTCGTACAGAGGCTCTGATCCAGGCGGTTGGTGACGGCTTCTTCGTTCAGGCGTTGAAATACCAACACGTAGACTTGTTTGTGCGTAATCTCTCGACGGAGAGGTTGCTAAAGGCAAAAACGATCAGTGAATACCGGAGTGCTTGTGCGCAGATGCTGAACTTTGCTGTGCAGATGGAATATACGGCCAAAAATCCATTTGATCAGGTCAAAATCAGATGTGCGCAGCCCACCCCACGACAGCGCTGGGAGCCCACCCAGCTCAGGGCATTGTTCAGCTCGGTAAACTTCACCCAGCACGCTTACAGCAACGTCGATGACTATTGGATACCCCTGGTACTACTACACACTGGCGCACGGCCTGCGGAGATCTGTCAGCTACGTGTCAGTGATGTGATGACCCAGGATAATATCGCTTGCCTCAACATTACCGACGAGGGAGAGGCGCAGTCGATCAAAAACGGCAACAGCCGACGACTCGTACCCATCCACAGCAGGTTGATTGCGCTGGGATTCCTGCATTATGTCGAATTACGACGTAGGCAGGGCCATGTGCAGCTATTCAGTTGTACGGCTACAGGGGAGTTTGGCGAATGGACCAAAAATTTCGAGTGTCGCTTCTCCCGCTACCTGGGGAAACTGGGATTTGTGGCGGGGCAACGACCTACCGCCTATGGGTTCCGTCACACCGTTATTGATGAGCTGCAACAGCGTGATACACCCGAACATGCGGTCGCAGACCTGGCAGGACATAGCAAAATTGGTTTTACCTATAGCCATTATGGAAAAAAATCCACAGTGCAGCGTTTGCAGGCTGTAGTAGAACAATTAGATTTTTCTGATGCGCTTAAATTTGTTCTCCCTCACCGTCCAGAATAAGATTATTAAATAATATAAATAATTTCATCTGGACTATTTATATTGTTTTTTCTGGTGATGAATGACGCACATTAGGAATATCTAATAACCTGCCTTAAATTCCATTGAAATATTAGTAAAAATGGATATTGACAAGCCTGAAAAAATGTGATTTTGCGTGTTGACATGTCGTTTTGATGCGGTTAGTCTCACCGCAAATGACATGAGGATGGAGTTAATGGCGTATAGAAAAAACAGGATGGCGATGACGATTGAAGTGGCACTAAAAAATAATGTTCTTATTATGAAGCCGGCATATGCGCCAGCTACATTTAAGGCTTTTCGTCGCAAATCTGAACAGCTGAATAAATGGATTGGTAGGCAGAATATCTCTGATGTGACCGCAACCGACATGGGCCTCTTTTTGGCTAGGTTGCATCAGGAATATAGTAACAAAACTGTAAATCACTATCTCTCAATCTTGCGGCAGATATTCACTCGGGCTGTGGACGATAGGCTGATTGCCATGAGTCCGATACAAAATATAAAAACGTGTAAAACATCTTCCAACGATCCCGATCCATTTTTACAGCATGAGATCCAGGCTCTGAGGAGTTGCGAGGAGCATTATCCGATTGAGGTGGCATTAATCACCCTGGGAATCGGTACTGGGCTGCGAATTAGCGAACTCATGGCTCTTACTGTCGA
>NZ_JAPDBP010000029.1:0-48909 GCF_027705305.1 Aeromonas sp. QDB17
CAATTCCGCCACACCTATGCGAGTCAGATGCTCACTGCGGGCGTCTCTGTAGAGCGGATTGCCCGTAAAATGGGGCTCACCAGTACTGCCATGATATATAGGCACTACGGGAAATGGATTGTAGAGGATGCACCTGATTATGATGCCGTTGAGGATGCTGTGCTGGACCGCTGTTTTAATGGTTTTACGAAACTGGAGCCAGCTACGATAGCTAAATCCGACGAGTCTCATCAGTGTTATGGTTCAGACACTGCGTCTATAGACGATAGTGATTCGAGAATACACGATATTTCCGTTAATAGCTCATCTACATTACATATGGATGATAGGCGGATGGCAGCTATACATAAATTGAGCCAGCGATGGGGAGTAGACAAAAACAATATATTCTTATAGGTCAAGTGGTTTTATTTAACTAACAACAAATCCACGATATAATACTGTATGCAATAATTCAATTATTGTAGTGATACCGTTCATTATAATTTTACGATAAACGTTACGTGAGTTGTTATCCTATATGGCTGGCGCTCATAACTTTTGCGTTAAGATAATAGTTTTTAAATAGGGGCCGAAAAGAGCTCTAGGAGATATATGGTTACCAAAAAGACGGAGTTTGAGTATACGAAGCTGGCTAAATTTTTTTATCAGCGCCTTGAAAATAGAGAGATGCCACTCACGGCAAAAAATATTTCTCAGGAATTGCTAGCCTGCGCACCAGATTACCGACCAGGGTATTGGCGGAGACTGCGATGTGCTCTGGCGTATCACCAGAATATGCTGGGCTATGTTGATGCTGCCGAACGTATTCGGAGGGCGAAAAACCCTGTGACTGCACATGGTAGTAATTTATCAAAAAGATCCAGACAGCCCCGAGCGAGGGCGATCAATCAGTCAGATGAGGATGCTCTGAAATCATATTTTAATCAGCGTGGTGACATTAGTATGGTTTCTGCCATCCTCATTTTTAAAAACGCAGGCATTAGACCCGCTGAGCTTTCAGGTCTGAGGGTGGATGGAAATCGGCTTATTGTGACGGGCGCTAAAAAAAGCCATGGCGGAAAACGGGGGGCAGACCGGACTTTACTGTTGGATGGCATCGATTCTGGCCTGCTCAGATATTGTGTCATGCAGGCACAACGAGTAGACGTTGGTGTGATGCAGGACAGGCTGCGGGCTGCTGGTAAAAAATTATGGCCTAGGCGTAAGGCTCTACCCACATTTTATAGCTGGCGTCACCAGCTCGGCTCTGAGCTCAAAGGTTCCGGAATGGACCGCCAACGTATTGCATATTTGATGGGCCATCAGGCCACTGGCTCTGTTGACCGTTATGGCAATAGGAAATTAGCTAGAGGCGGGCGACTGCCTAGCTGCCCTGCTGATGCCGATTTAAGCGGAATTCGAATTACTCACAGTCAGCTATCAGCGGATAATACACATTATATCAAACCTGAGTCTCCAGTAATAAATCAGGTCAATAATACCTCAGTGCGGAACCGAGGGATGGCAGCTGTGATATTCAGACGAAAAAATGAATCCAGTGAAAATGATTTATCTTAATTCAAGGAGGTTATGAATTAATTCATTAGTATATCGAGATTAAAATTGGAAGGGGGGGACAATAAAAATATAGTAAGTAAGTCCGACCGCCACACACGTAAGTGCGAGGCGTGAGACTACGTAAGTACGGGCTTCTTTAACCATACTTACGCGCACAAAAGTGCGTAAGTATGTGGATGGGTCGAGGCACGAGACCGGAACCCCGTAGAGAGCTTGCGAACGGAGTGGGTGGAGAATCCATTTTTATGGATGGCATGAAGCGGGAAATATGGAATGACATCGGAACCATATGTGTGCCAAGGTGACATCTGACGAAGTATGAGGAAGATCAACCTTGACACATATATTGGTGACGGTCATCCATATTTATAGCGCAATGCCATTCATAAAAACCTTTTAGATTTAATTGAATTGGCTGGCTAATGTATTAGCGGCTCATGAAGTTAACAAGTAGAAAATAATAAGGGTTCATATATAACAACAATCAGGCGATAACGCCCAGGATAACAAAAAATGAAAAACAATAAAAATACAACAGTTGAGCATGATATTCCGTCATATGACGGTCAGAACGATGGTGTTGCCACAGAGCAGGTTCAGCAGGCTGTTAGGTCAGTGATGCAGGGTGAACTGCTGACTCTGCCGGACATGGGCCCTACTGGCCGCCCTATCAAGACCAGTGCAAATCTGTGCGCCCTGATTCGATTTCAGGCATGGTTGCCGCGCTACAACCTGATGACGGGTGAGCCGGAACTGGCGGGGGCTGATGGTGAGCGCCTGGGGGGCTCTGAGGCGGGCCAGCGATCTGCGCTGATTGATGCCTGCCAGCTGGCAGGTGTGCCGGATGCCGTGATTGAGGAGCACCTGATCGCAATTTGTGAGCGCCACAGTTATCACCCTGTGCGTCAGTGGCTCGAACGTGGGGCACCGTGGGATGGGAAACCGCGCATCGATGCGGTGATTGCTACCCTCAATACCGCTAATCCCGCCTATGCGGGTGCCGTGTTGCATGCATGGCTGGTTGGGTGTGTTGCTGCGCTGTATCACCCACGCTGGCATTCAAAACTGGTGCCGGTGCTGGCGGGCGGGCAGTCCCTCCGTAAATCCGCATGGATTAGCCGTCTGGCTGCCGTGGTGCCAGGTTCAACCTTGGATTGCTCCATCAATCCAGACAGACCTGATGATGTTCGTCGCGCTGTGTCAGCGTGGATTGTGGAACTGGCTGAGTTGGAAAGTACGACGAAGCATGAGGCTGGCTCGCTCAAAGCTTTTCTGACAAGAGAGAGTGATTGTTTCCGCCTGCCCTATGCCCGCAGCATGACCACTAAAAAGCGCCAGACCGCATTTATCGCCACGGTTAACGGCTCGGATTTTCTCAGAGACACGACAGGTAACGCTCGATTTGCGGTTATCGAGCTAGCCGCTGCGGCTGATGTTGATCGCCTGAATGCGATCCTAGGCTGGAGCTGGAATGCAGGCCGACTATCCTTGGATGATCCTGAGCAACTGCGCCAGTTCTGGCTGGAGGTAAGGGAACGTTATGAGTCTGGAGCAACGTGGTTTCTGGATGACGAGACCGCAGCGCTGGCAGCTACTGCAAACGATGCCCACACGGACAAGGGCCCGTTCTATGAGGTGATTTACCATCACCATCTATCGCGTCCACTGGCCTCATCTGAATGGCTCACGGCGAGCGAGCTGTGCGTCCGCCACGGTGAGAGGCTGAGCATGGCGAGTAGTTGGGGTAAGGCACTCCGGTTGCTCGCGAGCGAGGGCAAGCTCCAGAGCCGCAGGGTGCGTTCTAATCGGACTGAGTACCTGCTGCCCGTCGATAGCCCCAAAGAGAAGGGCAAAGCCGACAAGAAGTAACTCTTAAGCCCTGCCGATAAGGCGGGGCTTTTTTCTGCCTGTAGGGTTGGCAGATGATTAAGTGATTAGGCAGTGGTTAAGTGCAATGTGGACTGCTTAACCAGCTTGAATGCCGCACCATTACAGGCCCACAGTGGGTTTTTGTTAATTGATTAAGTAGTTGCTATATAAAAAGTCATGGAGTAAAAATGCATGGGCTTCTCAAACGCTTAGAATGCTTTGCTGCAACGACACCTAACCACCTAACCATTATTGTATCAAACGCTGTCATAGCAAGGCTCAGGGCTGATTAAGAGGAGGTTGAGTAGCGTAACTAGTACCTAATCACAACAACCGATCACACACCATAAAGATTACCGATCACCATTACACCGAGAGCCCAGCAGATATATCGGGAATTGACGCCGCACAACCTAATGGTCGTCGGTGCTGATTTTCTTATTGCCGTTGAATACTCAACGGCAGATTAGCCACATAGGCAGCCAGTACCCTTGTTTAGGTGTATCAGACCGCTCGATCCATTTCAGGCAGCAGAGCAGAGTCAATACATTGAAAATATTCATTTGAGTAGTGATATGGCTCATGTTCATGGTGGTAACACCATGGTATCATTGAAAAAATCATGAAACGGCGCCCAAATGATTACGATGATACTGAGCCCCTGACAGTGCCGTCAGTCGGGTGCGGTAGCCATCCCAATGCGGAAACAAGCAGGACGGGAGAATTGCAATCCAAATGAGCCGTTTCTGGAGCTCATTGGGGCAGGTCTGACGCCGGTATAGCCTTATTAGCATGAGTGCAATAGGAAACCCAGCAAGAGCTAGCCTGTTGCCTTGCGGCGCCCAGGGCCGTACATGCGGAATACGCTGAATGTGAATATTTCCAAGGTTACCTGAGTAAGAGGAATAATGATGAAGGTTTTGAATGAAATTTTGGCAATTATAAAAGAACATCCGCAGACCAAATCCAGCGGGGTGCTGGCTGCCGCGCTGGCGTCCGCTTGCAATACAAGCTATTCAGTATCACTGCTAGATGTGTCTGCGAGCCTTGACGATAACGGCAAGAGACTGATTGATCGTCTTGCTCGAATTACTCAGGAGCCTGATTACTCGAACAGTGTGCAGGATCAGGCCCTCCACCAACTGCGGGCGCTCGGGTTCATTCGCTGATCGAGGAAATATGGTCAAATGCTGCCATTATTGGCGGCATTTTCAACCTGATTACCCATGACTAGGAAGGTGTGGCATTATTAGGGTTGGTTATTTATTCAATTCTTCACTTTATTTCGAGGGCGGTAAAATGAATTTTTCGAGGATTGATAATGGGCATCATATTGATATAGATAGTGGTGTAGAGTATCAGTCTACTTGGCGTTTTTGTAAAAACTACAATATTGAATTAAATGATATGTTAGTTTTATCAACAGCTAAGCGCAATGGGGTTTCTCATTATAAATTATGCCGTATCGAATTTGAAAAAGCACGTGAAATATATGGTGACTTTGTTTATATGTACCCAGTGGTGTGGCTTAAAGAAAAGTTTTTAACAAAAAACAAGTAACAAACAACCCATAGTTTGATTGTTATGATGACATTTTTGACAAGAAGAGTATATTATGAGGTTTTTGTTTTTTATAGGTGCAACACTGCTTGTTTCTGGCTGTAATGCACTACCCCCCCCAAAAAAAATTGGCATGCCAGACATGAGCGATAATCCATGTTTCAATAGATTATTTGATACATATAGCTCACGGATTAAATCCAATAAGTCACATTATAGAATGATTGATACATTTGAAGGTATAAAGATGTGTTCAGTGAACCTTTCAGGTGGCACAGATGCTTATTTGCTGTATGACCCCAAAGCCCCCATTTACTGGCATGATTATACGAGGTCTTATGAAAGTGAATATAATATAAAGACGAGATTGGAAAAAAATTATACACAGTGGGTGAAGGCGCAATCTGATAAATTATGTGCTGCTGATATTTCTTGCATGACAAAGAAGCAGTACCAGGAGGAAGCTCACCTGAGGCAGGTAGCTAAAACCGAAAAAATCTTGGAGGAACGCAAAAGTAAGCAAATGAAACAATGCCTACCATACGCCAAGGATCTATCTAGTAAGATACCATCACTTCTTAACCCAAGGGTCCAGACTGCCTCAGGAAATGGTGTTATTCTTTTTTGTCTAATTAAATTCGACCAAAAAACCATATATGGTACACTCCCTAAAATAAAGTCGTTAACAATTAACACCGCCAATGGAGCTTATGAATATCAATAATAACAAATATATTTTTATAAAAAACTAAAGGCTGTGCTATCAAGTACAGCAATGTATTTATTAAAAATGCGGTTCCTGTATTTTATTAAAATGACTTTTGTTTTGTCTAATACTAGGAGTACTTTCTGTTGATGGCGATGTTCTGATAGCCAGTTTTGTTGGCTAATTGACAATGTCACATAATTGTGACATGATTTTGTTTTATGTTAGCCATAACTGGTTGATTCACAACGCTTTAGTAAGTGATATCGAGGGTTCGAATCCCTCCCTCACCGCCAAATAAAACAAAAGGCCCCGTCGCAAGACGGGGCCTTTTGTTTTTCCGGTAACCGGCAATCTGGTCTCTACCCGGTATCGACAGGCGGGTGGACTAGCCCTGCTGGAGTGGCATAGGCCGTACACCGGGCGACACCGGGACGTGGTCTGGTCAATTCTTCTCTTGCTGTCAGGTTTATCCTGATCGGTTTATCGCTCCCTAACCTTGTCCCGTCCCGTTATCTCTTCAACCTGGAGACATAGGGGATATTCCGGTACTTGTGCTCCCAGGGCAGGCCGTAGCCCACCAGCAGGTCATCGCTCGTCATCTCGTAGGCATAAAACTGCTCGGCGGGGATAGCCACGCGCCCTGATTTGACAAACAGGGTCGCGATGGACAGGGAACGTGGCGCGAACGCCTGCAGGTGCGCGACCAGCCGCCTCATGGTACCCCCCGATTCGATGGCGTCGTCCATCAGGATGACGTCTCTGCCCTGGATGCCGACATTGTTGTGAAAGACGATGGGAGAGGCATTGTGGCGCTCCCCCGGAGTGTGGGGGCAGGAGATGTAGTCCATGGCGATATCAAAGCGCAGCGCCCTGACGACATCGGCGGTAAACAGCATGCCGCCCGGCACCACGGTGATCACCACCGCCTCCGTGAATCGCTCGTTGAGCCGTTTGGCGATGACCTCGACGCCGAGCGCAATGTCCTCGGTATTTAATACCACGTCGCCGAAAACAGGGTTTCTCATGGCAGCTCCTGACAGGTTGTAGAAAGAGGGGTGGCCCGGGGTGCCAGCCCCACGCCTCTGCTGAGGAGCAGGGCCAGCACCATCAGCAAAACGACGCCGTGGAGGGCAGCCGGCAGACCGAAGGCGTCGGCGACAAAGCCGACCAGGGCGGGGCTGGAGAGCACCCCGACATAGTCCTGGGTGGCGTCGCTTATCTGGGCGTTCAGTTTGGCGAAGGGGATGATGGAGGCCCAGGCCGCCGTGGCAAAGCCCGAGCAGAAGAAGGTGGCTCGGGTGGCGAGCCGCTCGTGCCGGGGCCGCCGACTGGAGAGTGTGGACAACATGGGGTCTCCTTGGATGACAGTCGAAGGAGGGGCTGTGCCTGGGATCCTCCGAGCGAGGAGGTCATGCTATGATCATTTCGAGCTAATATGAACAAAAATGATCTTGTATTTGTTTGTATGTGTTCATTGTGGCGATATGATGACCGCGATCAGCATGCATACATCCGAGGTAACAGCATGATCAAACTCATCATCACGGACATGGACGGCACCTTCCTCATATAGCAGGGGGGATAACAACCGAGCCCTGTTCGCCGAGGTGGTTGCCGCCATGGCGCAGCAGGGGATACATTTTGCGCCCTGCACGGGAAAACAGGTCGATCGGGTCGAGGAGCTGCTGGGGGGCGCAGAGCGCGAATATCTGGATCCTGGGAGACAGCGCCACCCGCATCAAGCACCAGGGGCGCTACGTCTATCAGTCACTGCTGGACAACGCCCTGGGCCTGGCCATCATCCGTTGGTTGGCGCGTCTGCCGGGCGAGCATATCGTCATCGCCTGCGCGGCGATCCGGGAGGAGGTGCCGGATCATCTGAAAGCCCTGGTACGCCACTCCTACACCCAGCTACAGACGGTCGCCGATTTTGGCGACATCACCGCGGACGTTGTGAAGGTCACCGTCTATGACGAGCAGGGGCGCTGCCTGGAGCTGCGGGGCCAGCTTGGCGAGTGTGATGACGAAGCCTGCATAGTGGCGTCCGACCAGCAGTGGATAGACATCGCCAATGCTGGCGTGCACAGGGGACGACGGTGGCCAGGTTGCAGCAGCTGGTCGGCGCTGGTCGTCATGAGACCCTGGTCTTTGGCGACGGGCTCAATGACATCGAGCTGATGGCGTGCGCCGACTTCAGTTTCGCCATGCGCAATGGCCACGACGGACCAAGGATGCCGCCCATTTCATCACCCGCTCGAACGATGAAGACGCCGTCATGCACACCATCTTGCAACTGCTCGCACTGCAGAGGTAGGGGGCGTGAGACGGGCCAGGCGATGATCGCCCGGCCATTACAAGGGAACACCATGGACAAGTATTCACCGGAGGAGCGACGGCTCCTCATTCTGGATCTGCTGGCCGCGCACCACAAGGTGATGGCGGCGGAGCTGGCGGAGCCGCTGGGCACCACGGAGGCGACCATCAGGCGGGATCTGCGCTATCTGGCCGATGAGGGGCGCTGCAAGCGCATCCACGGTGGCGCCATCTCCCTGTCGCCCCAGACGGGGACCCTGACCGAGCGCAGTACCCAGCATGTGGCGCAGAAGCAGGCCCTGGCCATGGCCGCCCTGAGCCTGGTCAAACCGAACCAGCTGATCTTCCTGGATGCCAGCAGCACCCACCTGCTGCTGGCCTCCCTCATGCCGGAACACCAGGGCCTGACGGTGGTGACCAACAGCCCGGCCATCGCCTGCCGGCTGCTGGAGAGACCCGGCATCAGGACCATCCTCCTCGGTGGCGAGCAGGATCCGCTGGTCGGCGGGGCCGTTGATATCGCGGCGGCCGAGGGCATCAAAAAGTTCCGCTTCGACCTCGGTTTCCTGGGGGTCTGTGCCTGGTCCTCGTATCTCGGCTTCAGCGCCGTGCATTACCAGGACAGCGAGTTCAAGCGCCGGGTCGCGGAGCGTTGCGGCTCGCTGGCGGTGCTGTGCAATGACGACAAGCTGGAGTCCCTGGCCTCCTACCCCTTCCTGCACGCCGCGGATCTCGACTACCTGATCTGCACCCGGCAGGATCCGGTCCTGGTCAAGACGTTCGAAGGGGAGGGCTGCACCGTCATCACCGCCGGCTGAAGCCGGGCAGGCTGCGCCGCCGCGAGAAGAGCGGGGAGAGGCCGGGGGCTGGAAGCAGCCCATAAAAAACGCCCCGTTCCCGGGGCGTCGGGAACGGGGCACCTGCCAGCGTCATCAGGCGAGATCGAAGCGATCCAGGTTCATCACCTTGGTCCAGGCCGCCACGAAGTCCTTCACGAACTTCTCCTTGGCATCCGCACTGGCGTAGACCTCTGCCAGGGCGCGCAGCTGGGAGTTGGAACCGAACACCAGATCGACCCGGGTTCCGGTCCACTTCACCTTGCCGCTCTGGCGATCACGGCCTTCATAGACTCCCTGGCTGCCCGCCGCCGGTTTCCACTCCGTGCCCATGTCGAGCAGGTTGACGAAGAAGTCGTTGGAGAGGGTACCCGGGGCGGCGGTAAAGACCCCGTGGCAGTTGCCCGCGTTGGTGCCGAGCACCCGCATGCCGCCCACCAGTACCGTCATCTCGGGGGCACTTAGGGTGAGTAGCTGCGCCTTGTCGATCAGCATGGTCTCCGCGAAGCCCGCGCACTCGCCCGCGTAGTTGCGAAATCCATCTGCGAGGGGCTCGAGCACCGCGAAGGAGTCCACATCGGTCTGGGCCTGGGAGGCATCCATCCGGCCCGGAGTGAAGGGCACGGTCACGGCGACACCGGCTCTCTTCGCGGCCTGCTCGACCCCCACGCCGCCCGCTAGGACGATGAGATCGGCCAGGGATATCTTCTTGCCGCCGGTGGCGGAAGCGTTGAAGGCCTGCTGGATCCCTTCGAGGGTCTTGAGGACCTTGGCCAGCTGTGCCGGTTGGTTGACGGCCCAATCCTTTTGCGGGGCGAGCCGGATGCGGGCACCGTTGGCGCCGCCACGCTTGTCAGAGCCACGGAAGGTGGACGCGGAGGCCCAGGCGGTCGACACCAGCTCGGCCACGGACAGGGAAGCCGCCAGAATCTGTTCCTTGAGCAGGGCCACGTCCTTGTCATCGATCAGGGGATGATTGACGGCGGGGATGGGGTCTTGCCAGATCAGCTCCTCTTTGGGTACCTCCGGCCCCAGGTAGCGGGCGATGGGGCCCATGTCACGGTGGGTCAGCTTGAACCAGGCGCGTGCGAAGGCATCGGCGAAGGCCTGCGGATCCTCGTAGAAGTGGCGGGAGATCTTGCCAAACTCGGGGTCAAAGCGCAGGGTCAGGTCGGTAGTGAGCATGGTCGGCTTGTGGAACTTGCCCGGGATGTGCGCATCGGGAATGATCTCCGGCGCATCCTTGGCCACCCACTGCTTGGCGCCGGCTGGCGATTTGGTCAGCTCCCACTCGTAGTTGAACAGGTTTTCAAAGAAGTTGTTGCTCCACAGGGCTGGTGTCTTGGTCCAGGTTACTTCGAGCCCGCTCGAGACGGTATCCTTGCCATGGCCGCTGCCGTAGTCGCTCATCCAGCCGAGGCCCTGTGCCTCCAGAGGCGCGGCTTCCGGCTCTGGCCCCTTGTGGGATTCGGGCGCGGCGCCGTGGGCCTTGCCGAAGGTGTGGCCGCCCGCGATAAGGGCGACCGTCTCTTCATCGTTCATGGCCATGCGACCGAAGGTGGAACGGATGTCCTTGGCCGCCTCCATGTAATCGCCGCTGGCGTTGGGCCCTTCCGGGTTGACGTAGATGAGGCCCATGTGGGTGGCACCGAAGGGGGCCGTAAGCTCGCGATCGCCCTTGACCCGATCGGGATCGACCCCGAGCCAGGCAATTTCATCCCCCCAGTTGACGTCCTGATCCGGCTCCCACACGTCGGGCCGCCCACCGCCAAAGCCGAAGGTGCGAAAACCCATGGTCTCCAGGGCGACGTTGCCGGCGAGGATCAGGAGATCGGCCCAGGAGATCTTGTTGCCGTATTTCTGCTTGATGGGCCAGAGCAGGCGACGGGACTTGTCGATGTTGACGTTGTCAGGCCAGCTGTTGAGGGGGGCGAAGCGCTGTTGACCACGGCCGCCGCCACCGCGACCGTCGGTGGTGCGATAGGTGCCCGCAGCATGCCAGGTCATGCGGATGAACTGGGGGCCGTAGTGACCGAAGTCCGCCGGCCACCACTCCTGGGAATCCGTCATCAGCTTGACCAGATCTTTCTTGAGTGCCTTGTAATCCAGGCTGGCGAAGGCCTTGGCGTAGTCAAAGTCCTTGTCCATGGGATCGGCGCCGGGGGAATGCTGATGCAGCAGATCCAGCCGCAACTGGTTCGGCCACCAATCTCGATTGGTTCTGCCGACGCCGGCGGTGTGGTTGAAGGGGCATTTGCTTTCTTCACTCATCTCTGTCTCTCCTTGGCAGTCATGTGCAATGCAGACAACTCAGTATGGGAACTTTTCCTGCAACCGGCGGGGCATGTGACAGGCTGGGCCTTGGACCGGCATCGGGGGGATATCAATAACTCCTTATATTTCAGCTAATTGATTAAGGATGGGATGACCGTATTACGAAAAGATGAATCGGTGCCATCGAATTTGGCTGCTCCTGTACAAGGGATAAGAGAAGGAAGGAGCGCCCTGGCAGCCGTGTTATCAATTTTTTTATCCATAACACGAAGGATCAGACCTGGACTTGCGCTGGGTCATGGCATGGGGAGGGCTTGTCTTGAGCGGGGTAGAAAACCCCATTTTTGTGACGGCGGTCCGGATTGCATCCTGAGCAGGGCGACGGCGCCAGAGGATGGGGTGGGGGTGTTGCGCCAAAAAGCGGGCGGCGCAGAAACAAAAAGACCGGCCAGTGGCCGGTCCAAACAGACAGCGTGCTGCTGTCTCATCAGGCTGATCCCAGCCTGGAGGGGAATGATGGGGTGGCTGATGGGGCTCGAACCCACGACAACCGGAATCACAATCCGGGACTCTACCAACTGAGCTACAGCCACCACTGAAATCTGCCTTCGATACAGCAATCAAACTCATGTGTATCGATGGCGCGCCCTGCAGGATTCGAACCTGCGACCCACGGCTTAGAAGGCCGTTGCTCTATCCGACTGAGCTAAGGGCGCGTTGTATCAAGAAATCCGGGGATTTCCCGATGAACCTGGTCGGTGATAAAGGATTCGAACCTTTGACCCTCTGGTCCCAAACCAGATGCGCTACCGGGCTGCGCTAATCACCGAAAATTCGCCATCCAGCATACCTTCGGCGGCACCACTGGGCAACGGGCGGGCATCATACCCAAGCGCCAAAGTCAGCGTCAACGACTTTTTCCACCAGTAAATTCAAGTGCCTACTTATTGCCCTCCCTGCGAGAGCCGCTAACACCCGCGCCAAAAAAATGCGACAATGCGCCGCAGTTGAACACATGGTGAGTGAAGAACGATGTCTGCCAAAATCATTGATGGAAAACAGGTTGCGCAAACGATTCGCAATCAGGTCGCCGCGCAAGTCCAACAGCGGTTGGCGCAGGGGAAACGGGCACCGGGTCTGGCGGTGATCCTGGTGGGGCTGGATCCGGCCTCCCAAGTCTATGTGGGCAGCAAACGTCGCGCTTGTGAAGAGGTGGGATTTGTCTCCCGCTCCTATGACCTCAGCGCCACGGCGACACAAGCAGAGCTGCTGTCCCTGATCGACCAGCTCAACGAGGATCCGGAAGTGGACGGCATCCTGGTGCAGTTGCCCTTGCCGGCCCACTGCGATACCACCCAGGTGCTGGAGCGCATTCGTCCCGACAAGGACGTTGATGGCTTCCATCCCTACAACGTGGGTCGTCTGGCCCAGCGGATCCCGGCGTTGCGACCCTGCACCCCCAAGGGGATCATGACCCTGATCGAGACCACCGGCGTCAAGACCCATGGTCTGCATGCGGTGGTGGTCGGGGCTTCCAACATCGTGGGGCGCCCCATGACGCTGGAGCTGCTGCTGGCCGGTTGCACCACCACCACCTGTCACCGCTTCACCCAGGATCTGGAAACCCAGGTGCGCCGGGCCGACTTGCTGGTGGTGGCGGTGGGCAAGCCCAACTTCATTCCGGGGGAGTGGGTTAAACCCGGTGCCCTGGTGATCGACGTGGGCATCAACCGCCTTGCGGACGGCTCCCTGGTGGGAGATGTGGAGTATGAAACCGCGCGCAATCACGCCGCCTTCATCACGCCGGTACCGGGGGGCGTGGGCCCCATGACGGTCGCCAGCCTGATGGAGAACACCCTGAGCGCCTGCCAGGATTACCACGACGCCTGATGAGGGCGCCGGGCAGAAAAGAGAAAGGGAAGGCATTGCCTTCCCTTTTTTTATTGCGTCACTCCCCCGGATCGCCACTGGATATCAGAGGAGGGCCAGGGCGGCGGCCAGATCGGCAATCAGATCGTCGGCGTCTTCCACCCCGATGCTGAATCGAATGAGATCGTCATTGACTCCGGCGGCGAGGCGGCTCGCCTCGTCCATGGCGGCGTGGGTGGTGCTGGCCGGATGGCAGGCCAGACTCTCGAGATCGCCGAGGCTCACCGCCTGCACGAAGAGTTGCAGGTTGTCGAGCAGGGTGGCGCAGCGCTCAAACCCGCCTTCCAGCTCGATGCTCACCATGCCGCCAAAGCCGCTGGCGAAGGCGCCGAGGGCATCGTGGCCCGGATGGTTGGCCAGCCCTGGGTAGATCACCTTTTTCACCGCTGGATGGGCGGCCAGGAAGTCAGCCACCTTCTGGGCGTTGTGCAGGTGGGCATCCATGCGCAGGGGAAGGGTCTTGACCCCCCGTTGCAGCAGGTAGGCCTCCTGCGGGCCGATGGGAGAGCCGATGTGCTTGAGGGCCACGGTGCGAATCGACTTCATCAGCGCGTGAGAGCCCGCCACCACCCCGGCGATGATGTCGCCGTGGCCGCCCAGGTACTTGGTACCGCTGTGCATGACAATGTCGATGCCAAGCTCGAGCGGGCGCAGCAGATAGGGGGTAAGGAAGGTGTTGTCACACACCGTGATGGCACCCACCTTGCGGGCCGCCTCCACCACCACCCGCGGATCCACCACCTTGAGGGTGGGGTTGGTCAGGGTTTCGAACAGTACCACCTTGGTGGCGGGGCGGATGTTGGCCAGCAGCGCCTGATCGCTCTCGTAGGCGGTGATCTTGATGCCGGCGCGGCTGAAGGTCTGCTTGAGGAAGGCATCGGTGCCGCCGTAGAGGGGGCCGATATAGGCCACTTCATCACCGCTGTCTGCCAGGGCATACATGATGGCACTCACCGCCGCCATGCCGCTTGCCACCACCAGTGCCTCATCTGCACCTTCGAGGGCTGCCAGCTTCTGCTCCAGTTCGGCGGTGGTGGGGTTGCCAAAGCGGCTGTAGATGAAGCCGGGGGCTTGACCTGCGAAGCGCTCCTTGCCCGCCTGGGCGTTGAAGTAGCTGAAGGTGCTGCTCTGGTAGAGCGGGGTGGTGAGGGCGCCGGTCTGGGGATCGATCCGCTGGCCGCTGTGCACGCTCATGGTCTTGAATTTCATTTTTTTACTCCGTCATTGTCAGGTCGTTGCCCGACTGCTTGTGTTATCCGGGGCGCCATCGCGCCCCTTTTTTAATGTCGAGTGGCGGGTTGTCAGACTAGCGCTGGCTCGCGCTGCGGCTCGCCTGCATAGTGGCGGGCCGCCACATCCGGGTGGGAGCGCAGCCTCCCCTTGAGCACGTTCTCCCCCACCTGATAAAAGAGCGGGTTGGCGGGATCGCTCTGGGGCCCTTCGGCCAGCGCCGCCAGCTCGGGGGAGAGGCTAAGCAGTGGCACAGTCGCATCCAGCCTTGCCGCCATGAAGAAGGCGCAGGAGAGGCGCGATACCCCGGGAGGGGGGCTCACCACCCGGTGCAGGGTGGCCTTGAGGTAGCCGTCGGACGCGAGCTCCAGCAGCTCGCCGATGTTGACCACCAGGGCGCCCGGCAAGGGGGGCGCGGGGATCCAGCCATCCGCCGTCTCCACCTCGAGCCCGGAGTGATCGTCCTGCATCACCAGGGTCAGGTAGCCGGGATCCTTGTGGGCACCTACCCCCTGACCACTGCTGCCTTCCGGTTGTCCGGGGTAGTGAATGAGCTTCATGTGCTGGTAGGGGGCACCGCGAATGCTCTCGTCAAATACGCCGGCGGGCTGCCCCAGCACCTCTGCGAAAGCGTCCAGCAGGGTGAGGGTGATGTCGCTCAGTCGATCCTGCCATGCCAGCAGACGTGTTTTCATCTCGGGCAGGGCGGCGGGCCACTGATTGGGGCCGATGAGGCGCTGCCAGGGTTCACGAATGTGCGCCACAGGCAGGGCCTGGGCCTCGTTCATGATATCGAACTGCTCCCGCAGATCCGGCCGTGCCCGGGTGAGCTCTGCCCCCACCTGGTTGTAGCCGCGAAAGTGGGGGGAGTGGACCATCTGCACCGCCAGTTTTTCTTCAAGTGGCAGGGCGAAGAAGCGGGCGGCGAGCGCCAGGGTCTCCTGGCGCGCCGATTCGCTCAGATCATGGCCCACCAGATAGAAAAAGCCCACTTCGCGGGCGGCCTGGCCAAGCTGCGCCAGCATCCGGCTGCGTGCAGCCGGGGTGCCCTTGAGGGCGGCGAGATCGATGATCGGCAATGATGGGGTGGTCATGGGCATCTCCTCACTTTCCGTGAACGGGGTCTGCGTGCCCCGGCGTGCGGGGTGTTGCGAAACCGGGGCGCACTCTTCTTGAGTGGCGCCGTTTGGGTTGAGGGTGATGCTACTGTTCGAGGTTATAAGGTGGAAGCAACAAAATATTCTTAGTTATATACAAAATTCGAAATGGAATTCGGACTTGAGCGAATGGAACGAGCAACGGGCGGCTCAGGCGGCGATCTGCCGTACCGGGCGAGAGCGACATTGGCGTGACGGGATAGACGGAGGGAGGCATCCGCCTCCCTCCGTGTGACTGTCATGGGAAGGGTTGCTGGCGCGCCTTTCCTCAATAACCCAGGGTGAAACGCTGGCGCAGGTGAGCCGGTGCTTGCGCCTCGTTCAGCACCCCGTCCGCCAGATCGCCGACCGTGATCCCGGCGGGCTGCTCGCCGCTGAACAACACCTGATCCGTGCCAAGGCGGTAACCGCCGCGCTTCTCGCCGGGTTCGAGGAACACGGGCGGGGAGACGAAACGCCAGTCGAGGGTGGTTTCCCGGCGAAGGGCGGTGAGACCATCCCGGGCCGCGAGGGCCCCTTGCTTCCACTCTGCCGGGAACTCCGGGGTGTCCACCAGCTGCACGCCCGGGGCGATTTCCAGACTGCCGGCACCGCCGACCACCAGCAACCAGCTGTTGGCGGCGACGGCGGCGGCCACGATGGCGCTGGCCCCCTTGAGGTACTGATCGTAGATGTCCGGGGCACTCCAGCCCGGGTTGTAGGCACTGATCACCCGATCGTGCCCCTTGAGCACACTGGCCAGTGCCTGGCTGTCCTGGGCGTCCACCGCCACGGCGGTGACCAGGGGATGGGCGGCGACCTTGCTCACGTCACGCACGATGGCGGTGACCTGATGGCCGCGGCTGACGGCCTCCTGGAGGATGGCTGAACCGACAAAACCGCTGGCACCGATGAGGGCAATCTTCATGGGAATTCTCCTTCACTGTGGGAATGGGGCTATCCTACGCCCCCGAGTGTGATTTAATAATCCACTTAAAATTGCATTCACTTGTAAGCAGGGTTTCATAATGGATCAGCTCAGACGCTACGCCATCTTCGCCGCCGTGGTGGAGGCGGGCAGCATGACCGGCGCCGCCAAGGCCCTCGGCATGACCCCGTCCGCCGTCAGCCAGCATATCAGTCAACTGGAGAGCCAGCTCGGCCTGCCCCTGCTGCACCGCTCCACCCGCCGCCTCAGCCTGACCGAGGCGGGGGAGGTGGTGTGGCAGGGTTGCCAGTCGTTGCAGCAGACCTTGAACGACACCGAGCTGCGCCTCTCGGAGGTGCGCGACAGCCTGCTCGGAGAAGTGCGGATCACCGCGCCGGTGGGGATGGCGGGCCAGCCTCTGGCGCGGGCGCTCTCGCCACTGCTGCAGGCGCACCCGGGCCTGGGCATCCAGATCATTGCCGACGACGAGAAGCGGGATCTCATCAAGGATCGCATCGACGTGGCGCTGCGGGTCGGCACGCTTGAAGATTCCACCCTGGTGGCGCGCAGACTGGGTCAGACCCGGATGTTGCTGTGTGCCTCGCCCGCCTATCTGGCACGCAAGGGCACGCCGCGCAGCCCGGCGGATCTGCTGGCCCACGACTGGCTGGCCTCGGACATGCTGGGGGGCGGGATACTGCTGCTGGACGAGAAGGGGGAGGCCCACAAGATCAAGCCCAAGCCCAGGGTGCTGTGCAACAACGTCTTGCCCCTGCGCCAGTTTACCCTGGCAGGGCAGGGGATTTCGCTGCAACCGGAAGGTGAAATAGAAGAAGATCTCGCCACCGGTCGATTGCTCGCGCTGCTGCCGGGATTTTTGGCCCCTCCCATGGAGATCCATGCCATCACCCCCCAGCGGGAGATCCCGGAGAAGGTGCGGCGGGTGATCAGCGCCCTTCGCAGCCACTTTGCCGAGCATGGCCAGAGCCGTCTACCTTGAGCGAGGCGGGATGAATAGCCAGGCGGTGCGCCGGCCTTGCGGTCGGCGCGACACCCCTGTTTAATGTGGCCCTCCCGGGCCAGAGCGCCCTCTGCTGGCGTGGTCTCAAGCGCATCATGACACCGACTTCTCCCCACCCACTCCGTGAGCCGGCACCCGAGGCGCGCGCCCACCTCACCCGCATCGAGCGAGTGCTCGACTACATCCATGCCAATCTGGATCAGCCGCTCTCCCTGGAGGCGCTGGCCCGGCAGAGCTGCTGGTCCCGCTGGCAGTTGCAACGGGTATTCCTGCATGAGACGGGCCAGACGGTGGCTCACTATGTGCGCGAGCTGAAGCTGAGCATGGCGGCGGAGGCGCTGCTCTCCACCCGGCTGCGGGTGCTGGATGTGGCGCTGGATCACGGGTTTGGCTCCGAAGTGAGTTTCAGCCGCGCCTTCAAGCAGCAATTTGGCTGCTCGCCGCTGGCGTATCGCAAGCGGGGCCTGCGGCTGGGGCTGCGCACGCCCCTGGTGCGGGCGGCGGTCCCCCGCTCTGCCTCTCCCAACCTGGTGCAGGTGCGCATAGAGAGCCTGCCGGCGTTCACCTTGCAGGGGGTCAGGGGCACGATCCGGGGGTTGTTCGATGCCTCACCGGATTTTCAGCAGACGGTGCCCGCCATCTGGCGAGCGCTGCGCGAGACGGGGGCGCTGGACCTGTCGAGGGAATGGCTGGGGGTGGTGGATGTGTCGGGGGCAGGGGAGCGGCTGCCTTACTGGGCCGGAGTGGCCACGACGGCGCCTACGCCCCCCGGCCTGTCGAGTCTCAACGTGCCGGCCCAGGAGTATGCCGTGCTCACCCACAAAGGACCCATTGCCCAGCTGGGGGAGAGCCTGCACTGGTTCATCCTGCACTGGCTGCCGGAGTCGGCATACCGGGGGCTGGACGGTTTCGAACTGGAGCGCTATGCCCCCGGCTTTGACGGCCAGCAGCCCGACGCCACCATGGAGTACTGGCTGCCCGTCGCCCCCCGTTAGGGAAGGAGGCTCACCCCGGCATGGCGCCGGGATGGCTCCGGGCGTGTGGCGCTGGCCAGGAGATCAGTGAACTGGGCCGGTGGCAGCGGCTTGGCGAAGTAGAAGCCCTGCAGGTAGTCGATGCCATAGTGGCGTGCCATTTCGACCTGCTCCTGGGTCTCCACCCCCTCGGCGACCAGAGCCAGCCCCATGCGATGGGCGAGATCCAGGATGTTTTCGACGATATGGCGGGAGGGGCCTTCCTCTTTCATTCCTTTGATAAAGCTGCGATCGATTTTGATGATGTCCACATGGAACATCTGCAGATAGCAGAGGCTGGAGTGGCCGGTGCCAAAGTCATCGATGGCGATGAGCACGCCCAGCTCGTCCAGGGCATCGAAGATGGCGCGGGTCTGCTCGTCCGCATCCACCATCTCCCGCTCCGTCACCTCGAGCACCAGGCGCAGATCCTGGCCCGGGAAAGCGCGAAGAAAGTCGCGGCACTCGGCGACGATGTCCTGGTTTTTGAAGTGCTGGGCGCAGACATTGACGGCGACGTGAAAGCCGGGGGGCAGCCTGTCGGCCACCCCGACCAGATAATCCCGGGTCTGGGCCATCAACTGGCGAGTCATCGGCACTATGTAGCCGCACTCCTCCGCGAGGGGGATGAAGTGGTTGGGGGCAATCATCCCTTGTGTGGGATGACGCCAGCGCATCAACACTTCACAACCGCGCAGGCGCCCCTGCCTGTCCATCACGGGTTGCAGATGGGGGATGAACTCCCGGGCCGCCATGGCTCTGGCAAGCTCGCTGCGGGGGGAGCCGCTGCGCCCCCTCAGATAGAAGGTGAGCAGCCCCAGCAACAGCGCCAGCACAGGGGCGGCAAGCAGGTTCTCCTGGTTGTACGCCCAGGCAAACGCCAGCACTTCCTTGTAACCGTTGAGCGCCACCAGGCGATAGGGATGAGCGGTGGGCTCGCTCTGTTGCAGACGCTGTCCCCCTTCCAGCAGGCGGGCTGCGGGCAGGGTCCTGCCGTGGCCATCGAGGGCCTGGTCCCCGAGGAGGAAGAAGAGGTTGTCCTCTCCCATCACGGCCTGCAAGGCGCCGAAGATGTGGAAGCCGTCCAGCTCCACCAGCAGGGTGCGATCGCCGGATGGCTGACGGTAGAGGATGGCGGTCTGCCCGGTGATGGGGCTGTGTCTGGCGAGGATCAGCGTCTGGTTGCCCGCCGGGCCACGGGGAATATCCCGGGTGAGGATGGGCCTGTGCAGGGTGGTACAGCGCAGTTGCTGCCCCTCCAGCACATAGAGTGCCCGCGCATAGGGGGAGGCGGTGATGAGGTCGCGCAGGGCCAGTTGCTCATCCTGGCAGCGGCCCATGGCGAGGGGGTGGGCGGCCTCGACTAGGGACTGACTGTCGTTGATGGCACTCTCTATCATGGCCCTAGCATGGTTCAGGCTGCGCGCGTTGTCCTTGCGAAGGCCGCTGGCCGCCTGCAGGAGGTTGAGGGCGGTGAGGCCGACCAGCAAGAGGAGCCCGAGCACGATGGCCAGACGCAGACGCTGTGCCAGGGGATCAGTCGGCATGGTGCACCCGATTCTTGCCGGCATCCTTGGCCTGATAGAGCGCCTGATCGACCCGCGCCAGCAGTTGCTCGGCGGACTCCTGTCGCCACAGTCCCAGCCCGGCAGAGAAGGTCACCACCAGGTCCGGTTCGCGCCATGGTCGCTGTGCCACCTGGGTGCGCCACTGCTCGAGCATCGTCAGTGCTCTGGTGCTGTCCTCCCCGGGAATGATGATGGCCAGCTCCTCGCCGCCGTAGCGGTAGAGGGTGGCCTCCTGGCCTGCAATCTGCCGCCCTTCCCGGGCAACCGCCCGCAGGACGTCGTCACCGACCGGGTGGCCGTGGGTGTCATTGATGGATTTGAAGTTGTCCAGATCGATCAACCCCAGGCAGAAAGGGCGGCCGGCGATCAGCTGGTCGTCGAGTGCCTTGTCAAAGCAGCGGCGATTGAACAGACCCGTCAGGGCATCCGTGTTGGACGCCTCCACGGCTTCCAGCATCTGGCGATGGCCGCTCTGGATCTCCTGGCGCAACTGATCCCCCGGTTTGCCCGCGTGGATGCGTCCGGTGCGCATCAGGGCGATGATCTCGAAAATCATCTTGCTGAGCACATGACGCAAGGACCACCAGCAGAGCAGGCAGATCAGCATGCAGCCCACCAGGGTGATCTGGAGCTGGTGGGACTCGCTGCTGCTTACCTCCTTGAACCTGGCATCGCTGACGGCATAGATGACGAACCAGTCCGGGTTGGAGAAGGAGTAGTAGTAGAGGTGGGTCTGGCGCTTTGCATCGAAGAGGTGGTCGGCGCCGTTGGTCATCTGCTCGATGAGCCGGCGGTCCACGCGATGGCGAAACAGGTTCCCCACATCCGAATGCAGCAGGATGTCGCCCGCCCGATCGACCAGGTAGAACTCCCCCTTGAGAGGGCTCATGAGCTGACGCAGGGGATAGCTCATCTGCTCGAGATCCACGTTCATGGCCAGGGTGCCGAGGAAGAACCCCTCCTTGTCGAGCAGGGGGCGGGAGACGGAGACGCTGCGGCTCTTGTCATCGAACTTGCTGGTGTAGTGGTCGGTGTAGTGCACGAAGAGGGTTCGCACGGCGGCCGCGAGAAACCAGGGGCGCTCCCTGGCATCAAAGTGCTCCCCGACCGGCAGATGGGGGATGGCGTTGAACCGCCCCTGCGGATCGGCGAGCAGGATGCTCTTCACATAGGGGGTGAGCGCCAACGTTTGCATCAGGGAGAGGCCAAGGGGCGTGTGATCCTCATTGAGGAAGGCATCCAGGCCTGATTCATCGATGACACTGCCCGTTTCGTTGAGGACATGCTCCAGTGACTTGAACTGTGGCTCGATGGACTGGGTCGCCATGTTGTGCACGAACATGGCCGCCACCTTGTGGTACTTGCGCTCGGCAGAGGTCCGGATGCTGACACTGACGGCCATCAGGGCGATGAGCAGGGTCAGGATGATGACTCCGAAGGTGACGTTGAGCTGGGTATCGCAGTGCAGATTTTGGTGGGCGGTCTCATTCATAGGCGTGTGCTGATGGCTTGGTATTGTCTCAATCAGGGCGGATAAAAGGGTGGGCATGCTATCGCCTCATTTATCAATAGCGATTGACCAGGATCAACAAGGGGAGGGAGATCGCGACCATACTTGTCTGATGAGTGTGAATATGGGGGTGAAAATGCTGCCATGTTCTGAATATGTGATGGTTACTTGCTAATTTGCTGTGCAAGTGAAGGCGGTGACCTTCATCAGGCGGCCATGATGGACCCTCTCAGAGAGCCTCGACGGCGTTGCCATGTTGCCTCCGATAGCAGATGGCGTGCCTGCCACCCTCGCTTTCCCCGCTTCCCCGCCAACATGCCCCAAATTGTTAATATCGGGGCAAAATAGAACAATAAAATGCAAATGATATTTGTTACTATTCATATGCAGTAAGTAATCGAGGATCAGATGCAGCTTGTTCACCCCCCTTTGACCCTGGTCGCCGTGACCATCTCCACCCTGTTGGCAGGCTCTGTACAGGCCGCCACACCCGAAAGCCAGGATACGGCCACCGCCGACGAGACCCTGACCGTGCTCGGCCAGACCTATCGCAACACCGCGACCAAGACCCGGCTCGACCCCATCGAGACGCCCCAGGCCATCTCGGTGGTGGATGGGGAGACCCTGTCGCTGCGCGGCGTCAGCTCGGTGAGCGAGGCGCTGCGCTACGTGCCCGGCGTCAACACCGAGCTGCGGGGCGGGGCGGTCAACCGGCTGGATCTGTTCAACATCCGTGGCTTTGACAACTACCAGAACTTCTATGACGGCCTGCTGCTCCAGTACAACGACTGGAACCTGCAACCCCAGATCGATCCGGTGGCCATCGAGCAGCTGGAGGTGTTCAAGGGGCCGACATCGGTGCTCTATGGCAGCATGCCCCCCGGCGGCATGGTCAACCTCATCGCCAAGCGCCCCCAGCGGGAGAGCAAGCACAACGTGAGCGTGGCGACCGGCACGGGCACCCTCAAGGAGATGACCCTCGACAGCACCGGTGCCATCAACGAGCAGCTTGCCTATCGGCTGGTGGGACTGGCCCGGGAGAAGGATGGCCAGGCGGTGACCTCGAAGGAGGAGCGCTACGTCTTTGCGCCGTCCCTGGACTGGCAGCTCGGCGAGCGCACCCTGCTGAACCTCAACCTCTACTACCAGAAGGATCCCGAGGCCGGCATCTACACCACCGTGCCCGCCAGCGGCTCGGCCAAGTCCAACCCCCTGGGGCAGCTTGGCAGCGACACCTTCCTTGGTGACGAGAACTGGAACGAGTACAACCGGGATGTGACCCTGCTGGGCTACAAGCTGAGCCACGACTTCAACGAGCGCTGGCAGGTGCTGCAAAATGCCCGCTACATGGATGCGTCCGCCTATCAGCGCAACACCTACAACGCGGCCCTGGCGGCGGACAACCGCACCCTGGCCCGCAACGCCTATCTCACCGATGAAGAGTCCCGGGGCGTTGTCATCGACAACCAGCTGGCGGGCAAGGTACAGACGGGCTCTGCCCAGCACAACCTGCTGCTCGGGGTCGATTACCAGTACCTGGATGCCCATATCCTCTACCGGGATACCCTCGACTACTCGGCGCCCAGCATCGACATTTTCAACCCGAACCATAGCCAGATAGTCCCAGGGGCACTCACTTTCAACTACCAGGATAAAAAGGTGATCCGTCAGTCCCAGACCGGCGTCTATCTGCAGGATCAGGTGCGCCTCGATCGGCTGGTGGCCATCGGCGGCGCCCGCTACGACCGCTACCGGATGGACACCGACAGCCGGACCCTCTATCAGGGGGCGGACAGCCAGTCCCTGGCCCACATCGATCAGGACAACCTCTCCTTCCGCGTCGGCGCCCTCTATGAGCTGGATGGCGGCTTCTCCCCCTATGCGAGCTATGCCGAGAGTTTCGAGCCGGTGCCGGGGGCGGACAAGCAGGGCCAGGCGTTCAAACCGGCAACCGGTCATCAGTGGGAAGGGGGCGTCAAGTTCCTCTCCGACGACATGAGCAAGACGGCGACCCTGTCGGCGTTCCACATCACCAAGAAGAACGCCCTGGTGACGGATCCGGACAATGTCTACGGGCCCAAGCTGCAGACCGGGGAGACGGTCTCCAGGGGCATCGAGCTTGAGGGGAGAGCCGATCTCACCAGCCAGCTGGATCTGGCCCTCAACTACACCCTGATGGACATGGAGATCACGCGTGACACCACCACGCTGCAGGGCAAGACGCCGGTCTGGGTCCCCAGACAGATGGCGTCGCTGTGGAGCAACTACTACCCCGGCGGCAACCTCGAGGGGATGCGAGTGGGCGCCGGCCTGCGCTACGTGGGGGAGGCCGAGATGGATGCCGCCAACACCGACAAGGTACCGGACTACCTCCTGATGGACATGTCCGCCTCCTACGATCTCGCCGCCCTCAGCGCAAGCCTGAAGGGGATGGGGGTATCGCTTGGCGCCAGCAACCTGTTCAACAAGACCTACTACTCCTGCTACGACCAGAACAACTGCTGGTTCGGGGCCGAACGAAGCGTGGAGGCGCGACTCAAATACGCATTCTGACCTTGCGCCCCGGCACGCGCCCGGGGCCCTTTCAACGAATGGGCGAGGAGAGGGGGCGCGGTGTGCCGCGCGGCCTTGGCCGGGAGAAAGCGGACGCGGAACGCGCCCTCGTCTCGGATCACCAGGCCCTGTTCGCGGCGGCGGCCAGCCTGATCCCGTCCCTCAAGGGGAACCTGGTGGCGGTCGGTGACGTGCGCCCGCCACTGACGGATGCCGCCGGAGCGACGTCGGCCGAGGTGGCCGCAGCCCTCCATGCGCACTGGCAGCAGGCACACCCGGAGGCGGGGCCCGCCTACTGGCTCACCCGCAGCTGGGGCATGCTCTGCTGGCAATCCATCTATCTCGCCATGGTGGCCGTCTATCGCCATCAGGCCGTGCCTGCCCTCGACAGGCTGGGACAGGGGCATGAGGCCGGCGTGGTGTCGGGTTTTACCCTGCCGGCCGAGCCCATGATCAGAGGGGAGGTCGGCGTGTTGATCAAGACGGCCGGGGAGCGACTCCAGGCGCACTGGCAGGGGCTGTTCTCCCTCCTTGGGACGGCGCAGCGGCTGCGCCCCGGTTTCGTGCGCCCGCTCCTGGCGGACGATCTGCTGGCGGCCCTGGTGCGGGTGCCCGATTTCTTCGGGGAGGTGAGTCGGGAGGAGGTGAGGGCCCATGCCCCCCTCTGGCTTGAATCCTGTGGCCTGCCGTCGGCACATCTGACGGGTTGGCGCGAGGCGGGGCTGCCCCGGGACGAAGCCTTCCCGGGCTATGTGCGCCAGCGCTGCTGCCTGCACTACAAGCGCCGGGATGGGGAGCTTTGTGGCAACTGCCCGCGAAGGCAGGGTGGGGCGAGGGGTGACGAGTGCTGATGCCCGACTCTTCGTCTGCGCGGGCAACCCGTGATGAAAGCCGCCTGATCCTGGCGGCTTTTTTGTGTCCGGCTTACTGGGCCGCCATCCGGGTGCGGATGCGCTCGAACAGGCTCTGCAGGCAGGCCTGATCTTTGTCGGCGGCGCGCACGGCGCCATACATGTGGCGGCGAATGCCCTCCCCGAGAGGGCGCGCCTCAAGCAGGCCCTGGCGCACGAACTCCTCGCTGGCCCAGCGGGGCAGGGCGGCGAGCCCGAGCCCGGCGGCGGCCATCTGCAGCATGACAGAGGTGTTGTCCACCGGTTTGCAGCGGGCGGGCTCCACCCCGGCCGGTTGCAGGAAACGGCTGAACACGTCCATGCGCGCCCGCTCCACCGGATAGACCAGCAGCACCTCCGGCCGCAGATCGTCCGGTGCGATGCGCCGCTGCTGGCAGAGGGGGTGATCCGGCGCCATCACCAGGGTGAGATCGAAGGCGAACAGCGGCTCGAAGTGAAGATCCCCGCGGGCCTGCACATCCGAGGTGAGCAGCAGATCGAGCTGGCCGCCAAGCAGGGCACTGATGGCATCGAAACCCGGCACCGACTCCACCTCCAGATCCACGCCGGGCCACTGGCGGCGAAAGTCCGGCAACAGCGGCAGCAGCCACTGGATGCAGCTGTGGCAATCGAGGGCCAGATGCAGCCTGCCCGCCTCACCGCTGTGCAGGGCGACCAGCTGGCGCTCGGTCTGGGCCAGGGCGGGCAGCACCTGACGGGCCAGGGCCAGCAGATGCTGGCCTGCCGCCGTCAGCACCAGAGGGCGGCTTTTTCGAAGAAACAGCTCCAGATTGAGGCGGGTCTCCAGCTCCTTGAGCTGGTGGGAGAGGGCGGACTGGGTGAGGTTGAGGGTGAGTGCGGCCCCGGCCAGGGACCCTTGCTCGGCCAGGGCGCTGATGGTCTTCAGGTGTTTGAGATCGATGCCCAGATTGCTGCTCTGAGGGGGGCTGGATGGGGTGGGCGCGACCATGGCACTGCTCCTTTGTGCGTCAGTTGAGAAATTCTTGAGAGCCAGTTGAAGAGGATTCAATAGCCAAGGCCACCTTATCTTGTCATTTTGGATGTGTAAACATCTGGATGGCCAAACAATCCAGATCCTCATCAGATAAACGAGCATAAGGAATGGAACCTATGACCTTCGCACACACCCTGGGCTTTCCCCGTATCGGCGCCAAGCGCGAACTGAAATTTGCCCTCGAATCCTACTGGCGTGGCGAAACCACCCAGGCCGAGCTGGTCGCCGTGGGCAAGAGCCTGCGTGAGCGCCACTGGCAGGCCCAGCGTACCGCCGGGGTCAACCTGCTGCCGGTGGGGGATTTTGCCTGGTACGATCAGGTGCTGGGTACCAGTCTGCTGGTGGACGCCGTGCCTGCCCGTCACCGCCACGGCGACACCGACCTCGACACCCTGTTCCGGGTGGCCCGTGGCCGTGCGCCGACCGGCCCGGCGGCGGCCGCTGCCGAGATGACCAAGTGGTTCAACACCAACTACCACTACCTAGTGCCGGAATTTTACCGTGACCAGCGCTTCAAGCTGGGCTGGAGCCAGCTCTTTGACGAGGTGGAAGAGGCCAAGGCCCTTGGGCTGCCGGTCAAGGCGGTGTTGCTGGGGCCCGTCTCCTACCTCTGGCTTGGCAAGGAGAAAGAGAGCGGCTTCTCCCGCCTCGAACTGCTGGATCGCCTGCTGATCGTCTACCAGGAGATCCTGGCCAAACTGGCGGCCCAGGGGGTGGAGTGGGTACAAATCGACGAGCCGGCCCTGGCGCTGGACCTGCCGGACGAGTGGCGCCTGGCCTACCTCAAGGCATATGAGCGCCTGAGCGGCCCCTGCAAGCTGCTGCTCACCACCTACTTCGGGTCCGTGGCCCATCAGCGCGACATCATCACCAGTCTGAAGGTGGACGGCCTGCACCTGGATCTGGTGGCTGCCCCCGAGCAGCTCGAGACCCTGGTCCCGCACCTGCCGGCCCAGTGGGTACTCTCGGCGGGTGTCATCAACGGCCGCAACGTCTGGCGTGCCAACTTGGCCAAGCTGGCGCCGACCCTCAAGGCCTTGAAAGAAAAGCTTGGCGAGCGCCTCTGGGTGGCCTCCTCCTGTTCCTTGCTGCACAGCCCGGTGGATTTGACCCTGGAGCACGAGCTGGATCCCCAGACCCGCAGCTGGTTCGCCTTCGCCCTGCAAAAGTGCTATGAGCTGGGGCTGCTGTCCGACTACCTGGACGGTGGCGCCCTGGACAAAATCGAGGCTTACAGCCAGCCCATCGTGGATCGGGAGTCCGACAGCCGGGTTCACAAGAAAGCGGTGCAGTCGCGCCTCGCCAGCTTGACCAACAGTGACTTCGATCGCCAGAGCGCCTACCCGGTGCGTGCCGACGCGCAGCGCTCGGATCTGAAGCTGCCGCTCCTGCCCACCACCACCATCGGCTCCTTCCCGCAGACCTCTGAAATCCGGGTGCTGCGTCAGGACTGGCGTGCCGGGCGCATCGATGACCAGGCCTACGAGGCGGGCATCCAGGCCCAGATCAAGGATGCCATCGAGCGCCAGGAGGCCATCGGGCTCGACGTGCTGGTGCATGGTGAAGCGGAGCGCAACGACATGGTGGAGTATTTCGGGGAGCTGCTGGACGGCTTTGCCATCACCCGCTTTGGCTGGGTACAGAGCTATGGCTCCCGCTGCGTCAAGCCGCCGGTGATCACCCGTGACATCGACCGTCCGACCCCCATGACCCTTGAGTGGACGAAGTTTGCCCAGAGCCTGACCGACAAGCCGGTGAAGGGCATGCTGACCGGCCCCGTGACCATTCTCTGCTGGTCCTTCCCGCGGGAAGACGTGAGCCGCGAGCAGTCCGCCCTGCAGATTGGCCTGGCCATTCGCGACGAGGTGGCTGACTTGGAAGCCGCCGGCATCAAGATCATCCAGATCGACGAGCCGGCGATCCGCGAAGGGCTGCCCCTGCGCAAGCAGGATCACCAGGCCTATCTCGACTGGGCGGTGCGCGCCTTCCGCCTGAGCGCAAGCCCGGTGGTGGACAGCACCCAGATCCACACCCACATGTGTTACAGCGACTTCAACCTCATCATCGAGGCGGTGGCGGCGCTGGACGCGGATGTGATCACCATCGAGACGAGCCGCAGCCAGATGCAGTTGCTCGAAGCGTTCGAGCGCTTCAACTACCCCAACGAGATCGGCCCGGGCGTCTACGACATCCACTCGCCGAACGTACCGAGCCAGGGCTGGATTGAAGACCTCATCCGCAAGGCTGCGCAACAAATCCCGGCGGACCGGCTCTGGGTGAACCCGGACTGCGGCCTCAAGACCCGCGGCTGGGAAGAGACCACCGCTGCCCTGAAGGTGATGGTCGATGCCACCCGGGCGCTGCGCGCCGAGCTGGCCTGAGGGCTTCCATTCACCCGGACGAGCGCCCGGTGAGTGTCATCAAGACGAGAGAGGGAAGGCGACAGCCTTCCCTCTTTTTGTGCATGGCCGCTCCCTAGAGGGGGAGCAGGGCGGGGCGGGAGGCGGGCTGGTAGCGGGTGGGGGAAACCGACATCGTCACCGGGTGAGGGGCGCTTGCGAGCGCCTCGGCCAGCCACTGGCGGTCGAGGGGGATGGCATTGCGATCCTCGATCACCAGATTGAGGTGCTGGGCGCCCAGGCACCCGTAGCGGGCGGGGTCGGTCTGGGTAAAGAGGCCAAGACAGGGCACACCGCTGGCGGCAGCCAGGTGCAGGGGACCGGTGTCGGCGCTGACGAAGAGGGAGAGGCCGCCCGTGAAGCGGGCCAGCTCCCCCATGTTGCCAAGGGAAACGTGCACGTCCCCGAGCGGGTGCTCGGGGGCGGCGGGATCCGCGAGCTGGATCAGCAGGGCATCCGGGCTGTGACGGCGCAGATCCCCAAGCAACCGCTGCCACTGGGGCAGGGAGAGCCCCTTGCCCTTGCGAGCGCCGGTGAAAAAGCCGATCAGAGGACGGCCAGGATGGGCTCGTCGCAGCGCACTCAAGGCCGGGCTTGGCCCCTGCAACAGGCTGCCAAGGGGGATGGGTTCGGCCGGATTGCCCGGTATGCCGAGCAGTTGCAGGGGCTGGTGGGCGTAGTGGCACTCACTGTCCGCAGCCCGCGGACGCGGGAAGATGAGATCCCCATGGCCATCGTCGAAGCCGCATTTCTCACGGGCCTGTACCCAGGCGGCGATGAAGTGATCCGTACTGGAGGCGAAGGGGACGTAGACCCTGTCGTAGTGCTGGCGGCGCAGACGCGAGAGTGCCGAGAGGGCGCCCGGCAGGTGTCTGCCCTGCAACCGGATTTGATGAATGTGCCGCAGGGGCAGATCGGCCAGGAAGGGGAGCAGAGCGGCGGGGCTGCACACCAGCTCCAGCTCGGCGTGGGGATGGGCGCGATGAAGCTGGTGCAGGAAGGGCAGCAGGAAGAGGTTGTTGCCGATGCGGTTGGTGCTGCGAATGACCAGGATCCGGCGGGGTGTCTGCGAAGAGGGCGGCAATGCGCTGCGACTGGCAAGCCAGCCGAGCAGGGTTCGCTCCAGTCCCGCCGTCCAGACCCGGCGTTGGCCGTCGAAGCGGCGCAGGGCATCGTTGAGGTGAGTCATACCGTTGGGCTCCAGTGTTGGGATGGCGTAAAGGGTGCCAGCGGACTCTTAAGACAATGTTAAGAAGGGAAAACGCGTGCGGATGATGGCCATGGCGGAGCGGGGTGCTGGTGCGGGACGGGTGAAAGTGGCTAGAATTGCGCATTTGAAATAAATGTTATCGTCCGCGGGAGCACCATGCAGTTCAGGGATTTTTTGCCGGTATCGACCAATACCAGCGTCAAAGAGAGTTGTTACGGCGCCCTTGGCGCCTTCGTCGGCTTGCTCGGCACCGCCTTGCTGTGCCGCTGGGGGCTGGGGCTCGAGGTGCACTGGCTCATCGCCCCCATGGGGGCCTCCGCCGTGCTGCTGTTTGCCGCCCCCGCCAGCCCCCTGGCCCAGCCCTGGTCCATCCTTGTGGGCAACGGGGTGTCGGCCCTGATGGGGGTATTGAGTGCGAGCCTGTTGCCGGACATGGCTATCGCCTCGGCCCTGGCGGTGATGCTGGCCATCGCCGCCATGTTCCTCACCCGCAGCCTGCACCCGCCCGGCGGCGCCGTGGCCCTGACCGCCGTCATCGGCGGCGAGGGGATCCGGGCGCTCGGGGTCGGCTACGTGCTGCTGCCGGTGCTGCTCAACTCCCTGTTGCTGCTGAGTCTGGGCTTGCTCTACAACCACGCCCTGGGGCGTCGTTATCCCCATGGCGGCAAGGCGGCGCCCAATCGCCACCAGACGGCGGATCCCCAGCCGAGCGCCCGGCTCGCCACCCAGGACATCGACTTTGCCCTGCAAAAACACGGGGAACTGCTGGACATCAGCCGCCAGGATCTGCAGGAGCTGCTGCAGGAGGCCCAGCTTCACGCCCTGCGGGGGCGAGTGGGGACGGTGCGTTGCCAGGATGTGATGTCGCGGGATCTCGTCGTGACGACGCCACAGGCGCTCGCCATGGAAGCGTGGCATCTGCTCTCCCACCACCAGATCAAGGCGCTGCCGGTGGTGGATGAGGGGGAGAGGCTGGTCGGCATCATCACCCTGCACGACCTGATGATCGACCGGGCGGGTCACCAGCCGAGGGGGAAGGAGGCCCTTGAACAGCAGCAGGTGGCGGCTCTGATGACCCGGGAGGTGCAGACGGCGCGGCGCTACCAGCCTCTCTACGATCTGGTGGAGGCCTTCTCCGACGGGGGGCTGCACCACATGCCGGTGGTGGAGGGGGAGCAGCTGGTGGGCATCATCACCCAGTCCGACATGGTGGCGGCCCTGTTCACCCTGGCCCTGCAACCGGGTCAGGTGGAGGAGGCGCACGCCTGTGAGCAATAAGAATGAGCCATAAGAAACGGGCCCCTTGCGGGGCCCGTGTCATTCAGGGTCTGGGATAGACGGTCTCCCCCATGAAGACCGTCTGCTCGACCTGGGTATCGGCGATCAGTTCCGGGGTGCCGGCCTTGACCAGGGCGAACAGGTCCCTGTCCAGCACGATGAAGTCCGCCGACTTGCCCGCCTCGATGGAGCCGGTGATGTCGCCCTGACGGACCGCCCTGGCGCCGTTGATGGTGTAGGCGGCCAGCATCTCGGCAAGGGAGGTGCGCTGACTGGCCCGGAAGTCGTCGCCGCTGCCGGCCGCCTTCACTATGCCGGCGGCCATGTTCGCGAACGGGCGTGGGTCCCGGCTGTCCACCGGGGCGTCGCTGCCCGCCACCAGCACGGCGCCGGCCTGGCGCGAACGCTCGACCGGGTAGAGGGCGTCATGGAGATAGCCCATGGGGTCGTAGATGGCTTCGCTCAGGGACTGCCCTGCCTTGGTTGGCTGGATGAAGGGGCTGACCAGCATGTCGTAGGCAAGCTGGGGCGTGGTCCAGGCATAGGTGAAGGTGAGGTAGAGGCCAAGCTCGCCGAGGCGTTTCTGATCGTCCGGATGCACCACCTGCAGGTGAGCCAGGGTGTGGGGGATGCCGCTGTTCCCGTTGCTGGCGCGGGCCGCCTCCAGGGCATTGAGGGCCACCCGGGTGCTGCGATCGCCGATGCTGTGCATGTGGATGCCAAACCCGGCCCCATCCAGTGCCGTGACGTAGCGCGTCAGATCCGCCTCCTTGTAGTTGACTATGCCGTTGCTGCCCGCATCCTCGCTGTCCGCAGTGATGCTCACCTCGCCGCTGGCGGGATCCAGGGCCAGATGGGGACTGTGGTAGTTCTCCAGCATGCCGGCATTGGGCAGGAAGGGGGGGCTGGTGAAGGGATCCCCCTCCAGCACGCCGTCGAGGAAGATCTTGACCGCATCGGCCTTGATGAGGGAGTTGCCTGCGAAGGCGTCGCGTACCTGGTTCGCCTTGGCCAGGTGCCCGTCGATGTCCAGCTTGCCGCTGTAGTCATCCTGGTTGAAGCAGGTGGCGGCGGTGACGCGCATGTGCAGCAGATCCTGGTCCTGCATCTTGCGCAGCCGCTCCCGGATGAAGTCGTTGGCGCAGGCATCCTGCACCCCCGTGATGCCGCGGGACGCCATCAGTTCGGAGATGGCGGGGAGTATCTTGTCATACTGGGCCGCTGCCTGTTCCCCCTCCGCGCTCAGCACCCCGGTGTCGGGAACCGCAATGGCGCTGCGGGCCGCGTCCCGGATCACGCCGGTTACCAGATCCACATAGGGGATGAAGGCCTCGAACACGCCGCCCGGGGCCAGGGTGGTGGCATTGAAGCCGACAACATTGCCGTCTTCGTCCTGTGCAAGCGCCAGCGCCTGGGAGTTGTAGCCGCCGGCATGGCCGTCGACCCCGGCCAGCATCACGGGGTTGTTCGGCGCCGCCGCATCCAGGGCCGCCAGCAGGGTGGCATGGGTGGCGGTCGGGGTGTTGCCGTCATAGGGCGACCACTGGTTGACCACCAGCCAGTCCCCGGGGGCCGGGGCGTAGCGGGGCAGGCATTCGCCGATCTTGGCCGCGAGCTGATCCAGGTCGACGCTCTGGCCGTCCAGATCGCACATATCAAGCGCAACTGTGCCGAGCAGGTGGATGTGGTTGTCGTGCAGGCCCGGCAGCACCATCCTCCCTTGCAGATCCACCACCTGGGTCGCACCGTTCTTCAAGGCCTCGGCCCCCTCGCGGGAGCCCACGTAAGTGAACTTGCCCCCTTGCACCACCATGGCCTCGGCCTGGCTGCGTTGCCCATCCTGGGTGTGGATTTTGCCGTTGAGATAGAGGGTGTTGCCGGGCGGTGGCTCACTGCTGTCCTGCTGGCAGCCGAGCAGGCCACTTAGCAGCAGGGCGATGGCGCCCAGCCTGAGATTGGGGTGTTTGCTATCCATAGCGCGCTCTCCTTGGGTTAATTGCAGTTTTTACTGCAGATATGAGCACCTATGGTTATTGCAGCTATTCTGAAAAATGCCAGTGATTGCTGCACTTTTTTTGACTTGTGTTTACCTTGTCTCATCATGTAGTTATGACAACCAGTCGCCCCTTGGGGGGAACACCGCATCGGGGGAAGAGAATGTCACAACACGTGCTGCCGGCCGAGCTGTGCATGCGGCGCCAACCCAGGCAACTGCGCAGCCAGGAGGTGGCGAGCCGCATCGAGCAGGCCACCCTGGCCCTGTTGCAGGAGCAGGGGTTTGCGGCCCTCAACACCAACTCCATCGCCGCCCGCGCCGGGGTGGGCATCAAGTCGCTCTACCACCTCTACCCCAACAAGGAGGCCATCATCTGCCGGCTGGCCTTGGACTGGCTGGCGGCGGTGTGCGAGGCGCAGGAGGCAATCAGGCAGCAGGCCGTAGACTGGCCGCAGACCCTGCTGCTGCTGGACGAGGCGCTGGAGGCACTGGATGAACGCTTCGTCGGGTATGGGGCGCTGTGGCAGGCGATGGATCTCATCCCCGCCCTGCACGGGGTCGAGCAGGAGCACGAGGGACGCCAGATTGCGTTCTGGTCCGAGCGGCTGCGCCACTTTGGCTGCCGCTGGCCCGAGCCCGAGCTCACCACCCTGGTGCGCTACTTCTACCGGACCGCGGACGTGGCCAAGCAGTGCACCAAGGGGCAGGGGGAGGCGGGCTGCGCGCTGTGGCAACTCCATAGACGCTGGAGCGAGCAGCTGATGATGGCGGCCATTGAGGAGCCTGACCCCGCCCGGGTCTGGCAGTCGATGCCGGGGCTGGCACCGGCTGGCCTAGTTCCGGCGAAGAGGGACGAATAAAGAGAGGGAGTGCCGGGCACTCCCTCTCTTGCATCTGGCATTGCGCCCAGCGGGCTAGCCGTAGCGGGCCAGGGTGAGCCCCTCGTCGCTGATATCCGGGGTATTGCCCGAGATGAGATCGCTGAGCAACTGGCCCGATCCTGCCGCCATGGTCCAGCCCAGGGTGCCGTGGCCGGTATTGAGCCAGAGCCCGGGAATGGGACTTGGGCCCACCAGGGGCGTGCCGTCCGGCGTCATGGGGCGCAGCCCGGTCCAGAAGGTGGCCTGCTCCAGATTTCCCCCCTGGGGGAAGAGATCCCTCACCACCATGGCCAGGGTATCGTGGCGTCTGGGGTTGAGCGCCAGGTTGAAGCCCGAGAGTTCGGCCATGCCGCCCACCCGGATCCGTTCGTCGAAGCGGGTAATGGCGACCTTGTAGGTCTCGTCCAGCACGGTGCTGCGCGGGGCACCCTCGGCATCCGTCATCGGCAGGGTGAGGGAGTACCCCTTGACCGGGTAGACGGGGAGCTCAATTCCGAGGGGGCGCAGGAAGCCGGTGCCATAACTGCCGAGGGCACAGACGATGGCGTCGGCCTGGAAGCGCTGCTCGCCGGCACGGACCGCTACGGCGCGTCCCTTCGCGATCTCGACCTCGTCGATGGCGCAGTTGAAGACGAAGCTCACCCCGAGCTTGCGGGCCTCGTCAGCCAGGGCTTGGGTGAAGCGGAAGCAATCCCCCGTCTCGTCCCCCGGCAGGCGCAGGCCCCCCACCACCTTGCCACGCACCCTTGCCAGGGCGGGCTCGACCTCCTCGCAGCCGTCGGCATTCAGAGACTGGTAGGGGACGCCGTACTCCTCGAGCACGGCGATGTCGCGCTGGCTGGCATCGAGCTGGGCCTGACTGCGAAACAGTTGCAGGGTGCCGAGCTGGCGCCCTTCGTAGTCGAGCGCGAGCTCGCCCCGCAACTGCTTCATGCAGTCGCGGCTGTACTCGGCCAGCCGCACCATGCGCCCCTTGTTGACCGCATAGGCCGCCGGCGTGCAGTTGGCGAACATCTTCAGCATCCAGCGCAGCTGGAAGGGGTCCGAGGTGGGCCGCACCGTGAAGGGGGCGTGCTTTTGCAGCAGCCATTTGGCGGCCTTGAGGGGAATGCCGGGGGCAGCCCAGGGGGAAGCATAACCCGGGGAGATCTGACCCGCGTTGGCATGGCTGGTTTCAAGGGCCACCCCGTCACGCCGCTCCAGCAGGGTCACCTTGTGACCGGCCTTGGCCAGATACCAGGCGCTGGTCACACCGACCACGCCACCACCGAGTACCACTATGTCCATCTTGTCTCTCCTTGACTGGGGCCTCCACCTTAATCAGCCGCCACAGGATATTCAACTGGTGTCGATGTCATTGGTGGTTATCGCTATTCACATTTTGTTAACTGGCTCTCAATGTTGTCATTTGCTCACTTTCTGGCATGAAATCCGGTCGATTCAGAGCCGTTCCAGGTGGAGCAGATGATGCTCTGCCGTCGTCAGGATGGCTTGCTGCTGTTCTGTGGTTTGGCCATCCCAGTTGGCATAGGGCAGGGCGAGGCGAGGGTTGTTGCCAAGTTTGTCCCGGTTGCGCCAGAGAAAGTGCCAATAGAGGCTGTTGAAGGGGCAGCTTTCCGGCCCGCTGCGGGCCTTCACCTGATAGTGACACCCCTTGCAGTAGTGGCCCATCCGCTCGAGATAGGCGCCGCTGCTGGCGTAGGGCTTGCTGCCCATCAGGCCGCCATCGGCAAACTGGCTCATGCCGCGGGTGTTGGGCAGCTCCACCCACTCGATGGCGTCCACATAGATGCCCAGATACCAGGCATCCACCTCGTCAGGGTGGATCCCCGCCAGCAGGGCGAAGTTGCCGGTCACCATCAGCCGCTGGATATGGTGGGCATAGGCGTGCTCCAGAGACTGTCGAAGGGCGTGGCGCACGCAGGCCATGCTGGTTTCTCCATTCCAGAAAAAACCGGGCAGGGGTCGCTCGGCCCCGAGAAAGTTGGTGCGCCGATACTCGGGCATCTTTTCCCAGTAGAGGGCGCGGACAAACTCGCGCCAGCCGAGGATCTGGCGGATGAACCCCTCCACCTGCGCTAGGGAAATGGTGGCCTGATTGGCCTGCCAGTGAGCTTGCGCAGCGCGGATCACCTCGAGGGGATGGAGCATCTTGCTGTTCATGGAAAACGACAGGCGGCTGTGGAACAGGCTCCAGCCCCGCTCGCTCAGGGCGTCCTGATAGCGGCCGAAGTGGGGCAGGCAGTGTGCAAGGAAGTGTTCAAGCAGTGCGCGGCTCTGGCGCCGGGTGACGGGCCAGGGCAGGGCGTCGGCATCGGCACTGCCAATGGTGGCGACGCCGTGGCGGGTCAGCATGGCATCGATGTCGCTCACCTCGTTGGCAAAGGTGAGGGGCGCCGGGATGGGTCGGGTCGCCGGCAATTTGGCGCGATTCTCGGCATCGAAGTTCCAGCGCCCCCCAAGGGGCTGGCCGCGCTCATCGAGCAATACCCGGTACTGCTTTCGCAGGGCGCGGTAGAAGAACTCCATCCGGCTGTGGGGGTAGCGTCGCCAGCCATCGCGGGGGGTGAGAAAATGTTCGCTGTCCACCTCAGCGGTCGGGATGGCAAGGCCTGAGGCCCACTGGGTCAGCTGGCTTGCAAGGCGCCACTCGTCCGGGCTCTGCCAGGCGAAGCGCTCGGCCTGATGCGCTTCGAGCTGGGCCGCCAGCAAGCTCGGCAAATCGGGCCAGGTGGCGCTCTCATCGAGAGTCAGGTAGCAGACCCGGTGGCCCGCCTTGGTGAGAGCGGCGGCGAAGGCGCGCATGGCGGCAAAGAAGGCGAGCACCTTCTGGCGATGGTGGCGGCAGTAGTCCGTCTCCTGGCGCAGCTCCGCCATCAGGTAGCAGACAGCGGGATCCTGCGTGCGAAACCAGCTGTGACCTGCGTTCAGTTGATCTCCGAGAATGAGGCGCAGCTCCATCAGGGGTGCTCCTTCCGACGACGGCAGCGTTCGCTGCAATAGCGCACTTCCTGCCAGCAGCGGGCCCACTTGCGCCGCCAGGCAAAAGGACGAAGGCAGACGGGACAGATCTTCTCGGGTAGATGGGGTTTGAGGTGCATGTGGCGGCCCTGTTGATGCCCTTGGTTTCTCTCTGCCTCCTTAACGAAGCACCATACGGTCGGGATCACCGGGGGAGCAGAAAGAGACAGCAGGGGGTGATTGCCACTCATGAAAAAGGCCCCCGCACCTGCCGGTTCGGGGGCCCTTGTTCTCGTAGCCGTTACTGGCTGCTGAAGAGCCTGGGCTGGGGAGTGGACTGCGCCGTCAGGGTCATGCGGCCCGAGGTTTCCAGCCAGCTCTTGATCTTTCTGGCATCGGCGACCCGTTCATCCGTGGTGTTGGCGTGGAGCAGCACCATGACCACGGGCTCGTTGTTGACCCGGGTTCCCATCACCAGGCAGCGCCCCGCCTCGCGGATATAACCGGTCTTGGAGACCAGAATGGGCCAGCTTCCTTCCCGTACCAGGCGGTTGGAGTTGAGGTAGTGCAACTGGCGCTTGCCGTTGCGTACCAGACGCTGCTCGGAGGCGGTGTACTGGCGGATCAGCGGGTAGGTGGATGCGGCAGCAGCCAGTTTGGCGAGATCGTGTGCGGTGGAGACGTTGCGGGGGTTGAGCCCGGTGCTGTCGGCGAAATGGGTGCTCCACATGCCGAGCATGCGGGCCTTGGCATTCATTGCCTCGATAAAGGCTTTGCGGCCACCCGGGTAGTGCCGTCCCAAGGCGGAGGCGGCGCGGTTTTCAGAGGACATCAGTGCGATGTGCAGCATGTCGGCGCGGCTCAGGCGCGAGCCCACCGCGAGGCGCGACCCCGTGCCCTTGAGTCTGTCCACGTCATCCATGGTGACGGTGAGGGTCTCGTTGAGGCGCTGATTGCCATCCAGTACCACCAGCGCTGTCATCAGCTTGGTGATGGAGGCGATGGACATCACCCGGTTGGCGTTGCGCTCTGCCAGTGTCTCGCCGGTTTTCGGGTTGACGACCACGTAGGCATCGGATCTCAGCGGCAGGTTGCTGCGGGGTTCGAGCAGGCTGTTGGTGGAAGAAGAGGTCGCAGAAAACGGGTTGGCATGGGCGCTTTCCATGCTGGCGGGAAGGAGGAAGGCGCCGAGCAGCAAGGGAAGAAAAGGACGAAGGTTCATGATTTGACTCTACTACGACTCACAGGGACATTTGGCTAAGTTATATGACGGTAATTGACGCTTCACAACGTCTGGTGGCCGGATATTTCCATTTTATGGGTTGGCGCACCTTGAAATCCCCCGCATCGGGGCTATTGGGCCCGATAAAGGGAGTCATAGAGGCCTGCCAGGCCATGCCAGACACGCCACTACGGGGGCGCACTATATGCTGGCGAGGGGCGGGATGACGACTCCTTTCGCACCTTTCGGCGTCTTGGAATGATGAAGGGGTCGTTAATGGCGACCATGGCGATAAAAACGGTGCCCGGCAGGGAAGATGGTCCGCTGCATTATCGCCGTTTTGCCCTGCGTCATCCTCCCATCATCCGCGCGGTCTGAATGGCCTGGATCAACGCGGTCCGGTTGATACGGGGTCGCTCTTCATCGAGCAGTTGCTGCCACAGCGCAATGGCCTGGGAGTAGCGGCCGTGCAGGAAGTGATCGGAGGCGAGCAGCATCAGGGCGCTCACCTCACCCTTGTCCTGCTTGAGCGCGCTACCCAACAGGTGCTGCGCCTCCGGGGTGAGCTGCTGGCCCGCCTGGTAGTAGAGCACGGTGGCCTGGGCGGCCTGGGTCGCCGCGCTGGCGCCCCCTTCTTGCAGGGCGAGGCGCTGGTAGGCGAGCAGGGCATTGGCGTACTCGTTTCGATAGAGATAGAGCTGGCCGAGCGCCGCCCAGCCGTCGAGATCGGCGGGGTTGGCTTGCAGACGCTGGTGCAGGGCGCCCAGCTCCTTGTCCTGCAGATCCCGCGTGCTCAATCCCGCCAGCGGATCGGGGCGCGACTGATACGCCTGCCACGCCTGATAGCGGCCGGTGCCGGCATAAATACCGGCCATCAGCGCCAGCAGCAGGCCCCCAAGCAGCATCCAGGAGCGCAGCCAGGGCAGCGGACGGGCGGTGCGGTCCTTGGCCAGCCGCTCGCGCAGGGCCTGTTCGGCAAGTGGGGTGGCGTTGGCGAGGCGGGCCAGCTCCAGCTCCCGGTAGAGGCGGCTGTGGGGGGCAAGCCCCGCCTGCTGCTCGGCCATGATCAGCCGGTTCAGCTCGGCCCTGGGGTCGTGGGCGAGCGCCCCCTCGGCTCTGTCGCCGACAAGCGGCACCTGCGCCGGTTGCCGGCGATGCAGGCTCCTGCGCAGGCGATTGAGCGCCAACAACAGCAAGAGGGCGGGGCCGCCCCACAGCAGCGCCGTGCTGCGCTTGAAGGGGGGATCGTAGCGCACGAAGTCGCCGAAGCGCTCCGTCATGCGGGCGATCACCTGCTCATCAGACTGTCCCTCGTCCACCCAGCGGTAGACCTCAAGCCGCAGATCCCGGGCGATGGGGGAGTTGGACTCCACCAGGTTCTGGTTCTGGCACTGGGGGCAGCGCAGGGCGCGGGCCAATTCCTGAGCACGGGTCTGCCGCTCGGGGTGGCGAAACTCATAGGTGTCGACCCCGCTGGCAAGGGCCCCGAGGCTCAAGGCCAGCAAGAGCGGCGCGATCAGGGCGTGGCCGAGACGGCTCATGGCTTGCTCTCCCGCACTTGTCTCTCTACTTCTCTTTCCACTTCGGGCTGGCTGGCGGTGTTGCTGCGGGCCTTTGCAAGCAGGGGGGCAAACTGGCGTTGCCAGATTTCCCGGGTGAGCAGGCCGGTATGGCGGGTCAGCAGGGTGCCGTCGCCGGCAAAGAGATAGGTCTCCGGCGTGCCATAGACGCCGAGCTCCAACGCGAGTCGACCGTCGGGGTCGGCCAGCACGGCGCGATAGGGATTGCCCGCCTCGGTGAGCCAGGCGCGGGCGGCATCCCCCTTGTCCCGGTAGCTGAGGCCATAGAGGGGCACGGCGCTGGCCAGCTCACCCAGCAGCGGATGCTCGGCGCGGCAGTTGGGGCACCAGCTGGCCCAGACGTTGAGCACGAAGGGCTCCCCCTTGAGCGCCGCGGTGTGGATGGGGGGGCCACCAAGCAGATCGTCACTCTGCCACGCGGGCAGGGTGCGCCCGGCGACGGCCTCATCCTGGCTGTAGGGGTTGTTGCCAAGGCCGAGCCAGAGCAGGGCACCGAGCCCCAGACTGAGCATGAGTGGCACGAACAGGCGCAAACGGGCTCTCATGGTGCCTCCTTGGGGAGCAAGCCCGCGACTTGATGTGCAGAGGTCTGCGGTTGGGCTGCCAGCAATGGCTTGCGCCCCAGCAAACGCAGGGTGCCGCCCGCCATCATCAACAGGCCGCCGAGCCAGATCCAGCGCACCAGCGGCTTGTAGTGCAGCCGCATGGCATAGGCGCCGGGCCCCATCTTCTCGCCAAGCACCACGTAGAGATCGCCGAGCAATCCCCATTTGATCCCGGGTTCGTTCATGTTCATGGTGCGCACGCTGTAGTGGCGCCGCTCCGGGGTCAGCCTGGCGACCTCTTTACCATCCTGATGCACGCTGAGAGTGATGCGCTCGGCGGTGTAGTTGGGGCCGATGATGGGCTCGCTCCCCTCATAGCGAAACTCGAAGGCGCCGAGCCGATAGGGCTGGCCTGCGGCGAGTACGGCGCCCCCCTCCTGACTGTGGTGACTCACCTGCGCAATGCCGAGGGCGCACACCGCCACCCCGAGGTGGGCCAGCAGGCTGCCGAACCGATTGAGGGTGAGCTCGCGCAGGGCGACCGGTTGCAAGAGCGGGAGCAGCAGGCTGGCCATCAGCCAGAGGCTCAGCACGTTGGCCGCAAGCCCCAGCCAGCTTGCCCGCAGCGGCTCGGGATAGGCGAGGCTCAGCAAGGCGCCCCCCAGCAGGCCGAACAGGCATGGGAGCAGCACCTTGATGCGGCGCTGGGCTGCCAGATGCTGCCAGCGAAGGCGCGGCAGTTGGGTCATCAGCGCCATCAGGCAGAGGGCCAGCGGCACGAAGATGGTATTGAAATAGGGGGCGCCCACCGAGAGCGAACCCAGATGAAGCGACTGGAACACCATGGGGTAGAAGGTGCCGAGCAGCACGCTGGCACAGGCCACGCAAAGCAGCAGGATGGCGGCGCCGAGCAGCCCCTCTTTTGAGAGCAAGCCAAAGCGGGCATAGGGGGCGCGAATGTCCGCCCGCAGGGCAAACAGGGTGAGGGCGCAGGTCAATAGCAAGCCGAGCAGCAACAAGAGGGTGAGGCCGCGGCTGGGGTCCACCGCAAAGGCGTGTACCGAGGTGAGCACCCCGGAGCGCACCACGAAGGTGCCGAGCAGGCTTAAGGCAAAGGTAAAGATGGAGAGCAGCAGCACGGCGTGGCCGTAAGCCCCGCGCTTCTCGCACACCACCAGGGCGTGCAGCAGGGCAGTGCCGAGCAGCCAGGGCAAGAGGGAGGCGTTTTCTACCGGATCCCAGAACCACCAGCCGCCCCAGCCGAGCTCGTAATAGGCCCACCAGGAACCCAGCACGATGCCGGCGGTGAGAAAGACCCAGGAGCCGAGCGCCCAGGGGCGGCTCCAGTGGGCCACGGCGCCATCGAGCCGACCCGAGTGCAGCGCCGCCATGGCGAAGGCGAAGTTGACCGCAAAACCGACGTAACCGAGATAGAGCAGGGGCGGGTGGATGATGAGGCCGATATCCTGCAGCATGGGGTTGAGATCGCGCCCCTCCAGCGGTCCCGGGAACTGGCGGTCAAACGGGCTGGAGAAGATCAGGGTATAGAGGCCGAACAGCCCGACGATCAGCCCCATGATGGCCAATACCCGGGTGCGGATCAGCGGATCGACCCGCCTGGAGCAAAGAGCTACCAGAGCGCCCCACACCCCCAGCGCAAAGACGAAGAACAGCATGGAGCCCTCGTGGCCGCCCCACACGGCCGCCAGCTTGAAGCCAAGGGGCAGGGCGCTGTTGGCGTGCTGGGCCACATAGACCAGGGTGAAGTCATCCTGGCCAAAACAGCCGGCGAGCAGCAGCAGGGCTGCCCCGAGCAGGAGCGCGACCAGGATGGCCAGCGGTGTTGCGCAGCCCAGCAGCGGGCGTGAGGCGAGCCGCAATCCCAGCCAGGGCAGCAGCCCTTGCAGCAGGGCGAGCCCGGTCGCCAGCAACAGTGAGAGATAGCCGAGCTCTGCCAGCACACAACCTCCAGGATCAATCTTTGATGTCATTCATGTCATGCAACACACGCCGCGTCGTCTCCCTTTGGGGGAACACATTGCCAAGCAACGGGTGTGGCATCACCAGAAATTCATTGGGCCAGCAACAAACCAGCGCCAGTCACCCGAGGGTGGCTGGCGCTGGTGATCATACCTTTAAACTACCGTCATCTGGCCGGCGTAGAGCACGAAGTAGCGCAGCAGCAGGATCCCCACCAGGGTCAGGCTGCAGACCAGTACCAGATAGCCGTTTTTGGCCCGCAGTGGCGCCGGGGCCAGCAGGGCCAGCAACTGGGGCAGCAGCATACCGATGCCCACCACCCCGAGCCAGAATACCTGAGCCCAGAAGCCGCTGCCGATGGCGGCCCACATGGCTGCCTCCTTCTGGCCGCCGCCGAAGTAGAGGCCGGTAAAGAAGCAGACCAGCAGCAACACCTCCACCGCCAGCACCGGCCGCTCGAAGCGGTGGACAAAGCTCACCCCCTGGCTGTGATGGTCCTCCTTGAACAGGGTGACCGCCAGCAAGATGGTGGAAGCGATGCCGGAGCTGACGCCGGAGATGAGGAACAGCACCGGCAGCACCGGGTTGTTCAAGAGCGGATAGGTCTTGAGCGCCGACAGCAGAAAGCCGGTGTAGGCCCCCAAGAGCACGGCGAGCATCAGCAAGAGCGGCGCCAGCAGCCGCTCGATGCGGGCAAGCCAGCCAATCAGACCATCCACAAAGGCGAACTTCTCTTGCAGCAGGTGACGGCGCAAGGTCTCGATCTCGGTCCGAAACACCACCGCCAGCCAGGCGAACAGCACCGCCATGTAGACCTGAAACAGCATGACCCCCATCGACATCACGGAGTCGAACTGGTAGTGGAACATCAGCTTCCAGAAGGTCCAGGGGCGGGCCAGATGGAAGATGAGGATAAGCAGCCCCAACACGACGCTCAGAGGCGCCAGAATGGCAGTCGCCTTGATGATGCCGCTCTCGCTGCCGGCTCCCTTGCGGCGCAGCAGCACCGAGAGGGTGGTGGCCCCGGCGGAGATGCCGAGCAGAAAGAGATAGATGGCGATCGGCCAGTCCCACACCAGCGAGGAGAAGTGAAATGCGTCATGCAACATGATCCATTCCTCCTTCTGTTACTGCGGTAGATGGCGATCTGACAAATCCCCACACGAGGGAAGGGAAGTGAAACGCCTCTTGCATCGTCATGACTTTATCTCCCCTTTGGGCACGCGGTACATCTTGGGCGAGGTGCCGAGTGCCTGCTTGTAGCGATAGGTGGTCTCCTTCACCAGCCGTTTGGCGATGGGGCTGTCCGGGTCATCCAGATTGCCGAACACCAGCGCCTTGGTGGGGCAGGATTCCACACAGGCCGGCTCCTTGCCCGCCGCCAGGTTGGTCTTGCGGCAAAAGTCGCACTTGTCGGCCACCTTGGTCACAGGGTTGATAAAGCGCACCTGATAGGGGCAGGCAGCCAGACAGTACATGCAGCCGACGCAAAGATCCGGGTTGACGTCGACGATGCCATCCTCCTTGCGGATATGGGAGGCACCGGTGGGGCAGACGTGTACGCAGGGAGCGTTGTCGCAGTGCTGGCAGGACTTGCGAAAGAAGTGGTACTCGGCATCGGGGAAGGTGCCGATGGGGCCGGAGCGGATGATCTCGAGGCGCGAGACCCCCTCTGGCACCTGATTCACCTCCCGGCAGGCATCCATGCAGGCGGTACAGCCGATACAGGCCGTCTCGTCGTGGAGCATGCCAAAGCGTACCCCGTCGATGGTCTGGCTGTGGGCGAGGGGGGTGGCAAGGGAGCGAGTCGGCCCTGTCATCATGATGAGGGCCCCCGCGCTCATCCCCGCCATGAAGTGACGGCGAGAGCAGCTCATGGTGCCTCCTTGCCCGAGGTGGTGTTCGCCTTGGCCGCCTTGACGGCCTCATGCTGCTTGCTGTGGCAGTCGACGCAGAGCTTGATGCGGGACTTCTCCGGAATCGCCACCATGGGCTCCTTGGCCGGGTGCAGCTGGTGGCAGCTGGTGCAGGTGAGCTTGGTGGCGTGCACGTCGTGGGCCCAGAGCGCCTCGCGAAGCACTTTGGGCTCGTGACAGCTCATGCAGACCCCGTTCTGCTCGGCGATGGGGTAGCGCTCGGTGCTCTGTTTGTCCTTGAAGCTGTCGCTAAAGCGCATCACGTCCTTGACCCCTTCCCGGTGTTGGGGGGAGGGTTGACCGTGGCAGTTGGTGCAGGTGACCGGCGCCAGGTTGTTGGGGTTGGTCGCCTGGCCGTGCTTGCCGTGCATGCCTTCGACCTGCTCCTTGTGGCAGTCGGTGCAGGCCTTGTCGGCACTGCGCAGAAATTCCACTTCATGTGTAGTCGGTGCCGGGGCGGTTGCCGCATCGGCCGCCTGGCCCTGCAGGCTGGTGAGCAGCATGGCTGCCATCAGCATCAGTCGTAAGAAATCCATTGTTAAATCACCCATAGGAAGCCTCCATCCGGCTGCGGGCCCGACACTGCGGGCCCGCATGCCTCGTCATTGTGCGAGCCGTCCGGCCGCTTTGGCCTCGGCATCCCAGGCGGGGACTGTGGTCTTGAGGAACTGGGCCTTGTCGCTGTTCATCTGCTGCATGTCCATGCCAAGAGCGGCCTGGGCCTTCTCCTTGCTGGAGATGTCAGGAATGGCGATCTCGTGGCTGATCCCCTTGGCGGCCAGCAGGCGTGCCAGCTTGGTGCGGGCGTCGGCGGTCTTGTCCAGGGCGGTTCCCAGCATGCGCAGCGCCACTTCCGGGGCGTGCATCTGCACCCCGTGGGAGGCGATGGAGAAGTCCCAGCGCCATTGGGCGTGACGGATGTCCTGCAAAATGTCCTTCATCTCGGCCTCGGTGGCGCCGGCATCCCAGGCGGCCTTGGCTTCAAAGTGGGCGTGCACCAGCTGCTTCTCGACTTTGAGCTTGATTTCGGTGACGGCGTCCTTGCGCTGCTTGACCACCCCTTGCAGCATCTCCTTGCTCTGGGTGTGGCAGTTGCGGCAGGTCTGATCGAAGCGATCGAAGGGGTTGCCTACCTTGTGATCGGTGTAGACCTTGCCCTGTTCGTTCTGCACCTTGGGCATGTGGCAGTCGACGCAGGCGACGTTGTTCTGGCCGTGAATGCCGGCGCGCCAGGTCTCGTACTCGGGGTGCTGGGCTTTGAGCATGGGGGTCTTGGAGAGGGCATGAGTCCAGTCGGCGAAGCCCAGCTCGTCATAGTAGGCTTCCATTTGCTCAACGCTGGTGCCCTTGTCCCAGGGGAATTTCACCGCCTTGGTGGGGCCGCTGAAGTAGTACTCCACGTGGCACTGGCCGCATACTTGGGACTGCTGATCGAAGCGCCCCTGCTCCTTGAACGGCTTGCCGATGGCGGTCATTGCCCGGTCGGCATAGGGACGGGAGAGGTGCAGGGCGGGCTTGCCCTCCTTGAACTCTTTCGAGGCGGTGTCGTGGCAGTCGGCGCAGCCGATGGTGTTGACGATTTCCGGTCCGCCTTTTGCCCACATCCCCTTGAAGTAGCCATCCTCACCCTTCTCGTCGATGACGCGGGCCACGTCCGGGCCTTTGCAGCTCCAGCAGGCCATGGGCAGCGGACCGTCTTCGGCAGTCTTGGGGGCGCCGGTGCGCAGGGTTTCCCGCACGTCGGTCAGGGCATAGAAGTGGCCGCGCGGCTTGTTGTAATCCTTGGAGAAGGGGTAGCCGGCCCAGAGCACCACCATCTGCGGATCTTCCGCCAGGGCGTCGGTGCGCTCGCGGCTCTCGCTGGTGCCTTTCCAACTGGTGAACTGATCGGCGTGATCCTTGGCAAACAGCTCGCTGCGCGCCTCGATCTTGCCCTTGGGGGCACTGTCGTCTGCCTGTGCCAGACTGCCTGTACCCAGCAGGGCGGTCAGCAGCAGGGCCGCCAGCCCTGGTCGAAATAGCTTGTCATATGAACCCACGGTCATCACTCCCAGATAAAAAGTCCATGTCGGGCCTGACCGTTCCATCTTGGTGTGGACATCTGTGCTCATCATCGACGGGCATGGCAGGCCGATCCATTGTTATGGCTGCATATAAATCGGTGTTTATGCAATTGCTCGGGGGGATAATACCAAATGGGTAAAATGGATAATCATTTATCCCCGTGAGAGTTGCGCTAGATCAATTGAGGGGGATGAGGGATGCCAGAAGTGCGATCCAGGTGGAATTATTGAACCTCATCAGAGGGTTATTTCCACCCGTTCTCTTTTGATGAAAATAGGTAAAAACGATGTTCATCATGCTGGCGAGGGGAGCAGGGCAAGAGGCTGCGGGCAGATACAGCGTATGACGGGAGAGAGTGAACCGATTTTATTGAATTTAAATTCAATTTTTGGCTTGAAAAAGGAGGGGCGATACTTCGGTTTTCCATCCCCATGGCCCCTGTCAAGGGGCTCTGTGACAGAAGCTGTCGTAGAAATGGGTGCCAAGAGAGCCATCTATTTTTATAAAAGAGAAATTAAGGGCTTTATTCCAGCATATTCGCGGCCTGGTAGCGTGTTATTGAATTTAATAGGACGGTTGGCGGCATTTACTTTCGATATTTTCGAAAATGACGAAGGGTTATAGGGGGTGATTGACGGTAAAATAGCCGCCTGTCACGGAGACTTTCCCTTTACGCTTCATGTGCTGGGAAGTCTGTGTTTACCCGTTGGAGGATATATGGCCGAGCTGCGAATCGATAAACCGACTCTTATTGCCAAGGTGGAGGGCGCTGTGTTTGTGATGGATGCGGACGGCTCTTTGCGCCGTGCGACCCTTGGCATGCAACTGGAGCCCGGGATGCGCCTGTTCACCGAATCCGACGGACAGGTGGAGCTGGCGGAGGCGGGCAGCGAACGCCCCGAGCCTCCCCAGCCCGAGGCGGCACTGCCCGCCGGTGCCGATGCCGAGCTGGCGAGCCTCCAGGAGGCGATCCGCCAGGGGGCAGACCCGACCAAATTGTTTGAAGAGACGGCGGCGGGCAACGCCGGGGCCGGTACCACTAGTGGCGTGGTTGGCTCCAGCGCCGGCGGTTTCGTGGTGGTGGATCGTATCAATGATGCGACTCTGGCCGAGGCGGGGTTTGACACCGGCCATGAGGCGCGTCAGCCGGGCGACGAGCTGCTCTATGCCGAAGATCAGGATCTGCTGGCCGCCATCACCATCACAGAGCCCCAGACCGATGACAACATCATCAATGCCGACGAGGCGACCGGCGTCATCATCCGCGGCTTTGTCGAGGATGTGGAAGTCGGCCAGACCGTCACCGTCACCCTGATAGATCAGGATGGCAACCGCCTGACCACCACCACAGTGGTGCTGCCCGGCTTCGTCTGGGAGGCAAACTTCGGCGACGTCACCGGCAAGCTGGTGGACGGCCCCCTGACCATCCAGGCCGATACCCAGGATGCGGCCGGCAACCGGGCCAGCGACACCGGCCAGACCCTGCTCGACACCATCACCACCATTACCCTGGATTTGGCGGACGAGAGCGACACCGGCACCAGCCAGACCGATGATCTGACCCGCGACACCACACCGCTGCTGCAAGGGAAGGGGGAGCCTGGCGCTACCGTTACCCTGACCCTGGAAGGCAAGGTGATGGCCGTGCTCACCGTGGATGGCAACGGCAACTGGCAATATCAGATCCCCGATACCCTGGCCGATGGCCCCCATGATTTTCGCGTCGATGCGGTGGACATCGCGGGCAACCGGGCCAGCGACACCTTGACGGTGACGGTGGATACCCGTGCCGCCATCGACATCGACGATCTCGATACCGACAGCATCCTCGGCCATGACAAGGTCACCCTGAGCGGCAGTACCACGGACGTGGAGGCGGGGCAGCGGGTGACCATCACCCTGGTTGGCCAGAATGGCCAGACCCTCTTCAGCGGCAGTGCCCTGGTGGGCAGTGACGGCCGCTGGCAACTGAGAGGCCTGGATCTCTCCAGCATCCGGGGCCCCTACGAGGTACGCGCCGAGGTGACGGATCTGGCGGGCAACCGGGTTATTGACGGGGCTCCCCTCATCGGTCAGAGCGATACCCTGACCCTCTCCGAGGCGGATCTTGCCAAGGGGCCGGTGAGTGCCACCGGATCCCTGCACACCGGTGCCGGGCTTGATGGCAACCTGCAGGTGAGTTTTGCCGCCGATCAAGGTGCCCTCAATCAGCTTGGCCTGACCAGCCACGGGACGGCGCTCGCCTACCAGGTCAGCGGCCAGACCCTCACCGCCAGTGCGGGGGGCGTGACCGTCTTCACCCTGACCCTGGCCAACGACGGCAGCTATCGCATCGTCTGGAACCAGAGCCTGGATCACGGCCAGGATAGCCTGAGCCTGCCCTTTGCCCTGGAGTACCGCGACAGCGACGGGGATCGGGTGAGCGCCAATCTCACCGTCAACCTGGTGGACAGCACACCGCCGGACTTCACCATCGCCCCCATCAGCCTCACGGAGGATGATTTCACCAATCCGGCGGCGGTGGTGGGACAGAGCCAGTTCGTGGTGGGCCATCAGTCCGATCCCTTGGTGGCAACAAGTGCCGTCTTCGCGGATCAGAGTGCAACCCTGGCCCGTCTCAACGGCAGCGGTATCAGCAGCGACGGCCACGCCTTGACCTTCGAATTCACCGGTGATCGCCTGCTGACGGGGTATTACCTGGATGGCAATGGCAAGCGGGTCGAGGTGCTGAAGGCCGAGCTGACCGCCAGCCAACAGGGCAGTGATATCGACGGCAATGTCACCGTCTCCCTCAATGGGCCTCTGGACCATGAGGGCAGCGACCAGCTCTCCCTCGGGCTCACCGTTTCCGCCAAGGAGATCGACGGCGACGAGACCCGCGCCGATCCTCAGAGATCCCCTCATTTTTAGAGACTCAAATAATTCCAAGTGTGCGGGTATATAAGCGGTGTTGCTTCAGGTAG
>NZ_JAPDBP010000030.1:0-23391 GCF_027705305.1 Aeromonas sp. QDB17
CTCAGAAGTGAAACGCTGTAGCGCCGATGGTAGTGTGGCATTCGCCATGCGAGAGTAGGACACTGCCAGGCACCCAACACGAGAAACCCCGCTCACTCGAGCGGGGTTTTTTATTGCCTGAAATTTATTTTTTAGATAATAAGTCTGTATAATGCTCAAAATCCAGTCAATTGCATCGATAAACATTGCTATTCAGCCAGTATCACTGCCTTTCAAACGGCTCAATCTCTCTTTTTCACCTGGTTGAGCGTCAAATATCTCCGGCTCAAACGCTATTCCCTTCCTTGATAATCACTATCGCCGGAAACGGGAGTGACAAGTACTTCAGGATCCATAGACTGTTTCTTTCATGTACAAGGAGCTGTGTATGTTGGGGATCCACGATCTGGCGCTGTTTATCGTTTCTGGCCTGTTGTTGAACATGATGCCTGGGCCTGACTCCCTGCTCATCATGCTGCGCAGCGGCTCCCAGGGATGGCGTGCAGGCTCTATGGCGGCATTGGGTATCGGGACAGGTACCATGGTGCATGTGTTGGCGGCGGCGCTGGGACTGTCTGCCCTGTTAAGTGCCTCCGCCGAGCTGTTTGCCGTCATCAAGCTGATGGGGGCGCTCTATCTGGTCTACCTCGGCGTGTCCATGCTCTGGCAGAGGAGTGGCACTTTAACGTCTGTGGATGGGGCTGTGGCGCTGCCTGCGCTCTCTTATGGGCGCATCTTTCGGCAGGGGTTGCTCACCAATGTCCTCAATCCCAAGGTGGCGCTCTTCTTTCTCGCTTTTGTGCCCCAGTTCATCGATCCCGCTTCACCGCAAAAGGCGATGGCATTCATCGTGCTGGGCTGCATCTTCAATCTCAACGGCATGATCTGGTGCCATCTGCTGGCGTTTTCCACCGCGTTTGCAAGCCGCAATGTACGATTGCCCGCCCGGGTGGCCACCTGGCTGAATCGTGTGATGGGGGGGCTGTTCGTGGGGCTTGGTATCAAGCTGGCGGTGGAGTGAGCAGGTAAACTCCGGGCATAGAAAAAGGCGTATCCCATCGCTGGGATACGCCTTCGTCTGCACTGCAGCAGAATGACCGGGATCAGTTCATGCCGTAACGCTTGAGTTTCTTGCGCAGAGTGCCGCGGTTGATGCCCATCATCACGGCGGCGCGAGTCTGGTTGCCACGGGTGTACTGCATGATCACGTCCAGCATGGGAGCTTCGACTTCGGAGAGAACCATATCGTACAGATCAATCACTTCCTGACCGTTCAACTGGGCCAGGTAGTTACGCAGGGCCTGTTGCACAGAGTCACGCAGGGGGCGTTGGGTCGGCTCGGCAGCGTGATTGTGAGTAGTTGTTACCAATGCATCAGAAGTCAGGGTTTGTTCGAACATATTCGGTCGGCTCTTTAGTTATGCGTTAACCTAATCCATCGAAATACGCTTCGAGTGCCTCGAGTTGTGCGTCTGCACAATCCAGGGCATTGAAGTGCTTACGGAATTCTCGGCCCGCCTCTTCTTCATCCAGATACCAGCCCACGTGTTTACGGGCAATGCGCGCTCCCAGATAGGCACCGTAAAACTGGTGCAGATTGGTGACATGCTCGTTCATCAGGGTGCGAACCTCTTCCCTGTCGGGAGGCGGCAGCTTGGTGCCCGTTTCAAGAAAATGGCGGATTTCCCGGAAAATCCAGGGTCGTCCTTGCGCAGCACGGCCGATCATCACGGCGTCGACACCGGTATAGTCGAGGACATACCGGGCTTTCTCCGGGCTATCGATGTCGCCATTGGCGACAACAGGAATCGATACGGCCTGCTTAATCGCCCTGATAGTGTCGTACTCCGCTTCGCCCTTGTAGAGGCAGGCACGGGTACGACCATGCACGGCAAGGGCCGCGATACCGCAATCTTCGGCGATTCGGGCGATCTCCTCGCCATTGCGGTTATCCGGATCCCATCCTGTGCGGATCTTCAAGGTGACAGGTACTTCCACCGCATCCACCACGGCCCGGCAGATGGATCTGACCAGGTCTGGCTGACGCAGCAGGGCGGAACCTGCCAGCTTCTTATTCACTTTTTTTGCCGGACATCCCATGTTGATGTCGACGATCTGAGCGCCCTGCTCCACGTTGTAGCGGGCAGCAAACGCCATCATCTCGGGGTCGGCACCGGCAATCTGGACCGATCGCAAGCCGCCTTCAGCAGAGTGATCCATTCTCATCCGGGTTTTCTGGGTATCCCAGACATCCGGGTTGGCCAGCAGCATCTCGGAAACGGCCATACCGGCTCCCAAACGTAAACAAAGTTCACGAAATGGTCGGTCTGTTACACCGGCCATGGGGGCCACGATCAGGGGAGTTTCAAGCGTGTGGGGACCTATCTGCATTCCACGGTTACCATCGGCTTAGGGCGGCGTATATTACGCATTTTTTAGTCAGGAGAAAAGGTTAGTATTTGAGCGTCAGCCATTTTTTTCTGAAAAAAACGTCGCGCCAAGGCTTGCAAATTCAGGAGTGCTTGAAAATCGGACATATTGTCTGTGACCATGGTCAGGAGGGCGCGAGTGAGGGGGATGGTGATTTGTGAGTCTCCCTCTCAAGCCGGTTTAGGCTATGATAGCGGGCCTGAATTGAGCAAAGACTCTACACAATTTCATTACAAACGGATCGGGGATGTATGACGGTAAAGTTCATCAAGTCGCTCTGCCCATGCCTGCTGGGTATCGTGCTGGGGTCGGCTCAGGCGCAGACGGTCAGCTTTACCGAGGCCTGGAGCCGGGTCATCCAGCAGGATGACGGCTTGGCGGCAGAGCAGGCCGGGGTGGAGCGGGCCCAGCAACTGCGGGAGGCGGCCAAGGCCATGTACCTGCCCAAGGTGGATGTGGGGGCCAGCTATACCCATCTCGATCAGCCGATGGAGCTGGACATGCTGGATCTCAACCCCATCGCCAATCATCCGGAATTCGGCAAGGTGCTGGGGCCTGTGATGCAGGCACTCAACCTCAGCCCGAGCGATTTCGTCACCCCCCTCACCAAGCAGAACGTGGTGACCAGTTCGGTCAAGATGCTATGGCCGCTCTTTACCGGCGGGCGCATCGATGCGGCCCAGGATATTCGTCAGGCCCAAGTGAGCGAGGCTGAGCAGTTGCTGGTGCTCAAACAGCAGTCCACCTTCGAGAGCCTCTCCCAGACCTACTTCGGGGTGGTGCTGGCGGCGCAGGTGGTGCAGACCAAGCAGGAGATCGAGCAGGGACTGGCACACCATCTGGATCATGCCAAGAAGCTCGAAGCCCAGGGGCAGATCGCCAAGGTGGAGCGCCTTTCGGCCCAGTCTGCCTATGACAGAGCACGTATCGATACCCAGAAGGCCAGGCGCAGCCTGGAGATCGCCCAGCTGGCGCTCGGCCACATGCTCAAGCTCAAGCAGGCTGAGCCCAATACCGCCCTCTTCATCAACGAAGGGATGCCAGCCTTGTCTCCCTTCGTGGAGGAGACCCTGTCGGTGCATCCCGGTCTCAAGCTGTTGACGGCCAAGAAGGAGCAGGCCCAGGGGATGATCAAGCTGGAGAAGGGCAAATACGCCCCCGAGCTCTTCCTGTTCGGCAACTACAACCTCTATGAAGATGATTCCATTGTCTCCAAGACCACACCGGACTGGCTGGTTGGTGTCGGGGTCAGCATGCCGCTGGTGAGTCGTGATGGCCGCTCCGAGACAGTCCAGGCAGCCAAGAGCGCCGAACTCCAGGTCAACCTGCTGCAAGCCAAGACCCGCCAGGATCTGGAGCTGCTGGTCGAGAAGACCTGGCGCGAGGCTGCCCAGGGACTGGAGGAGTATCACTCTCTCTCCTCGACCCAGGCGCTGGCCGAGGAGAACGTGCGGTTGCGTGACAAGGCATTCGGTCAGGGGCTCTCCACTTCCCTTGATGTGGTCGATGCCCAGACCCAGCTTGCCGGGGTCAAGACCCAGCGCGCCGCCGCCGCCTATCAATACGTGATCTCCCTGGCCCGCCTGTTGGCACTCTCCGGTCAGATGAACAGTTTCAACCAGTATCAGCATGGTCAGGCGATCGAGGTGAACTCATGATCGCGCGCTCTTCCATTCCGTTATTCATGTCCGTTTCGACCGCCAAGGGTCGCCCGTTTGCCGAGGTGAATTCATGAGTCATCCCCCCATCAAGAAGAAGATGAGCCAGGGCAAGCCCTGGCTGCTGCCACTGGCGCTGGTATTGCTTGTGCTCTGGCTGGGCTGGCGCTTCTGGCTGGCCTATCAGCCGGAGCCGGTGCGTCTGCAGGGGCAGATAGAGGCGCAGCAGTATTCGGTCTCTTCCAAGGTGGCGGGCCGCATTGACGAGGTGCTGGTGAAGAAGGGGGATCAACTGACCAGGGGCCAACTGGCGTTCACTTTGGCGAGCCCGGAGATCGAGGCCAAGCTGAGTCAGGCCAAGGCCGGGCAGGCCGCGGCTGGCGCCATGGCCGAAGAGGCCGAGAAGGGGGCGCGAGTGCAGCAGATCGCGGCCGCCAAGGACCAGTGGCAACAGGCCAAGGCGGCTGCCCTGCTTCATGGCAAAACCTACGAGCGCATTGCCAGCCTGCATCGGGATGGCGTGATGTCGCTGCAAAAGCGTGACGAGGCCTGGACGGCCTGGCAGGCGGCGAAGTACAGCGAGGGCATGGCCTGGCAGCAATACCAGATGGCGCTGGAAGGGGCGCGGGAAGAGACCAAGATCGCGGCCCGCGAGCAGGCCAAGATGGCGGCTGGCGGCGTGGCGGAAGTGGAAGCCTATCTGGCCGATACCCGCATCGCCAGCCCCCACGAGGGGGAAGTTGCCCAGGTGCTGCTGCGTAGCGGCGAGCTGGCTCCCCAGGGCTTCCCCGTGGTGACCCTGCTCGACATGAAGGATGCCTGGGCCCAGTTCCATGTCCGTGAGGACCTCTTGCCAAGGTTCCCGGTCGGTACCGAGTTTGATGCCCGTATTCCCGGCCTGGGGGATCAGCTGGTGCGCTTCAAGGTGACCCATGTGGCCGTGATGGGGGATTTCGCCACCTGGCGTGCCACCGACACCCGCCAGGGGTTCGACATGAAAAGCTTCCAGGTGGAAGCGCGCCCCTTGCAGCCGGTTGACGGGCTGCGGGTCGGCATGAGCGTGCTGGTCGAGCTCTGATGGGACGCGAATGGCGGTTGCTCTGGCAGGACCCGTTCGGCCGGGCGCTGGCGAGCTGGGTCCCCTTGGTGCTGATAGGGATCCTGTGCTGGATCTTTTCAGCCGGCCTGGCGCGGGATCTCAAGGTCGGTCTGGTGGATCAGGATCGCAGCCCCCTCTCCCGACAACTGGCGTTCTCTCTCGATGGCTCCGCCGGGCTCAAGATAGCGCAGCAGTTTGACGCCATCGACGAGGGGGCCAGGGCACTGCGAGGGGGGGACATCTATGCCCTGGTGGTGATCCCCCATCACCTGGAGCGGGATGCCCGGCAAGGCACTCAGCCGCAGGTCACCGTGTTCAACAATGGCCAGTTCATCCTGATTGCCAAGCTGGTCAACTCCGCACTGGCCCAGGTGGTCGGGACGCTCAATGGCCAGGTGGGCGTGCTCTCGGCCATGGCCGACGGCAAGACGCTGCCCGGTGCCCTGGGACAATCCGTACCCATTGCGAGCCAGGTTACCGCGCTCTACAACATCAATTCCAGCTACGCCCAGTTTCTGCTGAGCGCCCTGCTGCCTGCGGTGTGGCAGATCCTGGTTGTGCTCTATGGCCTGAACGCCCTGGCCCGCACCGATCGCCTCGGGTTGGACTGGACCACCAGAGGGGTCTGGTTCGGCCTCTGGCGTACCCTGCTGCCCCACGTGCTCATCGGCTGGGGGTGGGGTCTGGCGTGGAGTCTGCTGCTGTTCAAGGGGCTTGGGTACCCCATGCAAGGCAGTTGGCTGGTGCTGACGGCGGGGCTGGGACTGGCGTCGGCCGCTTGCGTCACCATGGGGGCCTTCTTCTACGGCATCATCCGGGATCCGGCGCGGGCGCTCTCTCTTGCCGGCGCCTACACGGCGCCGGGATTTGCCTTCATGGGGGTCACCTTTCCGGTCAGCGCCATGGGGGATGTGGCCCAGTTCTGGCGCAGCCTGCTGCCCATCTCCCACTATGTGGAGCTGCAGATTGGGCAAACCAACTACGGTCAACCGTTGACGGCAGCCCTGCCCCAGCTCGGGGCCCTGCTGCTGTTTCTGCTGCCCCTGCTGCTGGTGGTACACCGCTACCGGACGCCGTCGGGCGCGGCCCTGCCCCATGAGGAGTCCAGGCCATGATGGGATTCTGGGATCTGGTGCGCCTTGAGCTGCGCACCCTCTTGGCGGATCGCGCCATCATGCTGACCCTGTTTGGCGGCGTCTTCTTCTACTCCTTCCTCTACCCCCAGCCCTACCTGCATCAATTGCCCAGGGAAGAGCCCGTGGTGGTGGTCAACGAGGATGGCAGCCAGCTTTCCCGCCAGCTGGAGTTCATGGCCGATGCCACGGCGCAGGTGAAACTGGTGGCCCGTGCCGGTTCGCTCGACGAGGCCCGCCAGATGATGCTGACCGGCAAGGCGAGCGGCATCTTGCACATTCCCCGCCACTTCTATAGGGATCTGATGCTGGGCAGGAGCGTGACCCTGGGTTATGCCGGGGATGCCTCCTACTTCCTGGTCTATGGCACCATTGCCGAAGGGCTGGCCCAGGCGGGGGGCACGCTCGCCGCCCAGGTGAAGGTGGCCAGGCTGCTGAGCCAGGGCGAGGCGCTGCCCCAGGCCGCCATGGGCTGGAACGCGGTGGCCCTCAATGTGCTACCGGTATTCAACCCCACCATGGGCTATGTGAACTACGTGGTGCCTGCGGTATTCGTGCTGATCCTGCATCAGGTGTTGCTGATGGGGACCGGCATCCTGGGGGCGACCCAGAACCAGCGCAGCCGCCGTGGCGAGTCAGGCTACTGGCAACATGCCCCCGTGCCGGCCTTGTTGCTGGCCCGCACCCTGGTGGTGGGGGTTCTTTTCGTCCTTCCGGTGACCTACTTCTTCGGCTTCTGCTTCGATCACTACGGCATTGCCCGCACCGCTGTACCCGGCGAACTCTGGCTCTTTACCCTGCCGTTCCTGCTGGCCACCACCTGGCTCGGGATCGTGCTCGGCGCCCTGTTCACCCGCCGTGATCTGCCGACCCAGGTGGTGCTTGTCTCCTCTTTGCCGCTGGTCTTCCTGGCCGGCTTTATCTGGCCCCTTGAGCTCATCCCGGCCCCCCTCAACTGGCTGGCCCAGTGGGCCCCGAGCACGCCGGCCATCGAGGGATTCCTGCGCCTCAATCAGATGGGGGCCGACTTTGCCCAGGTCTCCCGCTACTGGTGGCAGTTGTGGGGACTGGCGCTGCTGTATGGCGCTCTGGCGTGCTGGTTGCTCCGCTGGCGTCAACCGTGCCCTACAACGCGGCCGGATGATGGGGCGACAGCGTCTTCCACCGACTAGGCCCCTTGCAACAACACGGTCAGCCACTGGGCTGACCGTGTTGCCATTCACAGGGATCATGGCTGACTCAGACCCGGATCGCCGATGGCATAGATCTGGCCGCACGCCTCCTGGTCGGTGAGCAGTTGCAAACCCCGTATCGCCACATCCTGGCGCCTGACCAGGCCATGCCTCTCTTGCCCCTGGCTGAGGATGGCCTGACCCGTGGGCTCCCCATCCTGCAACCCTGCGGGGCGTAAAATGGTCCACGCAAGGGTGCTTGTCTGCAGCCAGCTTTCCGCCAGGCTCTTGAGGCGTACCTCGTGTCCGAAGGCGGCGCGAGCCCGCTCGGGCAGGTATTGCCAGCTGTCGCCACAACCGAGGGAGGTGACCAGCAGCAGGCGGCTGAGCCCGGCGCGCTCCATCTCGTCGATCACATGGCTGTTACCCTGATAATCCACCGGTGCACTCTGGCGAAAGCTGCCGAGGGTGGAGACTACCCGGGCATCCCTGCCCGCCAAGCGGCAAGCCTGGGTCACGGCCAGGGGGTCCAGGGCATCCCCGATGACGACCTCGACCCCCAGGGTATGCAGCTCGCTGGCCATATCGGCATGGCGCACCAGGGCAACGACCCTGTGGCCCAGTTGCAGTGCGTGGTCGGTGAAGGCGCGGCCCAGTCCGCGACTGGCACCGAAGATGAGTGTGGTTGGCATGACAGGCCCTCTCGAACAAAAGAGCAAGCCTAGAGCCTGGATGGATCTCTGTAAATGAGAGTGGTTTTTATTTGTGAGGTGCAGGGGATATGAAGGGCCGGACATCAGGGACGCCGGCCCGACGGGATCAACCGTTGTAATGGCCGATGCTGGGACGGCGGCTGGGTCCGCTCAGGTGGATGTCCACCGGATTGAACGCCTTGATCGCCTCATAGCTGAAATCACCGATGGCCTGATGCAGGCTCTGGGGGCTGTGGTTGGTGATGATGATGACACTTTTGGACAGGTTGCGACGACGGCGCAGCAGGTGGCCGAGGAAGCTGGACTGACTCTCGGCCATCTTGGCGCGGTTGGCCGCCACCTCGTCGATGATCAGCAGGTCCACCTCTTCCAGGGCGCGGCGGTACTGGTTGCGCTCCTCCTGATCCTGGATGACGTTGAAGAAGAGCCTGTCCACGATGGAGGCCCACTGCTGGAAGATCACCGACTTCTGGTGGCGCGCGATCAACTCGTGGGCCACGGCGCCCGCGAGGGTGGATTTGCCGGTGCCGTAATCGCCGTAGATCAGCATGCAGCCCCCGCCGCTCTTCTCCCAGTGCTCGAAACCGCTGATGAAGTAGCGGGCTGTCTCGATGGGGTATTGCAGGGCCGGGTCACCGGAATCCATCTTGTCGAAGATCCAGTCCGGATTGAGGTCGGCCTGGGCGATCAGCTTCTGGATCCGCTCCTGGCGGGCGGCTTTCTGCAACTCGCGCACTTCGGCATTGGCCTTGGCGTCGTACTCCTTGCGCAGGGTCTCGTAGTCGTACTGGCTGCCGCCGGTTGCGGCCCGCAGTCGGAGAATACGTTCCTGCAGGCTGCTGACGTGACGCTTGAGCTCGGGATCATGAGCCTGTTGCTCCTGTCTGGCCTTGGCGATTTTCTGGCGTTTGGCCTCGATCTCTTCCAGTGCCTGGCGCATCGGGTCGTGCGGATCTGTCATGGAATTCTCCTTCTGCTAGGGCTATGGCTGGATGGGCAGGGGGTCAATAGTGCACTTCGTGGCCACCTGGTATCAATCATTCTCCGGCTCCTGAGCTTGTGCCAGCCGTTTGGCCTCATCGATCATCTCTTGCGCCCGGCGGCTCGGGCCAGCCTCTACCGGGGCTGGCGCGACCTGCTGGTACCCGGTGACCACGGTCGCCGGGCGGCGGGCGTAGCGCCGACTCTTGAGGGCCCGAATAAATTTCAACATCCACTGGTGCTGGGAGTCGAACACCTCGGGGCGGCCGAGCCAGTAGGCGATGAACTCCCCGAGATCCTCTTCGCTGTAGCTGGCATCGATCACCCCGCACAGGCGTGCGAGAGCAGGCAGTTCTTCGTCCGGACGCCACTGCAGGTGCATCTGGAACGGGCGTGCCGGCAGGGGGCTGCGCACCCGCTGGCTCAGCAACGGCAACTGGAAAGGGCACTGGTGGTAGTGCTCACTGTCAGCCTGGGCCTCGACCTGAAGCAGTTCGGCCTCCATCAGCTCGTCGAGCAGTTCGGTCAGCTGGCGAGCGTTGACCTGATAGCTGAAACCACCGGGATTGCCCGGATCGACGACAGCCAGTGCCCGGCCAAGCTCGGGATAGTTAAGTCGGGCCAGCCGATTTTCCAGCACCAAGCGGCGCAGTTGCAGGGTATAGAGGCTGCGGGCCGGATGGGAGAGTCTGGGATGGGCGAGGGCGCTGTATTCGGCTGGCGTCATGGTCTGCTTCACGATCTGGAGTGGAGGGCATTATCCCTCATGGCGGTGCCTCATACAATTCATGGTGCCGACCTGCGAGATAACGGCTGCCGGGCGACGGTTGCCGACCATCTCTGCGCAAGGGGGCGATCAAAATAGTCGGACCATTTCAAACGCTTGGCAGATACCAAGGCCAGCCCGGCTCGCTGCTCGACAATATTGTGTGGCGGTATCCAGCGCCCATGATCTAGTCTTAATGCTCAAATAACCATTTGACTAATAAGAGCTTTGTCAAGATGTCAAAAGCCGGACTACGGATCTTGGTGGTAGAAGACGAAGCGGTTTTTCGCCACTCACTGGTATCTTATCTCGAGCACGACGGGGCCTGCGTCTTTCAGGCAGAAGACGGGATTGAGGGGCTCTCTGCCGCAGCGCTCTATCACCCCGATGTGGTGTTGTGTGATCTGAACATGCCGAACATGGATGGCCATGAGGTGATTGCCTGCCTCACCGCCCGCTATCCACAGGTGCCCGTCATCGTCATCTCCGGTCAGGATCAGATGGCTGCGATCGAGCGTGCGCTGCGGGCGGGGGCCAGGGACTTCTTCATCAAACCGGTGAATGACTATGAGCAGATCCGCCGCAGCATCGAGCAATGCCTGACAAACCTCGGGCATCAGAGCCAGCAGCTGGAACTGATGGAGCACATCGACTTCTTCCGTGGCCACGATCTGGCGAGCAGCCGGCTGCTCGCCTGGCTGGCCCCCCCTGGCATGCAGGAGTGGGGACCCTGGCAGGTCACTTTTGCCGGCATGGGCAATCTCTTCATCCCGGATACTTTCAAACTGGACGACAAGCTGCTGGTACTGGTGATGGAATTGCCCATCCTCGGTGTGGATGCGGCCTTCTGTGGTGCCTTGGTGCGATCCCTGATGAACGGCCCCTATCGCCAATACCAGCAACAGGAGAGCCTGCTGTTGACCCAGCCACACCGATTGCTGGATTACCTCAATCTGCAACTGCTGGAGTCGGGCCTGCGTCACTCCTTTGCCATGGCGGCCCTGCTGTTCGATCAGGAGGATGGGCTGCTTTTTGCAAATGCCGGGCTCACCTCACCTCACTGGTTGATGCGTGCAGGGGGGTTGCCGCTCGGCTTGATGCGCAGCAGTCGCTACACGTTGCACAGGCGAAGCTGGCACGAGCCCTTTGATCTGCAGTTTCGCAGTGACAGCGGCAGCGCCCTGACGATGCAGGTTCGTCACCACTGACGCTGTGAAGTGAACACATGCAAACAGGGCGCCCATGGGCGCCCTGTTTGGTCTCTGCTGTCCTGACCGGTCAAACGGTCGCGGAGTGCAGTTTCTGCTCTTGTTCTTCGGGCTCTTTGGCCGGGCCTTCGGCACCGTGCATCCAGTAGACCAGGCGGTTGGCCATGGTCAGCAGAATGAGGGCGCTGATCACGGCAGCCAGTGCGATGCCACCGAAGATGGCCATGGCACCGGATTCGCCGACGAAGGATCCGATGAAGCCGGCGGCATAGTTGGCCAGGGCCACGAAACCGAACCAGGCACCCATCATCAGGGAGGCCAGGCGCAGCGGAGCCAGCTTGGTCACCATGGAGAGACCGATGGGAGAGAGGCAGAGCTCACCCAGGGTATGGAACAGGTAGGCACCGACCAGCCAGAACATGGAGGTCTTGACAGCCTGATCACCACCTTGCTCCAGCACGGCACCGATCATGAACAGGAAGCCGACGGCCAGGAACAGCAGGCCCATGGCGAATTTCACCGGGGAGTTCGGCTCTTTCTTGCCGAGCTTGATCCAGATGGCGGCCACGACAGGGGCCAGGGTGATGATGAAGAAGGGGTTCAGGGACTGGAACCAGGCGGTCGGCACTTCGAAGCTGCCGATCATGCGGTCGGTATACTCCTGGGCATACAGGTTCATCAGACCACCGGCCTGCTCGAAGCCGGCCCAGAAGATGATGGTGAACAGGCCCAGTACCAGGATCACCTTGATGCGATCCACTTCCTGTTTGGTCAGAGGCGCTTTTTGCTCCTTGGAGCGCTGCAGGGCGGCACGCTGGGCGGCGGGCACACGGCCGATGTCGCCAAGGAAACGCTGGGCCATGGTGGCCTGCACGACCAGGGAGAGCAGCATGCCGATACCGGCGCTGACGAAGGCGGCTTGCCAGCCATAGGCGGTGGCAGCGGCGCCGCAGATCACGCCGGCCAGGAGGGAGCCCAGGTTGATGCCCATGTAGAAGATGGTGAAGGCGCCGTCACGACGGTGATCCCCTTCTTTATACAGGTCACCCACCATGGTGGAGATGTTCGGTTTGAACAGGCCGTTACCCACGATCAGCAAGCCAAGGCCGGCATAGAAGACGGTGTTGACCATGTCAGGGAACATGGCGTGAGGCAGTGCCAGGGTAAACTGGCCGGCGGCCATCAGCACGGCACCAAACAGGATGGCGCGTCGCTGGCCCAGGAAGGTATCGGCGAGCCAGCCGCCGATGATGGGGGTGATGTAGACCAGACCGGTATAGATGCCGTACAGCTTGAGGGCATCGGCCTGGGTCCAGCCCATGCCACCGTTGGCGGTCAGGTCGGTCAGATAGAGGACGAGCACGGCACGCATGCCGTAATAGGAGAATCTCTCCCACAGTTCGGTACTAAAGAGCAAAAAAAGCCCTTTAGGGTGACCTAAAAAGGTCCCTTTGGACGGGTTATTCATTGGAACTTCCACCTGTGTCTTATATTTTTTTAGAAATTTTATGCAAGGGCTAGGAACAAGCCTTAATCCTTATAGAACAAGCGACTTTAAATTACAATATTATGATTTAGCGATATTTTATCTATCAATGGTTGAATATTTGTTTATAAAATGAAAAAGGGCATCGAATGATGCCCAGTTTTTTATTCTGCTTATATTGTAAATATTCAGAGATTACAGCTCTTTGGCAAACTGCTTCAGCCAGCTGGTGAATTCTTTGCTGAGTTCCCGATGGCGCACGGCGTATTCCACATTGGCCTTCATATAACCGAGCTTGCTGCCGCAATCGTGGCTGCGTCCCTTCATGAAGTAGGCATTGACCTGCTCCTTTTCCATCAGCATGGCGATGGCATCGGTCAGCTGGATCTCGTCGCCGGCGCCGGCCGGGGTTTTTTCCAGCAAGGGCCAGATATTGGCCGAGAGCACATAGCGACCGACCACGGCCAGGTTGGACGGGGCTTCATCCCGGGGCGGCTTCTCGACGATGGCCTGCATCGGCAGGGACATGCCTTCGCTCAGGGCCTCCCCCTTGATGTCGGCGATGCCGTATTTGTCCACTTCGCTCTCGGGGACGGCTTCCACCATGATCTGGCTGATCTGCTCCTCTTCGAACAGATGCACCATCTCCGCCAGGTTGTCCTGCTTGAGATCGCTGGCCACCTCGTCGATGAGCACATCCGGCAGCAGTACGGCGAAGGGTTGATCCCCGATGAGGGGGCGGGCACACAGTACTGCATGGCCCAGGCCTTTTGCTTCCCCTTGACGCACGTGCATGATGGTCACGTCTTTGGGACAGATGTGCTGAACTTCTTCCAGCAGTTGGCGCTTGACCCGCTTCTCCAGGGTCGCTTCCAGCTCGAAGCTCTTGTCGAAGTGGTTCTCGATGGAGTTCTTGCTTGAATGGGTCACCAGGATGATCTCCTTGATGCCGGCGGCGATGGCTTCGCGCACCACATACTGGATCAGCGGCTTGTCGACCACGGGCAGCATCTCCTTGGGGATGGCCTTGGTGGCGGGCAGCATGCGGGTACCCAGACCGGCAACGGGGAGAACGGCCTTGCGAACAACGAGCGGTGTCTTTTTCATGGAGTGAGTCCGAAGATACAAAGTGGGCTCATGATACCCGAAGAAAAATAGGGCAGCCACAGGCTGCCCTCGGGATGATAGGGATTCAAACCGGTTACTTGACGATAATCATGTCCCGGTTTGCTTCCAGCGTGGCCGATCCGATGCCACTGACGTCCGCCAGTTGATCGACGGAGGTGAACTTGCCCTGCTTCTCTCTGTGGTCGATGATGGCCTGTGCCTTCTTCTCGCCAATGCCCTTCAGGGCGGTGAGCTCGCCGGCACTGGCGGTATTGAGATTGATCTTGCCGCTCTCCTTGACTTGGGTGGTGGCCACAGGCTTGGTCGCCGCCTTGTCGGCGGCCAGCAGAGGTTGGCTCAACAGGGGGAGGCAGCCCAGCAGCAGTGCGGCGATCAGGGTTTTCTTGTTCATGTTTCACATCCTTATGAATCTGCCTTAGTGGCATATTTATCATTAGCTGTGTTGCGCCACTTTTTGTCTGTCAGTTTTGACACTGTATAAGTCAGTGCAAACGGCTATAAGCCGAAGATACTCACTCGGTTACACTGACCAACCCTTTGAGCGAGAACTCTTTTCCATGTATCTACCCGCCATTTCCGAACTGGAGCCCATCGCCCGCGCCGCCGGTGAGGCCATCATGTCCATCTACAGCCAGCCCTTTGCGGTGGAGTACAAGCAGGACGAGAGCCCGCTGACGGCGGCGGACAAGGGGGCCCACGAGGTGATCGTTCAGGCGCTGGCCCGTCTCACTCCCGATATCCCGGTGTTGTCGGAAGAGTCCTCCCCCGAGGTAATGGCTGCGCGACTCGGCTGGTCCCGCTACTGGCTGGTGGATCCTTTGGATGGCACCAAGGAGTTTGTCTCCCGCAACGGCGAGTTCACGGTGAATATCGCCCTGATTGAACAGGGGACCCCGCGCTGGGGGCTGGTCTATGCCCCGGTACTGGACAAGCTCTGGTATGGGGGCAAGGGGATTGGCGCCTGGCGTGTGGCCGATGGCAGGCACGAGACCATCCAGACCCACCCTCATGACGCTGGGCAAGTGTGGCGCGTGGTGGGCAGTCGCAATCACCTGTCGCAGGAAACCCTCGAGTATCTGGCCCGTTTTGGCGAACTGGAGCGGGGCGAGATCGAGCTGCTCTCCATGGGCAGCTCTCTCAAGTTTTGCATCATTGCCGAGGGGGAGGCCGAGCTTTATCCGCGGCTCGCACCGACCTGCGAGTGGGATACGGGGGCTGCTCAGGCGGTACTGGAAGGGGCGGGGGGCAGCGTCACCCAGCTCGATGGTTCGCCGCTTTGCTACAACAAGCCTGATATCCTCAATCCCTGGTTTGTGGCCAGGGCATGAGTCATCATCGGATACGAAAAGGCCGGACAGTGTCCGGCCTTTTTCTTGTCAGCCTCGATGGGCTCAGAAGACTTTCTTGAACGGTTTGATGGTCACCCTGGCGTAGACCCCTGCCGCGACATAGGGGTCCGCATCGGCCCAGGCCTGGGCGTCGGCCTGGCTGGCAAAGTCGGCGATGACGGTGCTGCCGGTGAAGCCCGCATCGGCCGGATCCTCGGCATCGATGGCCGGGTTGGGGCCGGCCGTCAGCAGGCGGCCCTCATCCTGCAAGGCTTGCAGGCGGGCCAGGTGGGCAGGGCGTGCCAGCTTGCGCTGGGGCAGGCTGCCTGCGACATCTTCGGAGTAGATCAGATACCACATGGAACAATCCCTTTCTGGTTGCGGTTATTTTTTCTGTTCTGCGTTCTGCTCGGCCGGCATGTGGCGATAGAGATAGACGCCGCTGAGCAGGGTGAAGACCAGGGTCATGCCCAGCAGGCCGAACACCTTGAAGTTGACCCACATCTCCTGGGAGAGGTTGAAGGCCACGTAGAGGTTGAGCAGGCCGCACAGGGTGAAGAAGCCGACCCAGCCGAGATTGACGTTGTCCCAGACCCGGTCGGGGGCTTGGAGCTCCTTGGCCAGCATCTGTTTGATGAGGTTCTTGCCAAAGCCATAGCGGCCGATGAGCAGGGCGAGGGCAAAGAGCATGTTGATGACGGTCACCTTCCACTTGATGAAGGCATCGTCGTGGAAGAAGACGGTGAGGCCGCCGAAGAAACCGACCAGCACGAAGGTGAACAACTGCATCTTCTCGACCCGGCGATAGCGAAGCCAGCTGTACAGGAGTTGCAGGCCGGTGACGACCACCAGGGCGCCAGTGGCGGTGTAGATGTCGTAAAACTTGTAGACCGCGAAGAAGACGATCAGGGGGATGAACTCGATAAACTGCTTCATGCTGGGCTCTAACCTCAAAATTTCACTCAGTGTACCTGCCCGTCAGACAACGGCAAATGAATAAGACCGTCCATTCTGCAGGCAGTTCCTTCCCGGGGCGGCGGGTTACTCGAACAGCTGGCTGGCAATCTGGTTGCCAAGGCGCACCTGATCGTCCAGCAATGCGCGTATGTCTGCTTCCTCGATGAGGGGGTTGAGCAGGACGGCGCGCAGCAGCGTGAGCGGTTGCTCGCCATAGCGGGAGACTGCGCGCTGGGTGCGTGAGACGAAGCTGTGCCCTTCGGCGCGCTGGGCTTTTTGCAGGGCGACGTTGAAGAGATTGATCTGTTCGTTGGCCGCCACATCGGGCACCTGACCTTGCAGGTGGGGCGGAATGCACCGGTAGGAGAGCAGGTTCATGACAGGTGCCGACATCAGCTCGAAGGCGGGGCTGGCGTCGATGAGCGCGGCCATTCGCCGCGCCCTGTCGTAGTTGGCGTCGATGAGTTGGGCATAACCCTGCTGCCCCAGCATCTGGAAGGCGGCATCCAGATAGAGCGCGTTGGCGGGACGGGTCCCCTCCAGAGTGAAGCGCCCCTGATCGAAGGAGGTGGCGCGGATGGCGTAGGGAGCCTCGCGCTTCACCGTCATCATCAGGTCCGGTTGGCGGCAGAGCAGCATGCCGGTACCGAGCGGGACCAGCAACTGCTTGTGACCGTCAAGGGTGACGGTATCGGCGTGCTCTATCCCCGTAAGCAATCCCTGATAGCGGGGCGAGAAGAGGGTCGGACCACCCCAGGCCGCGTCCACGTGGAAGTGGATTTGCTCGTGCCGGGCGATGGCGGCCAGTTCCGGCAGCGGGTCGACGGAGCCAAAATCCGTGCTGCCGGCCACGCCGACCAGCGCCAGCACTTTGAGCTTCTGCTCCCTGCATTGTTGAAGGGCCTGTTCCAGCGCCGCCAGACTGAGCCGGTTGTGCTCGTCGGTGTCGAGACGCCAGACGCTGCGACCCCCGAGTCCCAGCAGATCCATCCCCTTGTCGAAGGAGTAGTGCATCAGCCGCGATCCCAGAATGACGGCGCCGCGATAGCCCTGCTCGGCGAGGGCGAACAGGTTGTCGCCACAGGCCCGGTTGCGGGCCAGCCAGAGAGCGGTGACGTTGGCGATGGTACCGCCACTGGTCATGACGCCGAGGGCTGCATCCTTGGCATGCATCTGGGCTGCATAGAAGGCGTCGCCCTCGCGGTAGACCAGACGGTGTAGTTTGGCCAGCACTTCCCGCTCCAGAAAGCTCAGCAAACGGGAGGACTCCATCTTCATCGGGTTCTGGTTGAGCATCACCAAGAGCCGGGAGAGCTCGGCGGTGAAGGCCGGCAGCGGCGCTGTCATGTGTCCCATGTAGCGGGGAGAGGTGAGGTGCGATGCCCCGGGTACCAAGGTGGCGAGCCGTGCCAGATAGTCCCGGGGAGAGATGCCGGTGGCGGGCATGCACGACTGATCGAGCTGGTGGGTGAAGTTGCCCCGCTGATAGGGGGCCTGACTGTCGTCGGAATGATGGAAATGCTCCAGCAGGGCCGTCATGGCCTTGCCGAAATCAGGATCCGGTTGTGTAAACAGTTCAGTGAGCTTCATCGGGTTCTCCAGACCAGATTGTCGGGCAGACGCGGCCATCCGCATGGGCGGCGTCGGCGGCAGAGCATACACCAAAGGGGCGGGGGGAACAGCCATCTCTGGCCCTCCCTCTCCTCGCCCCTTTATTTTCAGCTAACACTTGTAGCCTGAAACGTCGGCCGCTAGAGTGGGCCGGTAATGGGTTGGAGGTAATGATGGATGTGACGGGGTACTCCCCACGGGAAGAGTGGGCGAATCGCCTCAGCCATGGGCTGGGGCTGCTGCTGGGCGGGCTGGGACTGGTCTTGCTGCTGCACAAGGGGTGGGATCAGGGGCCCAGGGTACTGCTGAGCTACGGCGTCTACGGTGCCAGCCTGGTATTGCTCTATCTCGCCTCGACGCTCTACCACAGCGTGAGCTCGGTGGCGGCCAGACGCTGGAGCAAGCTGTTCGATCACTGCGCCATCTATCTGCTGATCGCCGGCACTTATACCCCCTTCCTGCTGGTGGCGCTCGATACGCCGCTGGCGCAAGGACTGATGGTGGTGATCTGGGGGCTGGCCCTGGCGGGGGTCGTGTTCAAGCTGATCTTCATCAATCGATTCAAGAAGGTGTCGCTATTTACCTATCTGATGCTGGGCTGGTTGTCGCTGGTGGTCATCTACCAGCTCTATCTGCATCTGGATGGTACCGGGCTCCTGCTGCTGGGGCTGGGTGGTCTCATCTACAGCCTGGGAGTGATCTTCTATGTGGCCAAGCGCATTCCCTACAACCACGCCATCTGGCACCTGTTTGTGCTGGGTGGCAGTCTGTGCCACTTCATGGCCATTTATGGCTATATCTGATGGCTAACCCTTAATTGGTATTTTTGTGCTCATGAAAGCCTGAATTCGTGCGGCACCCCACAGTTGCCCCCTTCGTTTGCTGACAAGCTAGTGCCAGTTCAGTTTGGAAAGGATGCAAACGATGAGTGAGATCGCGCTTTCCATCAGCATGCTGTCGCTGGTGGCAGTGCTGGGGCTCTGGCTGGGAAACTGGCGGGTCTATGGCGTGGGTTTGGGTATCGGCGGGGTGCTGTTCGGCGGCATCATAGTGGGCCACTTCGCCGGCTTGTCCGGCTTGAAGCTGGATGAGCAAACACTTCATTTTATTCAGGAGTTCGGCCTGATCCTGTTCGTCTACACCATAGGCATCCAGGTCGGTCCCGGCTTCTTCTCCTCCTTGCGCAGTTCGGGCCTCAAGCTCAATGGCTTCGCGGCCCTGCTGGTTCTGCTCGGCTGCCTGGTGGCGGCAGCGTTGCACCAGCTGTTCGATGTACCGCTGCCGGTGATCCTCGGGGTCTTTTCCGGGGCCGTGACCAATACCCCGTCCCTGGGGGCTGGCCAGCAGATCCTGGCGGAGCTCGGGGCTGATCCTGGATCCACCGGCCTGATGGGGATGGGCTATGCGGTGGCCTACCCGTTCGGGATCTGCGGCATCCTGCTCACCATGTGGCTCATCAGGATGTTCTTCCACATCAAGATCGAGGAGGAGGCGGTTGCTTTCGAGCAGCAGGCTGGCAAAACCAAGGAGAGTCTGCAAACCATCAACATTGCCGTGCGCAATCCCAATATGCATGGCCTGATGCTCCGCGAGATCCCGAGTCTGGACGAGGCGGACGTCATCTGCTCCCGACTCAAGCGTGGCGACGAACTGATGGTGCCAAAGCCCGACTCGCGCATCGAACTTGGCGACCTGCTGCACCTGGTGGGGGAGCGCCATGCCCTGCACAAGGTGCTGCTGGTGCTTGGAGAGGAGGTAGACACCTCCCTCTCCACCCGCGGGACCGATCTGCGGGTTGAGCGGGTGGTGGTCACCAATGAGCAGGTGCTCGGAAAGCGGATCCGCGATCTCGACATCAAGCAGAAATACGATGTGGTCATCTCGCGCCTGAATCGGGCCGGCATCGAGCTGGTGCCGACCAGTCAGACCAGTCTGCAGTTCGGTGACATCCTGAACCTGGTGGGGCGGCTCGATGCCATCGAGGCGGTCACCAGCGTGGTGGGCAACGTGCAGCAGAAACTGCAGCAGGTGCAGATGCTGCCCGTCTTCATCGGCATCGGGTTGGGGGTATTGCTCGGATCCATTCCCTTCTACCTGCCGGGATTCCCGGCGGCGCTCAAGCTGGGGCTGGCAGGGGGACCGCTGGTGGTGGCGCTCATCCTGTCTCGTATCGGCAGCATCGGCAAGCTCTACTGGTTCATGCCGCCGAGCGCCAACCTGGCGCTGCGGGAAATAGGCATAGTGCTCTTCCTGGCGGTGGTGGGGTTCAAGTCCGGGGCCGGCTTCATCGACACCCTGATCAACGGCGACGGTCCCGCATGGATGATGTACGGTGTGGCAATCACCCTCATCCCGCTGCTGCTGGTGGGTGTGCTGGCACGCCATTATGGCAAGCTCAACTACCTCACGCTGTGCGGGCTGCTGGCCGGCTCGATGACGGATCCTCCCGCTCTGGCATTTGCCAACGGCATGCACCCCACCAGTGGTGCCAGCGCACTCTCTTACGCGACCGTCTACCCCCTGGTGATGTTCCTGCGGATCATCTCGCCCCAACTGCTGGCCATCCTGCTCTGGGCCGGTGTCTGACACCTCACGAGACGGGAGCCGATGAGGCTCCCGTCTTCGTTTTGTCACAATTGATGCTATTGATTTAATTAATTTTATTCATCTTCTGCGTTCCTTCGTTTTCGCCCCGAAACCCAGCTTCATTTCGGTCTGTTCATTCGATTTTTCTCACTGGTTTATGGCCTGATAAACGGGCACATTGGAGGCTGGAGCAATATGCCCTTCGATATTTCAGGAGAAACCATGAGCAATCAGCGCATCGTATTGGATCAGGATGTCGTCGTTACCCACTTGCAAGGCAAAATGTATCTGGTCGCCGCCGACGGGAGCCAGAGACTCGTTGCAGAAGGCGATGAACTGCCCAAGGATGCGGTATTGCTTGCGCCCGAAGGGGCCAGCTTCCAGGGAGGGGAGACCACGTTCACCCTGGGTTCCGGCGAGCGCCCCGAACAGGGTGACGCCGTGCTGGCGAACGCGGGGACACCCGATGACATCGCCGCCTTGCAGCAAGCGATTCTGGACGGAACCGACCCCACCAAGGCATTCGAAGCGTCGGCGGCGGGTGGAGCCCCGGCCGCAGGCAATGCGGGGGGCGTGGCTGGTGCCAGCGGCAACGGCGGTTTCGTCACCATCGATCGTACCGGTGATGCAACCATCTCCAGCGCAGGCTTTGACAGCGCGAACCCGGCTGGCGCGGCGCCGCTGGTGGATGCGCAAAGCAGCGAAGATGAGCTGGTCGACCTCACCGCTCCCGTCATCACCGTCTCTGCCCCCGACAACACCAACGATCGGACGCCGACCCTGACCGGTACCACGGATGCCCCCTCTGGCAGCACGGTGACCCTGGTGGTGACCGATGCCAACGGCAATCAGCAGACCCTGACCGCGACGGTGCAACCGGATGGCAGCTTCAGCGTGGATGTCACCACACCGCTGGCCGAAGGGGGCTATCAGGTGACGGCTTCCGTGACCGATCCGGCCGGCAACACCGGTACCGCGACCGATGATGGCAGCGTGGACACTACGGCTCCGATCGTGACGGTGAATGCACCGGACAATACCAATGACAACACTCCGACCATCACGGGTACCACGGACGCCGCCCCCGGCAGCACGGTGACCCTGACGGTGACCGATGCCAACGGCAATCAGCAGACCCTGACCGCCACGGTACAACCGGATGGCAGTTACAGCGCGGATGTCGTGACACCGTTGCCGGATGGGGGCTATGACGTGACGGCCAGCGTGACTGATCCTGCTGGCAACAGAGGCACGTCGAGCGACGATGGTAGCGTGGACACCACGGCGAACATCACGGTGAGCCTGGATGACGTGAACGCGGCCAATGTGGCCAACACGCCCATCAGCGGCACCTCCGATGTTGGCCCGGGTCGTACCGTGACCCTGGTGATCAGCGATGCCACCGGTAAGAGCGTGACAGTCACTGCCGTCACCGATGCCGATGGCAACTACCAGACCAGCGCCGATCTGAGCGGGCTGGCGGATGGCAACCTGACCGTGGTGGCCAGCGTTACCGACGCGGCGGGCAACCCGGCCAGCGCCACCGACGACACCACCTTGCTCGACACCACGCCACCGGATGCCAGCATCACCCTGGATGGCAACATCACCCCTGACGACGTGATCAACGCGGCCGAGTCCAAGCAGGACATCGCCGTGACCGGTCGCGTGGGTGGCGACGTGAAAGAGGGCGACACCGTCACCCTGACCGTCAATGGCAAGGCCTTCACCGGTCTGGTCTTGGCCGACAAGACTTTCAGCATCAATGTGCCGGGTAGCGACCTGGTGGCTGATGGGGACAAGGTGATCGACGCCAAGGTCACCACCACCGACGCAGCGGGCAACAGCACCACCGTGACCGATACCGAGGGTTACAGCGTCGACACCCAGGCCCCGAGCGTGGTGGTCAACATTGTCGATCCGCAGATCATCGCGGGTGAGACCAGCGACGTGACCTTCACCTTCAGCGAGAAGGTGACCGGGTTCGAGCTGGGCGACCTGACCGTGGTGGGCGGCACCGTGACCGGGCTGACCAGCTCCGATGGCGGCAAGACCTGGACCGCGACCTTCACCCCGACCCCGGGCTATACCGGCGAGGCCAGCGTCACCGTCAAGGACGGCAGCTACACCGATCTCAACGGCAACGTGGGCACTGGCGGCAGTGACGACACCGCGATCGACACCCAGGCCCCGAGCGTGGTGGTCAACATCGTTGACGACCAGCTGACCGTGGGCGAAACCAGTCCGGTGACCTTCACCTTCAGCGAGAAGGTGACCGGGTTCGAGCTGGGCGACCTGACGGTAGAGGGCGGCACCGTGACCGGGCTGACCACCTCCGATGGCGGCAAGACCTGGACCGGTACCTTCACCCCGACCCCGGGCTATACCGGCGAGGCCAGCGTCACCGTCAAGGACGGCAGCTACACCGATCTCAACGGCAATGCGGGCACTGGCGGCAGCGACCGTGCCCCGGTGGACACGGCGGCCCCGAGCGTGGAAGTCAACATTGTTGACGACCAGCTGACCGTGGGTGAGACCAGTCCGGTGACCTTCACCTTCAGCGAGAAGGTGACCGGGTTCGAGCTGGATGATCTGACCGTGGTGGGCGGCACCGTAACCGGGCTGACCACCGCCGATGGCGGCAAGACCTGGACGGCGACCTTCACCCCGACGCAGGGCTTTGAAGGTACGGCATCAGTCACCGTCAAGCCTGGCAGCTACACCGACCTGAACGGCAACGTGGGCACTGGCGGCAGCGACCGTGCCCCGGTGGACACGGCGGCCCCGAGCGTGGAAGTCAACATCGTTGACGACAAGCTGACCGTGGGTGAGACCAGTCCGGTGACCTTCACCTTCAGCGAGAAGGTGACCGGGTTCGAGCTGGACGATCTGACCGTGGTGGGCGGCACCGTGACCGGGCTGACCACCGCCGATGGCGGCAAGACCTGGACCGCGACCTTCACCCCGACCCCGGGCTATACCGGCGAGGCCAGCGTCACCGTCAAGGACGGCAGCTACACCGATCTCAACGGCAACGTGGGCACTGGCGGCAGCGACAGTGCGGCCATCGACACCGAGGCGACCGGTGCGCCGACCGTGGTCATCACCGAAGACACCAACAACGACGGCACCATCGACCGCACCGAGATCAGCGGA
>NZ_JAPDBP010000030.1:23490-46075 GCF_027705305.1 Aeromonas sp. QDB17
GCGACCGGTGCGCCGACCGTGGTCATCACCGAAGACACCAACAACGACGGCACCATCGACCGCACCGAGATCAGCGGTACCGTGGGCGTGCAGGTCACGCTGCCGGCCGGTGTGGTGGCGGGGGATGTGCTGACCGTCAGCGGCCAGGCGCCGATCACCCTGACCCAGGCGCAGATTGACGGCCAGTACCTGACCTTCGAATACCCGCGTCCGGCGGACGGCGGCAGCATCGAGGTGAAGGCAACCCTGACCGACAAGGCGGGCAACGTCTCGCCGGAAGGCCATGACAGCGCGGTGATGGGCGACACCACCGCGACCGGTGCCCCGACCGTGGTTATCGTGGATGATGCCAACAACGACCAGATGCTGACCAAGGCCGAGATTGGCAATGATCAGATCCAGGTACGCGCGGGGATCAATCACGCAGACCTAGTTGCGGGCGGCAAGGTGACGCTGACCATCAACAATGGCGGGGTGAACAGCACTGTCCAGTTGACGCTCAAGGCCGATGGCACCCTGCTGGCAAGCAATGGCAAGAGCTACGGCTATCAGAATGGCACCATCAGCTGGACGGAAACGACCCCGGCCAACGGCAAGTCGTTGACGGTGACGGCGACCCAGACCGACAAGGCGGGCAACGTCTCCCAGCCGGGCAGCGACAACGCGCAGATCCTGAATGAAGCGCCGGAGACGGCAAACAAGCAGGCAAACGGTCAGGAAGATGCCGCCAGCATTGCCATTCCGACCCTCAGTGGCAGCGACATCGATGGCAACGTGGTGAGTTTCACCATCAAGAGCCTGCCTGCCAACGGCATCCTCTATTTGAACGGGGTGGCTGTGACGGTGGATCAGAGCATTGCGGTGGCGGACGCCGGCAAGCTCACCTTCACTCCGAATGCGAACTGGAACGGCAACACCACCTTCAACTATGCGGCGGTAGACAACGACGGCGCCGTGGATGCGAGTCCCGCAACCGTGACCATCAAGGTGGATGCGGTCAATGATCTGCCGACGCTGACCATCTCCAATGGGGCTGTCGTCTCCGAAGAGGGGCTGGCAAACGGTATTGCCGACACGGTCGGCAACCCGGATACCACCAATGCCATCAAGGCGTCCGGTACCCTCTCGGTGGGCGACATCGACAGCAGCACGCTCAGTATCTCCCTGAACGGACCGGCCGGGCTGACGTCCGGTGGGGCCAAGGTCCAGTGGAGCTGGGATGCGGGCAGCAAGACGCTGGTCGGCTACACGGGGGTGATAGGCGGCGCCGATTACAAGGCAGTGGTCGAGGTCAAGCTGACGGCACCCAATGCCAGCGGCAAGGGAGAGTGGACCTATGACGTGACCCTCAAGGGCCCCCTCGACCACGGGGATACGACCTCGGAAGACAAGTTGTCGTTCCAGCTGGACGTGGAGGTCTCCGATGGCAGCGGCGTCACCAAGGGCAAGCTGGATGTCAGCGTCGAGGACGACTCCCCCATTGCCGGCAGCAGCGATGCCGTTTCCGTGGTGAAGACCGATATTCCGAACGTGCTGACCGGGCTCTTCGACCTGACCAAGTACAGTGGCAACCAGAGCACCCTGAACATGGCGGGCTTTACCATCAGCGCCCTGGGCTTCAAGTCGGCAACCGATTCCTCACTGGTAACGGCGGATGTCAACGGCTCCAGCTCGGGGCTGGGGGTGGCCAGCGGTGCTGCGCCTTACCACAACCTCGCCAACGAGATTGACTTCCGTCACTTTGCCGACGGATCGTCCGCCTCCGAGCAGTTGATCGTCAGGCTGGATGCGGGCAAGGTTGCCTACGGCGCCAACATCAAGTTCAGCAAGATGTTTGGCGGCGAGCTGGAGAGCGGGGTCGTGGAGTTCTATCGCGGTGGTGTGCTGATCAGCACCCTGGTATTCAACTCCAACGCATCGGGTGGGGAGTTCAACCAGAACTTCCAGGTGCAGCAGGGTGGCTTCGATACCATGGTGATCAAGGCGACCAACAACGGCAACACCAATACCTCCGACAACAGCGACTTCACCGTACAGAGCATCGAGTTCCTCGGTGCCAACACGGCGCAGGCCATCGCCTATGGTTCCGGCACCGTGACCCCGCAGTGGGGGGCGGACGGCAAGGGCTCCATCGGGCTGGTGCTGGACCCGGCGACCTTCGAGAATGGTCTGCGGACGGCTTCCGGCTCAGCCATCGCCATCACCGCCAGCGGGGCCAATACCCTGCTCGGGAAGGATGCGGGCGGCAACCTCGTCTTCAAGCTGGAGTTCACGCCGGCCACCGGCAAGTGGGAGTTCTTCCAGTACCAGCGCATGTCCAAACCCCTGGGTGATGGTGACATCGACTTCCAGATCCGGGTGGTGGATGGTGACGGTGACGCCAGCACTGGCTCCTTCGCCACCAAGCCTCTCTTCACGCCGCTGGTTCAGGGTGTCTCCAGCGAGAGCGTGACTGAAGGGGGCAACCTGTTGCACAAGGTCACCTTGTCCGATGCGACCCAGGAAGCGACCGAATACGATTTCGCCATTCGCGGATCGGGCAACAACCCCGCCTCCAACCAGGACTGGGGCAATGCCCAGTTCAGCAACGGCGTGACCTACAACAGCACCACCGGCAAGATCACGGTACCGGCGGGCGTGACAGACTTCACGGTGACCATCCCGACGGTGAACGATCGTCTGGTCGAGACGAACGAGACCCTCTCGGTGACCATCGGTGGTCAGAGCGGGACCGGTACCATAGTGGACAACGATCGGGCGCCGACGGCGGCCGGCGGCCACAGCGCCGGTGCCGAAGATCAGCCCCAGGTCCTGACCTGGGCCCAGTTCGGTGCCAGCGACGATCAGGACGCGACCGATCTCGGGGTGCAGATCAACACCTTGCCGCTGAACGGTACCCTCGAATACCTCAATGCGGCTGGGCAGTGGGTTGCGGTGCAAACCGGATCCCTCATCTCCTATACCGAGGTGAACGCAGGCCATCTGCGCTTCGTGCCAGGTCTGAACGAATCGAGCACCCATGCCGCCAACGGCAACGGCGCCGTGGTCGGCAACATGAAGGGCGATTATGCCAGCATCGGCTATCAGATAAGCGACGGTGCCAACCTCAGCAACGGCAGCAAGCTGGTGATCGACGTGGCGGCGGTGGCCGACAAGCCGACCGTCAACCTGAGTCTGGTGGGCAACGGTATTCCCCTTTACAACCTGAGTTTCCCGAGCGCGGGGATCACCACGGGCCAGTTCCAGTCCGGCAGCTTCGACAAGGGGGCCCTCGGGATCACCAACACTCTGACCGATAGCACTTCTAGTAAGGAAACCGTGGTGGGTGGTGATGGCAACGACTACATCGTGAGCCAGAAGGGGGGCGGAGACCACTTCGTCGGTGGCAACGGCAATGACGTGCTGGTCGGTGGCAACTCAGTGTCGGGCGATACCCTCGACGGCGGCGTTGGAAACGACATTCTGGTCGCTGGGTTGGGTGGCGATACTCTCTATGGCGGTGCTGGTGATAAAGATATCGCTGTACTGTCCGGCAACCGTGCCGACTACGCCATCACGAAGGGCAGCGGATACTCGATCAATGATCGCTGGTTCAACTTCTCCGTCACGGAGAAGGGGGTCGGCATCACCAAGGCGCTGCACGACGTGGAGTATGTCCAGTTCGCCGACGGTGTCTACCAGATCAATCAGGATACGGGCGTGCTGACCCTGGTGCAGCCGGTGGTGGTCGACTACCCGCTGGAGGTGAGCGCCTCCCTGAGCGATCGGGATGGCAGCGAAGTGCTCGACAGCCTGGTACTAAGCGGGATGCCCAAAGGCTCCGAGCTCTACAAGGGCAGCCAGTTGCTGGGCACCGTCGGGGTTGATGGCAAGCTTACCCTCACCGTCAACAGCGGTCTGTGGAGTGAGATCGCGCTGGATGTGAAGTTGAGCGGACTGACGCTGCGAGTGCCGGGCAGCAGCGCCGGTCGGGTGGATCTCAAGGTGGAGGCGATCACACGCGAGTTGTATTCGGAGTCGTCAAACACCGCCAGCGACGAAGACAGTATCCGTCTGAGCTACTTCAATGCCACCGAAGGGGAGCCGGGCAACCAGGACCAGACCTATGGCAGTGAGCACAATATCGTTGTGGGGGATCTGGATGGCAGCGTTGTGCTGCCGGGTCAGAACTACAACATTGCCTTCATCGTTGATAGTTCCGGTAGTATCGGTGACGACGCAATAGAGACGATCCGCACACAACTGGAGAAGGTCTTTACCAGCCTCAAGACCAGTGCGGGCACTGACAATGCGGGTACCGTCAATATCTTCCTTGTGGATTTCGATACCACGACCCATGGCAGTGTCAGCGTCAATCTGACCGATAGCGGGGCATTAAAGACCTTGCTTGATGCCCTCAAGGGGATGTCCGCCGACGGTGGCACCAACTATGAGGCCGCATTCAGCAAGGCGGCGGACTGGTTTGCCGCAAGCACGGCGACAAGCAATGTGGATGCGAAGAACCTGGCCTACTTCATCACCGATGGCGAGCCGACCTTCTATGATCTCGGCACCACCACTAGGCTCAGTGATGTGAAGATCATCGACAGGGCTTTTGCCAATGACGACTATCTCAGCGCTACTTCTTTGAACCTCAACAATTATGTGCTCGGCAATACCGTGGCCTATAGCGGTCTCGAAGTGGTCAACAGTAAAGGGGAAGTGATCAAGTGGACTCAAGTATGGGGTGGTTGGTCGAGGACCACGGTGGGAGTTATCGTCAAGGGCAGCAACGGCCAGAACCAGATCCAGCTGCTGGGCGGGGATGGGCGAAACAGCACCGATGAGGTTCGGGCCGACGCCTTGTTGGGTTACCAGCTGTTGACCGCAAAAGGGGTGACCGTCGAGGCGATCGGACTGGGAGCGAATATCTCCTATAACGATCTCAAGTCCTACGACTCTGATGGTGTTATCAAGACAGGGGTCAATGCCTCCGATCTCGCCAATGCCATCCTGGGGACGCCGGTCAGCAACCTGCCCGGCGTTGACAGGCTGGATGGCGGTGCGGGCGACGACATCCTGTTTGGCGACGCGGTACGCTTCACCGGCATCAGCGGGGAAGGGTATGCGGCCATCAAGCAGTATGTGAGCGGCAAGCTGGGGGCCGGGTCGGTGACCGATGCCCAGGTGCACGCCTACATCACGGATCATGCCAGCGAGTTCGATCAGTCGTCGACCAATGACAAGGGTGACACCCTCCTCGGCGGTGATGGCAATGACATCCTGCTCGGTCAGGGGGGTGATGACTTCCTGTACGGCGGTGCCGGCAACGACACCCTGTTCGGTGGTAGCGGCAACGACACCCTCTATGGGGAAAGCGGCAACGATCGCCTCTATGGCGGCAGTGGCAACGACACCCTCTATGGCGGTACCGGCAACGACATATTGAGCGGCGGGCTGGGCAACGACATCCTGATCGGGGGGGCCGGCAACGACATCCTCATGGGGGATGCAGGTGCCGATACCTTCACCTGGCTGAAAGGGGATACCGAGGCTGGTAAGGTGGCCAAGGACTACATCGTCGATTTCAGCAAGTCGGAAGGGGACAAACTGGATCTGAGCGACTTGCTCGACAGCGATGGCAGCAAGAGCGAGAGCTCCCTGAAGAGCCTGCTCTCGGTGTTCCAGGACAGCGAAGGGGTGCATCTGCAGGTCAAGGAGAGCAGTGCGGCGCCGGTGACCCAGGAGATAGTGCTGATGAACCACACCTTCGACACCCTGACGGGCGGTTCAGGGACGACTGCCAACCAGGTGATCGATTTCATGTTGCAAAACAACATGTTGGATATCAACAAGTAACAGCCAAGCGGGCTGGACAAAAGCGGCAGAGCAATCTGCCGCTTTTTTTATGGGGGATTTTCGGGCGGATGGGCGCAGACGAGGGGGAGGGCAATGCAAGGAGAAGGTAAAAAAGGGCGCCCTTCAAGAGAAGGGCGCCCGGGGTAGACGGGATGATTGCCAGAGGATCAGGCGTTGACCCCTGCCAGGCGGGAGCCGCGCTGGAAGCAGTTGGCCAGCAGCAGCAAGGTGGTGACACCGACGGTGCCGAGCACCAGCCAGGGTAACCAGGGTTGCCCCTGGGCCATGGCGTAGTCGTGCAGGGCGCCGCCCCCCACGTAACCCGTCATACCTCCGAGCGCCAGTCCCAGTCGGCTGAAGCCCATGTAGCTGCCCCGCGCCCCCGGTTGTGCCAGCTTGGTCATCAGGGTTTCCCGCGCCGGCTCGGCGATGACGATGCCGAGATAGAAGCAGGCGAGCAGCAGGAAGACGGCGGGCAAGGTGGTGGCAAAGGCCACCAGCCCGATCCCCGTGGTCATCAGCAGCACCCCCGCCATCAGACGGTTCTCCAGCTTGAAGTGGCGCTCGCCGAACCGGGCAAGGGGGTAGAGCAGGGCCAGGGAGATGGCCGTCTCCAGGGTATACATCCAGCCCACCGCCGTGGTGCTGCCCGCCATCTGTTTGACCAGAATGGGGAAGATCAGCATGACCTGCACCCAGAGCGCGTAGTAGCCGCTTAAGATCAGCACCAGTCGGCAGAAAGCCTTGTCCGCCAGCACCTGGCCGAGGCCGTCCCGGATCGGCGTCGGACGTACCGAAAGCTTGTAAGGGGGCAGGATCAGCAGGTTGCACAGGGCGGCGCAGACGAAGAGGCCGGCACCCAGCAGGCAGACGTATTCAAAATCGAAGTTGAGCAGCCAGCTGCCGAGCAGGGCTCCCACCACGGCGCCGGCGCTCTCCAGCATCATCAGCAGGGAGATGTAGCGACCCCGCTCCCGTGGCCGGGTGAACTTGATCACCAGGGCGGCGCGGGGGGGATCGAACAGGCAGCCACCCAGCCCCGAGATGATGCAGGAGAGGATCAGCTCCAATCCGCTCTGGGCATAGGCCAGGCTGGCAAACCCCAGCGCCCGCAGCAGCATGCCGCAGACGATGAGGGGGCGAGCCCCGAACTTGTCGGCGAGGGAGCCGCCAAAGACCCCCAGCCCTTGCTGGGTAAGCTGACGCAGCCCCAGTGCCAGTCCCACCACACCGGCGGCCCAGCCCAGTTGGTCGACGAAGCGCAGGCTGATCATGGGCATCACCACGAAGAAGCCCAGGATCACCAGCAGGGAATCCAATGCCAAGAACCACCGCCCCAACCGCCTCGCCCGATCCACCATGACCCTGATACCTCTGTTTGCTTCGCTGATATTGTTGTCTTTCTTGCCCGAACGGCGCCGTCACCAAACAGAGCCAAGGGGGATGACAACTCCCTGGCTCGGTGGCGTTCAGCCGGTTCATGACGATTGATGCTGCTATTCTGGTGGGGCTCCAGATATAGTGGTAGCCGACAACTGGCTATATTTCATATTGGATTTGGTTATGGCTATGACCCTCGACGATTTGCAACTGCTGCTGGATGTGGCCAACCGTGGCAGCTTCAGCAAGGTGGCCGCCATTCGCGGCTGGTCACAACCCATGGTGAGCCAGCGCATTGCCGTGCTGGAGCAGGAGCTGGGTCAGTCCCTGTTCCGTCGCCATCGTCGGGGGGCCACCCCGACCCCGGCCTGCGAGCAGTTTCTGCCTGCCGCGACTGCGGCCCTGAGCGCACTGGAAGGGGGGCGGCTGGCGATGCAGGGGGCGCCTGCATTGCCGCGGATCCGGCTCTCCTGCCTCCCCTCCCTGACCACGGCGGTGTTCGGCCCCCTGCTGCTGGCCCTGGTGGACGAGACCTTCGAGATCCGCTGCAACACGGATCACTCTGGCATCATCATGCAGGAGTTGCTGACCGGCGAGACCGACGTGGGCTTCATTCTCAAGTGCCCTGCCATCGCGGGCATCCAGCTCGAACTGCTTTACCGTTCCCCGATCATCGCCGTGGCCTGCGCCACCCACCCGCTGGCCGGGCGGCAGGGGCTGACCCTGCAGGACATTGCCAACGAGCGGCTGGCGCCCCAGCAGTGGGGGACGGGCTGCGACGAGCTGATCCTGCAGTTGCGTCTGCTGCGCCAGGTGGCGAGCCCGCTGCACGCCATCCAGCCAGCAAGTGCGGCGCGGGAGCTGGCGCTGGAGCACGGCTTCATCACCCTGATGCCGGCGCTCGCCATCACCCGGGATCTGGAGTTCGGTCGCCTGGTGAAGCTGGACGTGGTGGATCTGCCACCGGATCACTGGGACGTGATGATGGCCTGGCGCAGCGGCAAGCGCCCCAATCCCGCCAAGGAACGGGTGCTGGAGGCGGCCCGTACCCTGGCCCGGCGCTGGTCGGGCAAGCGGACATAAAAAAGCGCCGGACCAGGCCGGCGCTCTTCGCTAATACCCCTTGATGCCCGCTCAGACTCAGTAGCTGGCCTTGAGGGTGACGCCGGAGAAGGCGCTGAACCCGCTCAGCTGCACGTGCCAGGTCCCCGCCTTGGGGGCGTTCAGGGTACAGGTTTCGGCATTGCCGCTCTTGTAGGGGCGGCAGTCATAGCTGCTGGCGGTCGGCGCGCTGCCGAACTTCACGTAGAGATCCGCATCCCCGCTACCGCCGCTGCTGGTCACCACCAGCTGGCTTCTGCCGGCGGGCACCTCGACGGTGAAGTTCAGCTTGCCCCCCTTGGCGGCGGTGAGATTGCTCACCGGTACCCCGTTTTGCAGCACGCTGCCCGGTTGGGGCGTGGTGCCGCCGCAGGTGGCATTGACCCCGACGGCAGTGAAGGCGGCTGCCACGTCGCTCACGCTGTAGCCGAGATCCGTGGCAGCCCTGGTTACCCCGCACGCCCCCTGATCGAAGGTGGTATTGGGGCCCCAGTAGAGGCGGTTGGCCAGCACGAACACCTCGAACGCCTTGCGGGTTTGCCAGCCGCTGGTGTTGGCCAGCAGGTAGAAGGCGCGGTTGTAGACACCGGAACTGTGGTGCACGTCGATGCCGTCATAGTAATCGCTGGCGTGGCCGATGGACTTGCCGTCCCGGGCCGGGTCCTCGAAGTAGCGCAAGGAGCCGTTGCCCTTGAAGATCTGGGCCCCCACCAGCCAGTCGTTGCTGCCCTTCATGTAGTATTCGGCCGCTTCCCCCGCCATGTCGGAGAAGGCCTCGTTGATGCCGCCGGACTGACCGGAGTAGACCAGTCCTGAGTTCTGCTCGGTGAAGCCATGGCTCACCTCGTGGGCCGCCACATCCAGGCTCACCAGCGGATAGAAGGTGGTGGCCCCGTCGCCGAAGGTCATCTGGCTGCCGTCCCAGAAGGCGTTCTCGTAGTTGCGGCTGTAGTGCACCCGCATCTTGAGCTTGAAGCTGAGCGGCGCCGTGTTGTACCAGTTGCGGTACATGTCGAACACCACGTTGCCGAAGTAGTGGGCATCGTTGAGAGGGGAGTAGGCACCGTTGATCTCCTTGACCGTGTTCTCCGGGCAGGTGAACTGGTGGATGGTGCCCCCCGTGGTGCCGTGATTCATGTTGAGGGTGTCCACATTGGTCCCCGTCATGCGGCAGTTGTCATCCACCTGGAGGGGGCCAAAGTCGGCGCCGTAGAAATACTTGCCGGTCTTGACGTTGCCCCCCGGGCCGGTGGCGTCCTTGTGGTTGATCCCCTCCCAGCGTTTGAGCTCGCTGCCGGTCTGGGCGTCGATCATCACGAAGGGGCGGCTCGGTTCCTTGCTGGCGGCGAGCCAGGAGACCAGATAGACCAGTCTGGCCTGGCCGGTCTCATCCTGCATCACGAACAGCTTGACCTGTTCGTTGCTCCCCTTGGCACCGCTGCGAGCCTGGCGTGCGGCGTCGCTGGCGGAGAGGGCAACGGCCGGGCCCGTCAGGTCGGCATCGATCTTGCGCAGCATGGTGCCGGACACCTGATTGACCTGGCCCCCCAGCGCCTGATCGGCCACCAGGACCTGGCCCCACACCGGAATCCCCTGCCAGGTCTGCTCATAGCGTATCCGCTGCTGGCCATTGGGCAGCGTCACCGCTCGCACCTTGCGAAACTCGCCATCCCCGGCGCCAAGGGCGCCAATCTTGGCGGCGCCGCTCACCGCACCGGTCAGGTCGGAGACCTGGTTCACTTCCACCTGTTCTGCCGCCATGGCGGCGCTTCCCCAGCAGGCCAGCATGACGGCCAAATAGACTTTGTTCATCTCGTCTTTCCTTAGTCGATGAAGATTACACGCCGGGTCCGTTGCCCGGCGCTCTTACACTAGTGGGAAGGGGGAAAATAACGGCCTGTCATTTGTCACAGGGCAGCGAAAACAGGTAGCACGATTCACTTTTACAGCGTCAATCATCCACAAATACTGGTAATGGCAGCATGTTGAACCGCTGTGAGGGGTGATTGATGACCTTGGGGGCAAGGTGCCCCCATGGGGATCGCCATATGGGGGTTGCCAGGGGGGAAGTCGGTTGAAAAGTCCTTGGCAAACAAGGGATTGATTGACTACATTGGCTCCCATGACGGCAGATGGCCGGAGCGGAACCGGGGAGGAGTGGCGATGTTTTCATGGCAACTGGATGACGAGCTGGCGCTCCTGTTCCTGCAACCCGACATGGCCAGCGAGCTGTTTCGCCTCTGCCAGCGCAACCGCGACTACCTCTCCCAGTGGCTGCCCTGGGTGCCCCACATCCAGCAGCCCGCCGACAGCGCCACCTTCATTCGCCACGCCATCGAGAAGTTTGCCCGGGGGGAGGGGCTGACCACGGCCATCGAGTATCAGGGGGAGGTGGTCGGCGTCATCGGTTACAACCAGATCGATCAGGATCTCGGCAAGGTGACCATCGGCTACTGGCTGGCGGAGCGCTGGCAGGGGCACGGCATCATCACCCGGGCCTGCCAGGCCCTGATCCATCACGCCTTCGAGGAGATGGGGATGGAGAAGGTGGAGATCAGCGCCGCCCTCGAGAACGAGGCGAGCCGGGCCGTGTGCGAGCGGCTGGGAATGACCCAGGAGGGGATCACCCGGCGGGCGGAGCGGCTGGCGGACAGGGTGGTGGATCATGTGCACTACGGCCTGCTGCGGGACGAGTGGCTGAGGCTCAGGGATCTCTGATGACCCTTTTGTCTGCTTCCAACCCCCGGAGTGTGAGATGACGACGTTGCCCCACATTGCCACCCCTCGCACCCGGCTGACCGTGCTGACCCCGGAGCGGGCCTGCCTGATGGTGGATTTCTATCTGCGCAATCGCGCCCACCTGGCCCCCTGGGAGCCCAGGCGGGAGGAGAGCTTCTACACCCTCGCCCACTGGCAGACCCGCTTGCGCGACGGTTACGGCCACTATTTCGAGGGCAGTGCCGTGCAACTGGTGGCGCTCGATCCCAGGGGGGAGCGGGTGCTCGCCACCTGCAATTTCACGAACATTGTGATGGGCATGTTCAAGGCGTGCCACCTGGGCTATGCCATCGACAAGGAGCATGAGGGGCAGGGCCTGATGCAGGAGGTGGTGGCCGCCGGCATCGATCACCTGTTCCGGGAGCGGGGCCTGCATCGCATCATGGCCAGCTACATGCCCGCGAACCTGCGAAGCGGCGCGCTCCTCGAACGGCTGGGGTTCGAGCAGGAGGGGTACGCTCGGGACTATCTGATGATCAACGGCCGCTGGGAGGACCACGTCCTCACCGCGCTCATCAACCCCGCTGGCTAGCAGAGCCGTTGTCGAAAGGGAGGCTGGCGGGTGACCGCCATCGCTTTTTCACTGCAAGATCGCACTATCTGTACACCTCTCATACCCCTGGGGATAAAAGCGTGTAAAATTGCGCCCTGAATTTTCCCGGCCGGCAGACGCAGGCCGCGACTCCATACATGCAAGGCAGACATTGTGACAGAAGTAGATAGATTCGCGGACATTCGCCCCTATCGCGATGAAGAAGTACCGGCTGCCATCGAGCGGCTGATCCAGGATGACGAGTTTATCGGCGCCATCGCCAAATACCGCTTCGGTTCCCTGATGAGCTGGCTGGGTTGGGCCATTCGCCCGCTGATCCGCCAGTTCCTGCGCCACAAGTGGGCCAAGGTCAGCACCATCCATCAGGTACAGATGGGGGTGACCCGCTACATGACCCGGATGATCGCCACCTCCACCCAGGGAGTGAGCTTCTCCGGGCTCGAACACCTCAAGAAGGAGCAGGGCTACCTGTTCGTCTCCAACCACAGGGACATCGCCATGGATCCGGCGTTCGTCAACTGGGGGCTGCACACCCACGGGTTCGATACCGTGCGCATCGCCATCGGCGACAACCTGCTGCGCAAGCCCTGCGCCACCGAGCTGATGAAGCTCAACAAGAGCTTCATCGTCAAGCGCTCCGCCAAGGGGCCGCGGGAGATGATGAAGGCCCTCGGCGAGCTGTCGGCCTACATCGGCCAGTCGGTGCACGAGGGGCACTCCATCTGGATCGCCCAGAAGGAGGGGCGCGCCAAGGACGGGGACGACAAGACGGATCCGGCCATCCTCAAGATGTTCTACGTGGACGGCAAGAAGCAGAAGATCGATTTCGTCGACTACATGCGCAGCCTCAACATCGTGCCTGTGAGCATCAGCTACGAGCTGGACCCCACCGACAAGGCCAAGGCGCGCGAGCTTTACGAGAAGTCGGTCAACGGCAGCTACGAGAAGGGCGAGTTCGAGGACATCGAGAGTATCGTCGCGGGCATCGTCGGCCAGAAGGGGCGGGTACACGTCTCCTTCGGCGCCCCCATCACCGAGGGCTTCAGCGATCCGGACGAGCTGGCGGCGCTCATCGACAAGGCGATCTGGAGCAGCTATCGCCTCTTCCCGGGCAACTACCTCGCGGCGGATGTGCCCGGCAAGGCCAGCACCATAGAGCAAAGTGCCTTCCTGACTCGCCAGTCCGAGGTGCCACAAGAGCACAAGGCCATCTGGCGCGCCATGTACGCCAAGCCGGTGGAAAACGCCGGCAAGGTTTGAATGGCACCGCTTTTGAGCGGGTGATGGAAAAAAAACGGGAGCAGATGCTCCCGTTTTTGCGTCTGGTCAAAGTCGGGGGAGATTGGGTAGTGAATAATATTGTTTCAACTGGTACGATCATCGGGTAAATGGGCGAGTATCTCTTGGCAGGGGCGGACGAGTATGCAACAGTGACTCGGCGCCATCGGCTTGGAAGCGACAGCGCCCCCGTCTGCACGGATGGCAGACGAGACGATAAAAGGACCTTCAATGGTCCTTTTTCATTGGTGCACAAAGATAGACCACAGATATATCTAAGGATGCGAACCTCATGATCACCGGCAGTCTGGATACCTTGCAACGCACCCCCTTGCCCGCCCCCCTGAACCGTATCGTGGCCGAGGTGGTGCAAAGCGTCGAACGCTGGCTGCACGCCCCCCTCGGCAAGCAGGAGGTCGACGGCCTCACGCTGTTCTGCCTGGTGAGCGAGGATCTGACAGAGCCGGTGGCGGATCGCCGGGGCGAGTTTCATGAGCAGTATCTGGACATCCAGCTGCTGCTGCGCGGCGAGGAGTGGATCGGCGTGGGCCCTCACGCCTACAGCCGGGACGGTGCCGACCATCCTCACCCCGATCTCTGGTTCGTCGATGATGAGCAGACCAGTTATCTGGCGTTGCAGCCCGGCGACTTCGCCATCTTCTGGCCGGGAGAACTGCATCGCCCCCTCTGTACCCTGACGACCCCAGGTTCGGTCAAGAAGCTGGTCGTCAAGGTTCACCAGTCGCTGCTGACCGGCGCCTGAGTGGCAACCGGGGCCTGGAGTCCCGAGTGATTGGGCCAACAGAGGCCCGTTGCGAATCGCTGATTCGACGCGCGCGCCAGACGAACGGTCTGCGCCCAACGATTTGAAAAATTGGACGCACCCTCCTGCGACCATAAGCCCCCGGCAGGGGAATCCCATCCATCGCTGGATGACACGACACTGTCGGCGTAAAGCCGAAGCACAGGAAGATGTAGAACATGAGCAAGTTGGTATTGATCCTTAACTGCGGTAGCTCTTCCCTGAAATTTGCCGTAATGGACGCTGAAACGGGCGAGGACATGCTGTCCGGCCTGGCCGAATGCTTCAATCTGGATGACGCACGTATCAAATGGAAACTCCACGGGGTCAAGGGCGACGCCATGCTGGGCGCCGGTGCCGCGCACCAGGAAGCCCTCGACCACATCGTGGGCCACATCCTGCCCCAGGATCCCGCCCTGGCCGATCAGCTGGTCGCCATCGGCCATCGCATCGTGCACGGCGGCGAGCAGTTCTCCCGTTCCGTGCGCATCGATGACGGCGTGATCGCCGGCATCGAGGCCGCCATTCCGTTTGCCCCCCTGCACAACCCGGCGCACCTCATCGGCATCCGTGCCGCCCTCAAGGTGTTCCCGGCCCTGGCCGACAAGAACGTGGCCGTGTTCGACACCGCCTTCCACCAGACCCTGCCAGAGGAAGCCTACCTCTACGCGCTGCCCTACAAGCTCTATCGCGAGAACGGCATCCGTCGTTACGGCGCCCACGGCACCTCCCACCGCTTCATCGCCGAAGAGACCGCCAAGGCGCTGGGCAAACCGCTCCATGAGCTCAACATCATCAATTGCCACCTGGGTAACGGTGCCTCCGTCTGCGCCATCAAGAACGGCGAGTCCGTCGACACCTCCATGGGGCTGACCCCGCTGGAAGGGCTGGCGATGGGCACCCGCTCCGGTGACATCGACCCTGCCATCGTCTTCTTCATGCACGACAACCTGGGTTACAGCGTGGACAAGATCAACCAGGTGCTGACCCGCGAATCCGGCCTGCTGGGCATGACCGAGGAGAGCAGCGACTGCCGCTACGTCACCGGCAACTACGCCACCGACGCCGGTGCCAAGCGTGCGCTGGACGTCTTCACCTATCGCGTTGCCAAGTACGTCGGTGCCTATGCTGCCGCCATGGATGGTCGCCTTGACGCCCTGGTGTTCACCGGCGGCATCGGCGAGAACGCCGCCATGGTGCGCGAGATGGTGCTGGCCCGACTGGCCCTGCTCGGCTTCAAGATCGACAAGGAGGCCAACAACGCAGCCGTGCTGGGCGGTGAAGGCCCCATCACCGTCGAAGGCAGCCGTCTGGCCCTGGTGATGCCCACCAACGAAGAGCTGGTGATCGCCCGTGATGCCCTGAGCTTGGTCGGCTAAGGCACCCTCTGGTGACGACAACGCCCGGCCCCTGCCGGGCGTTGTCGTTTGTGGCGGCCGTGACGCCGGCTGTCATTTGACATGGGGGACCAGATGCGTACCCTGACCGCTGTGTGATATTGCGGAGGTAACGATGAAAGAGATGTTTTTCAACTGGTTGTCAGGCCTGGGGGTCGATGTGACCCCCATGATGGCCCTGGTGATCGCCCTGGGGTTCATCGTGCTGACCGCCATGGTGCTGCACCTGGTGCTGCACCGCATCCTGCTGGTGCGCCTGGTGGGGCTGCTTGGCAAGACCAAGCAGATGTGGCTGCCGCCCCAGTTGCAGCAGCGCCTCTTCTACCGGCTTGCCTTCGTGTTCCAGGGGGCCGTACTGCTCGGTCAGGCGGAGATCTGGCTGCCCAAAGCGTCCGAGAGCCTGGCGCTTATCGAGTTGCTGGCCCAGCTCTGGATCCTGCTGTTCCTGCTGCTGGCCCTGTTCGCCCTGCTCGACTGCCTGCTCTCCCTGAGCCGGCATACCCGGCTTGGGCGGGATCTGCCCCTGCGCGGCATCTTCCAGGGGGTGAAACTGGTGGCCAGCATCCTGGTGGGCATCCTGATGATCGCCCTGCTGCTCGGCAAGTCGCCGCTCTTCCTGTTCAGCGGCCTGGGGGCCATGACCGCAGTCCTGATGCTGGTGTTCAAGGACCCCATCCTCGGCCTGGTGGCGGGCATCCAGCTCTCCGCCAACCGCATGCTGAGTGTCGGTGACTGGTTGCAGATGGACAAGTACGGGGCGGACGGCGAGGTGACCGACATCGGCCTCACCACGGTCAAGGTGTCGAACTGGGACAAGACCATCACCACCATCCCTACCTATGCCCTCATCTCCGACTCCTTCAAGAACTGGCAGGGGATGACCGAATCCGGCGGGCGCCGCATCAAGCGCAGCGTCAACATCGACATGACCAGCGTGCGCTTCCTCACCTCGCAGGAGCAGTTGCAGCTCAAGCAGGCCAGGTTGCTGGCGCCCTACCTCAGCCGCAAGGAGCAGGAGCTCAGCAGCTACAACCAGCAGCTCAGCGATGCCATCAGCTGCCCCATCAATGGTCGCCACCTCACCAACCTCGGCACCCTGCGCGCCTATCTGGACGCCTACCTGCGGGCTCATGCGGGCATTCGCAAGGACATGACCCTGATGGTGCGCCAGTTGGCACCGACCACGGACGGCCTGCCGCTGGAGATCTACTGCTTCACGGCGACCACCGCCTGGGCCGAGTATGAAGGGATACAGGCTGATATTTTCGACCATATATTTGCGATAATTGAGCAATTCCATCTGCGTTTGCATCAGTCGCCAACCGGTTATGATATGCACAGTTGGAAAAACGGCTGATCCCGCTTATGACAAGGTGCCGCGGCGCAGCGCGGCACCGTATTTAATCACCGACCCGTCAGCACGTGGCGGTTGAAATTTGCATGGCAGAGGAGAAAAATGGCGGCCTTCTCTTCGCCCCGGGCGCGCCCGTCGCCTCCGCGCTGGCCAGAGTGCTGAACCACCCCCTTTATCACAGGAAAGTTATGAAGCTCCTCCACAACACGGCGGCCGCACTGTGCTGCTCCCTGATCCTGGCCGCCATGCCCGCCCTCGCCATCGAATATGCCCTGCCCGCAGCCAACAGCCGCCTGGTGGGGGAGAACCTGGACTACGTGGTGTCCCCGGAAGAGGCGGGCCAACCCCTGGAAGCGGCAGCGGCCAGATTCCAGCTCGGCTTGACCAACATGCTGGAAGCCAACCCCAAGGCAGACCCCCTGCTGCTGCAGGCGGGCGAGAAGCTGGTCGTGCCGCATCAGCTGATCCTGCCGGATGCCCCCCGTGAAGGCATCGTGCTGAACGTGGCCGAGATGCGCCTCTACTACTACCCCAAAGGCAAGAAGGTGGTGGAAGTGTTGCCGATTGGCATCGGCCAGCTCGGCACCGACACCCCGGAAGACTGGGTGACCAGCGTGCAGCGCAAGAAGGCGGGCCCGACCTGGACCCCGACCGCGAAGATGCACGCCGAGTACGCCGCCCGTGGCGAGACCCTGCCTGCGGTCTGGCCGGCCGGTCCGGACAACCCCATGGGGCTGTTCGCGCTCTACATCGGCAAGATGTACGCCATCCACGGCACCAACGCCCAGTTCGGCATCGGCCTGCGGGTGAGCCATGGCTGCGTGCGTCTGCGCAACGACGACATCGAGTACCTGTTCAAGCAGGTCCCGGTCGGTACCCGCGTCCAGTTCGTGAACCAGCCCATCAAGGCCTCTGTCGAGCCGGATGGCCGCCGCTACCTGGAAGTGCACCAGCCCCTCTCCCGCAACCAGGAGGAGTTCAACTCCAGCCTGCCGGCCCCGCTGCCCATGTCCACCGCCGTGACCCGCTTCATCGCCCACGCGGACAGCGACTCCCAGCTGGTCAAGCAGGCCCTGGAGCAGCGCAGCGGCATGCCCATCGCCATCAACCGCTGATCCCGCTCGTCGGTATTCCGAGCCCCGGCCACTGTCGGGGCTTTTTTATGGCGCGGGGGAGGGGATCATCAGGGTAAACCCTTGGCAGATCGGGATAAAATCCGGCCTTATTGCAATTGAGTGGTTTCTTGGTTAGGTGTTAAACGTTTTCCATGTGTTTTTTATTTGTTAAAAGTGGTTGTGGTCTGGCGATCTGCTGATTACTCTAGGCCGGTTTTTTTAAGGAAGAGTCCGTCGCAAGAACGGGCACAGACGTCACATAACGGAGTTTTGAATGACAGCTAGCACCCCCATGCTCATCACCTTTCTGGTGTACATCCTCGGGATGGTGTTGATCGGCTTTATCGCCTATCGCGCCACCCGTAACTTTGACGACTACATTCTCGGCGGCCGCCGGATGGGGAGCTGGGTGACCGCCCTCTCCGCCGGCGCCTCCGACATGAGTGGCTGGCTCCTGATGGGCCTGCCCGGCGCCGTCTTCATCGGCGGCATCTCCGAGAGCTGGATCGCCATCGGCCTCATCATCGGCGCCTACTTCAACTGGCGCTGGGTGGCCGGTCGGCTGCGGGTTCACACCGAGAAGAACCGCAACGCTCTGACCCTGCCGGACTACTTCACCTACCGCTTCGAGGACAAGAGCCGGGTGCTGCGCATCCTCTCCGCCCTGGTGATCCTGCTGTTCTTCACCATCTACTGCGCCTCCGGCGTGGTGGCCGGTGCCCGCCTGTTCGAGAGCACCTTCGGCATGAGCTATGACACCGCCCTCTGGGTCGGCGCCGCAGCCACCATCACCTACACCTTCTTCGGCGGCTTCCTCGCGGTGAGCTGGACCGATACCGTGCAGGCCACCCTGATGATCTTCGCCCTCATCCTCACCCCGGTGTTCGTCATCATCGCCGTGGGCGGCATCGACACCGCCATGGTGCAGGTGGCGGCGCAGAACGCCAGCAACCTCGACATGTTCAAGAACCTGGACTTCATCGCCATTATCTCCCTGATGGCCTGGGGCCTGGGCTACTTCGGCCAGCCCCACATCCTGGCGCGCTTCATGGCGGCGGATTCCCACCATTCCATGGCCAGCGCCCGTCGCATCAGCATGACCTGGATGGTTCTGTGCCTGGGCGGCGCCGTGGCCATCGGCTTCTTCGGTCTGTCCTACTTCAGCACCTTCACCGAGCAGGCGGCTGGCGTGACCACCAACCCGGAGCGCGTCTTCATCGAGCTCTCCAAGATCCTGTTCAACCCCTGGATTGCCGGCGTGCTGCTCTCTGCCATCCTGGCGGCGGTGATGAGTACCCTCAGTTGCCAGCTGCTGGTCTGCTCCAGCGCCATCACCGAGGATCTCTACAAGCCCTTCCTGCGCAAGAACGCCTCCCAGAAAGAGCTGGTGTGGGTCGGCCGCGCCATGGTGCTGCTGATCGCCCTGGTGGCCATTGCCGTCGCCACCAACCCGGAAAACCGGGTGCTGGGGCTGGTGAGCTACGCCTGGGCCGGTTTCGGTGCCGCCTTCGGCCCCGTGGTGCTGCTCTCCGTGCTCTGGTCCCGCATGACCCGCAACGGCGCCCTGGCTGGCATGCTGGTCGGTGCCCTGACCGTCATCATCTGGAAGCAGTTCGGCTGGCTGGGTCTGTACGAAATCATCCCGGGCTTCCTGTTTGCTACCCTGGCCATCGTGCTGTTCAGCCTGCTGGACAAGGCTCCCTCCAAGGCCATGCAGGATCGCTTCGCAGAAGCCGAGCAGGAGTTCCAGAGCCCCATGGCAGACGCCATCGCGGCAAAATAACCCCCGCCTCGACGACAAAAGCCCCGCAACTGCGGGGCTTTTTAATGGGCAAAACATGCCCATGGCAGGGATTAGGCGGGGCGCCTGCCCAGCCGCTGCACATCCTGGCGGGCGGCGGCCCCGGCTTGGGCAAGCCAGTGCTGGCGGGCCCCCTCACCCGAGGTGTGGACGGGCCCCAGATGCTGGCGGTGGGTCAGCCGGATGCCGCACAGCCCCAGCACCGGCTTGTCCAGGGTGCGCTCCAGGGGGGCTCCCTGCCACCAGCGGTAATACCAGGGGGGGCTGTCCATGGTGAGCAGCAGGCGCGCCGTCTTGCCGGCGAGCAACTGCTCCGGGTGGGCCTTCCCCGGCTGGTAGCGAAAGGCGAAACCCGGCAGCAGGGTGCGATCCAGCAGCCCCTTGAGCCGGGCTGGCAGGTGGCCCCACCAGACGGGGGCGACGATCACCAGATGGTGGGCCTCCATCAGACTCTGCTGCACCGCCTGCAGATCCGGTTCGAGGGGCTGCACCTCGTCATAGCCATGGTGAAGATCCGGCGCGAAGGCGAGCTCCCCCACGTGATGCAGGGTGACGCGCGCGCCCCCTTGCTCGGCACTGCGGGCATACTCTCGGGCGAGGGCGTGGCAGAGGCTGTCGGGTTTGGGGTTGCCGTTGAGAACAAGCAGGTTGGGGGTCATGGTATGGCTCCTTGAAGTGAGCCCCCATTACACCCCTTGTCCCATGGGACAGAGTCAAGCCACCTTTTGCCCCCGATCCGCGGCGGCGGGATGATCCCGCCCGTCGGGGGATTGCCGGACCGGGGCGCCATAGCGGCAGGGGTGCTGCGCCAGCAGCGTGGCGCACTGGCTCAAGCCCTGATGCTGGCGTTGCAGCCTGGCGACCTCCGCCTCGATCTGCGCCAGCTTGTCCGCGATAAGCTGCTCCACCCTTTGCCAGGGGAAGTGGTCGAGGCTGGTGACGCCCGCGAGCAGGGGAACCAGCTCCCCGAGCTTGCAGCCAAGCCGCTGGGCCTCGCGGATAAAGCCGACCCACTCCAGATCCTCGGCCCGGTAGACGCGATACTTGCCGCGCCGCCTGGGCTCGGGCAGCAGCCCGAGCTGCTCGTAGAGACGGACCGCCTTTGGGGTAGTGCCCGCCAGCCGGGCAAATTCGCCGATATACATGGTGCTGCTCGCAAAGGTTGTTCGAGTAGGGGCTCACTATAGGCCAGTGACAGGGGGGAATGAATCCCCATGGGGGAGCTGTCGGCGCAGTGCATTGCACAGCAGCGCTCTGGATGTGGCTTTGCCCCATAGAATGCGAGGGCCTTGCACCCGTCCGGCCGAGGCGGGAAATGGCCGCGCTGACCCCTGATGGGGCCAGAACGGGCGTGAATGGACTGGTGATCGCCACTATAAGAGAAAATGTGGTCATCATCGGAAAACCCATAATTTCCATTTATAGTGATTCTGTCTATCCAGACAGGACCCTGGGTGGCCAAAAAGTGGTTCCCTCAGGGGATTTTCCGATCCTGAAGGAGGGGGGGAATATCTCTATTTGTAGGTCTGATTAGTGAAGCGTAATCAGACGATCGCGGCAGAATGATCGTTGAAAGGTAGCCTGAAAATTATATGGCTAGCTGTGCGATATTATTATTTGTGACGGTTCGAACATATTTTGCTATTCGAACCGTCGTGCTGAAATAGCGTGGACAGATACCCACGTTATTCCTGTGTTAGTTGATATCTAGAATTGAGTGTCTTGCATGTATGTTAGATATCAATTTCTAATTGGCATCTAGACCTGACCTTATTAATAAACACCCCTAGATTAGGGGGCAATTTCTGATTGAATATACATTCCCAATCTGATTCCCAATTATCTTTTAAAGAGAAAACTCTCTTGTTTGTTTTGGCATTTACGACTTCACTGGCAAGCCAGGGCTGACTTAGTACTTTGGTATCTCTTAATGCTCTGGATACATTATTTGAAAACTTTGGCTGATTATATGGAGTTAGATATTTATTGATTACTAATGTCATATCTGCACCCGTTGACGTAGGTATTCCTTTCACAGCCTGTATTACGATTGCCACGAAGATCAAAGGAATGTATTCAGTACCAAGTAATGTCAAGGAATTTATATTCTTAGGGACGATTGATAAAATTACTTTCTCTATATTGACGATTTTTCCATCAATAACCTTGAGTTCATCCCAAAGTACCTCGCTTGTTTTTCTCCATGCCGCCGCCGAGCCTTTCCTTTCTGGTATCTGTTCAATGATATCTCGATCTTTCAATCGGAGAAAAACAGATTTCATTTTATTTTCACTCTTTATTCCTGTGATTTCCCGCCCTATTCTATTCGTTATTTCCTCGTGCTCACGAAGATAGTCTATGACTAACTCCTCTGGTGAAGCAAGAGATTGATGATATATGAACACTAGAACAGAATCATCTGTCTCAACTATCTCAGGAGCTTTTAATCTTAATAAATTCATTGCTCTGAAAGCAGTATTCAATCCTTCTCCAACATCTTTGTTTGGCGGTTCTGGGAATTTATTGATTAACCTCACTAGAGTCGGATTTCTTGCACTTTGGGTATCTAGAATATTTTTTGTTGTAACATGCCCAGGTAATTTCCCCGGGCTCTCAACTTCGACTCTATTATCAAAAATACGAATTTGAACATCAGCAGCAATGCTGTAATCTCTATGCAATACTGCATTAGTTATTATTTCATGTATTGTTTCATGCGGATATGTAATAGAAACAAGGCTCTTATCACCCAACCTTTTAATGTTTTCAATTATTTTCTTTGTCTTATCTACAGCCTGATAAATTAAGTTGTAGGCATCCCCTTCGACTGTTAGGGGTACCCCATCTAGAAATTCTCGACCAATATCCTCTTCGCGAGTTTTATATCGCATTATTTTAATGCTACATCTTTTGGCTAAATAAATGGCTGGTTCATCACAAAAAAGAAGCACTCCTACAACTTTAGCTTGTTCATTGCGCACTAGCTCTTGATTTTCTAAATACTTTATAGGTTCTGAGTGAGGGATTATATTGATCGTGAAATTAGTGATGGATTTGCTTTCTTTTAGTTTTTTAACATTAACATCTATCCATTCATCTTCAAACGTAAATATGTAATGACCCACTGAAATCCTGCTCAGGTCATAATGAGTGGAGATCACAGACATGAGCATCACGATGGATGAAGA
>NZ_JAPDBP010000031.1:0-41859 GCF_027705305.1 Aeromonas sp. QDB17
CAGAAGTGAAACGCTGTAGCGCCGATGGTAGTGTGGCATTCGCCATGCGAGAGTAGGACACTGCCAGGCACCCAATTAAACGGTGATGTGAAGAATCACATGACCGGCTGCGAGGATGACACCTCACAAATGAGCAGCAAAAGATTTAGCGAAAGCTAACCGAATGCGGAGCGGTAGTTCAGTCGGTTAGAATACCGGCCTGTCACGCCGGGGGTCGCGGGTTCGAGTCCCGTCCGCTCCGCCACTACTTAAAAAGCCCAGTCTAACGACTGGGCTTTTTTTCGTTTTCGATACCGCACTCCTTTTCCCTCACATCAACACCGTCATCATCCGATCATCGCCCCTGAGAGAGGTTGCCGCTATAATGGCCGCCCTCAAGCAAGGTGATGGTATGAAAGCAGAGTATCTACAGCGATTCGGGGGCATAGCCCGTCTGTATGGCCAGCGTGCCCTTGGCTCCTTCAGCCAGGCGAAAGTCTGCGTGGTCGGGATTGGTGGCGTCGGTTCCTGGGCGGCCGAGGCGCTGGCTCGGGCCGGCATCAACCAGATCACTCTGATCGACATGGATGATATCTGCATCACCAACACCAATCGCCAGATCCACGCCATGCAGGGCACGGTCGGCCGTCTCAAGACGGAGGTGATGGCCGAGCGCATCCGTGCCATCAACCCGGATTGCGAGGTGATCGAGGTGGATGACTTCGTCACCGCCGACAACCTGGGCGAGCATATCAAGCGGGAGTTTGACTATGTGGTGGATGCCATCGACTCGGTCAAGGCCAAGGTGGCGCTGATTGCCTTCTGCAAGCGCAACAAGATCCCGGTGATCGTGGCGGGCGGTGCCGGCGGGCAGATGGACCCGACCCAGATCACCGTGGCTGACCTGGCCAAGACCATTCAGGATCCGTTGGCCGCCAAGGTGCGCTCCGACCTGCGCCGACTGCACAACTTCAGCAAGAATCCGGCGCGCAAATTCGGGGTGGAGTGTGTCTTCTCAACCGAGCAGTTGAGTTATCCAGATGGCAATGGCGGCACCTGCCAGGCCAAGGCAGCCAGCGATGGCACCATGAAGATGGATTGCGCCTCCGGCTTTGGCGCCGTGACGCCGGTGACGGCAACTTTCGGGCTGGTTGCTGCGTCCCGGGTCTTGAAGAAGATTGCCGAGCGGGGTGCCCGCGCCGAGAAAGAGGGCGGGAATGAAAACGCTAAGTCGATTAGCGAAGCGTAATCGACCGCAGAACAAGGCGGGTTAGACAGCCTGCTCCCGGATCGCCAACACGATTGCCCTGAGCCCGTTGCCCCGCGACGGGCTCAGGTGTTTTTCGAGCCCCAATTCGCTGAAATAGGCATCTATATCAAAAGCCTGGATAGCATCGGCAGTCTGATGATTGAACGCCGCCAGTACGATGACGATAAGGCCGCGCACGATACGAGCATCGGAGTCGCAGGCAAAGTGCCAATTGCCGTCCTTACTTTTTTCTCCCTTGAGCCAGGCCTGGCTCTCGCACCCTTTCAGGCGGTTCTCTTCCTGCTGCCACTCTGCTGGCAAGGTGGGTAGCAGCTTGCCGAGCTGTATGATGAGGCGGTACTGGTTCTCCCAGCCGTTCGCCGCCGCAAACTGCTGGCGGATGGTATCGGCATCGGGCTCAAGGCCGATCCGGGTATAGGTTGCGAGGCTGTTCATTGGATTGTCTGCCTTAGAAGAAGTCACTGAGTTTGTGCAGGGCGGCCAGCAGGGCGTCGACATCGTCCCGATTGTTGTAGCAGGCCAGCGAGGCGCGCATCGTGCCGCCGATACCGAGCGATTCCATCAGCGGCATGGCGCAGTGATGGCCGACCCGCAGGGCTATGCCCTGCATGTCGAGCAGGGTGGCTGCGTCCTGTGGGTGGATATCCTCCAGCAGGAAGGAGATGGCGCCGGCGCGCTGACCGGGTTCGCCGACCAGACGCAGCCCTGGCACCTGTTGCAGTCCGGCAACCAGATAGTCGGTCAGCGCCGCTTCATGGCTGGCCAATGAATCCTTGTCCTGCTCCATCACAAAGCCGATGGCTGCGGCCAGGCCGATGGCGCCGGCAATATGGGGAGTACCAGCTTCAAACTTGAAGGGCAGGGTGTTGAAGGTGGTGCCGCTGAAGCTGACCCTGTCTATCATCTCGCCGCCGGCCTGCCAGGGGGGCATCCGCTCCAGCAATTCAGTTCGGCCCCACAGCACGCCGATCCCGGTCGGGCCATAGAGCTTGTGGCCGGAGAAGGCGTAGAAGTCGCAGCCGATAGCCTGCACATCCACCTCGAGATGGGCCACCGCCTGGGCGCCGTCGATGAGGCTCAGGGCCCCGACCGCCTTGGCCGCTGCCACCATCTCTTTGACTGGATTGACGGTGCCAAGGGCATTGGAGACGTGAGCCACGCTCACCAGCCGGGTACGTGGTCCCAGCAGGGCCAGATAGGCAGCGATGTCGAGATCGCCCCGCTCATCGAGGGGAATGACCCGGATGACGGCGCCGGTGCGCTGGGCGACCAGCTGCCAGGGGACGATATTGGCGTGATGCTCGAGGGTGCTGAGCACGATTTCATCCCCCGCCCTCAGCTCGTTCATCCCCCAGCTCTGGGCCACCAGATTGATCGCCTCTGTGGTGCCACGGGTCCATATCACTTCGTGGCTGCGAGGGGCATTGATAAAGCGGGCAACCGTCTTGCGGGCATCTTCGAAGGCGCGTGTGGCCCGGCCGCTCAGGGCATGGGCGGCGCGGTGCACGTTGGCATTGTCGGCCCGATAGTAGTGATTGATCGCATCCAGCACGGCTTGCGGTTTTTGGGTGGTGGCGGCGTTGTCCAGATAGACCAGAGGGTGGCCGTTCACCTCCTGCGCCAAGGCTGGAAACTGGCCGCGCAGCCGGTCGTGCTGTTGCTGATTCATGCTCCCCTCATCTCGTCTGGAAAAGTCGGTCATGATCCGGAAAATGGCCGGCAAACACAAGATGAAGTGGCGGGATCCCGTGCCCGGTTTCGGCTGCCTGCGGGATCTCTGCTACAATGCCGCCCCTCATCATAAGCCAAGAGATCCGGCCCATGAAGCTCAACCCCAATCAGAACGAAGCGGTCAAGTATGTCTCCGGCCCTTGCCTGGTGCTGGCGGGTGCCGGATCGGGCAAGACCCGCGTCATCACCAACAAGATTGCCTATCTGGTACAGCAGTGCGGCTACAACGCACGCAACATAGCGGCGGTCACCTTTACCAACAAGGCGGCGCGGGAGATGAAGGAGCGGGTCGGTCAGACCCTGGGTCGCAAGGAGGCGCGGGGGCTGATGGTCTCCACCTTCCACACTCTGGGGCTTGAGATCATCCGCCGCGAGCACAAGAGCCTGAATCTCAAGGCCAATTTTTCCCTGTTCGACGATACCGACCAGCTGGCGCTGCTGAAAGAGCTGACCGAGGCGGAGCTCGATAACGACAAGGACAAGCTCTCGGCCCTCATCAGCCAGATCTCCAACTGGAAGAACGACCTCATCCTGCCGGCTCGCGCCATGCGCATCGCCCGCGGCCCGGAAGAGGTGCTGATGGCCCAGCTCTACGAGCGCTACCACCGCCAGATGGTGGCCTACAACGCGCTGGATTTCGACGACCTCATCGTAATGCCGACCCTGTTGCTCAAGAGCAACCAGGAGGTGCGCGAGCGCTGGCAGAACAAGATCCGCTATCTGCTGGTCGATGAATACCAGGACACCAACACCAGTCAGTACGAGCTGGTGAAGCAGATCGTCGGCGAGCGGGCCCGTTTTACCGTGGTGGGGGATGACGACCAGTCCATCTACTCCTGGCGTGGGGCCAAGCCGCAGAACCTGGTGCTGCTGAACGAAGATTTCCCCAATCTGCGGCTCATCAAGCTGGAGCAAAACTACCGCTCCAAGCGGCGCATCCTCAAGTGCGCCAACATCCTGATCGCCAACAACCCCCACGTCTACGACAAGGCGCTCTTCTCCGAGCTGGACGAGGGGGTGAAGCTCAAGGTGCTGTTTGCCAAGAATGAGGAGCACGAGGCGGAGCGTATCGCCGCCGAGCTGATGGGCCACAAGTTCATGAACCGCACCCGGTTCAAGGATTACGCGATCCTCTATCGGGGCAACCATCAGTCGCGCATCTTCGAGAAGGCGCTGATGACCAACCGCATTCCCTACCGTATCTCCGGCGGTACCTCGTTTTTCTCCCGCACCGAGATCAAGGACATCATGGCCTACCTCAAGCTGCTGGTTAACCCGGATGAGGACACCGCCTTCCTGCGGGTGGTCAACCTGCCGCGCCGCGAGATAGGCCCCACTACCCTCGAAAAACTGGGCCAGTACGCCAACCAGCGTGGCAAGAGCCTGTTTGCCGCCAGTTTCGAGCTGGGGCTGGAGCAACACCTCTCCGGACGCGGTCTATCCGCCCTGCAGGCCTTCACCAACTGGCTGGTGAGGCTTGGCGATCAGGCGCTGCGCGGCAATCCGGTGGAGGCGGTACGGGACATGATCAAGGAGATCCATTACGAGGAGTGGCTCTATGAGACCTCCCCCAGTCCGAAGGCGGCGGAGATGCGGATGCAAAACGTCTCCACCCTTTATCGCTGGATCAGCGAGATGCTGGAAGGGGATGAGCTGGAGGAGTCGATGACGCTGGCTCAGGTGGTTACCCGGCTCACCCTGCGGGACATGATGGAGCGTAACGAAGGGGAGGATGAGGCGGATCAGGTGCAGCTGATGACATTGCACGCCTCCAAGGGACTGGAGTTTCCCTATGTCTACATGGTGGGTATGGAGGAGGGGCTGCTGCCCCACCAGACCAGCATCGACGAGGACAACGTGGAGGAGGAGCGACGCCTCGCCTACGTGGGGATCACCCGGGCCCAGACCGAACTGACCTTTACTCTCTGCAAGGAGCGCCGCCAGTTTGGCGAGTCGGTGCGGCCGGAGCCGAGCCGCTTCCTGCTGGAGCTGCCCCAGGATGACCTGGAGTGGGAAAACCAGAAGAAGGTGACGGCCGAGGAGCGCCAGCAGAAGGGGCAGGTTGGTGTCGCCAACCTGCGGGCCCTGTTCAAGAAGGATTGAGGTCGGAAGGCTTGGTCTCTCGAGAAGCCTGACCCAGCAGAGGGGGAATATCGGCTCCCGGCAGCGGGGGCGAGATGTGGCGCCCCTGCCCGAGGGCGCAGCCAAGCTCGATGAGCTTTTGCAACTGCTGCTGATTTTCGATCCCCTCGACCACCAGGGTGAAGTCGAGGTCCTGGCAGATGTCCCGCATGGCGCGGATAAGCGCCAGATCCTTGGGTGAGTTCAACATGCGATGGGTGAAGCTGTCGTCCACCTTGATGTAATCCACCGGGAAGTGAAACAGGGCGTTGAGGGAAGAGAAGCCGGTGCCGAAGTCATCCAGGCTGACCTGGATCCCTTTCGCCCTCAGTTCATGCAAGGCAGTGAGGGAGTCGGCACTCTGCCGCGAGAGCTCGCGTTCGTTGAACTCAAAGATGAAACATGCGGGGATGACACCCTCCTCCTCCATGATGGTGAGCAGTTGCATGATCTGCTCGTGGCTGGCCAGGTGCTTGCCGGAGAGGTTGATGGCTATCCTGAAACGACCGACCCCGGAGGCGGGTTGCCAAAGCTTCAGTTGCTGGCAGGTGCGCTTGAGGATCTGGCGGTCCAGATCCTGAATGAGGCCGCACTGTTCCGCCAGAGGAATGAAGTCGAATGCATCCTTGAGCTCCCCTTCCTCCGTTATCCAGCGCGCCATCACCTCCAGTCCGACCAGGCGGCTGTCACACAGCCTGATCACCGGCTGGAAGTAGGGCACAATCCGCCCTTCCCGCAAGGCTCTGAAGAGCCGCTCTTCCGGTGACCCCGCCTGTTCGGTACAGGCCTCCGAATACATGACGATGCGGCTGCGGCCGTTGCGCTTGGCCTGGTACATGGCGAGGTCTGCCTGGTGCAGCAGTTCACTGACATCGGCCGTTTGCTCCGTCACGTTGGCGACCCCCAGACTGACGGTGATGGTCAGTTCGTTGCCCTGGAGCCGGAACGGATGGCCGATACGGCCAATCAGGCCATTGAGCACGGGGCTGATGTCCTCTTCCCGCTGGCTGTTGTCCAGATAGATGACGAATTCGTCCCCTCCGAGCCTCGCCACCATGTCATTTTGCCGGATGCAGCCTTGCAGCCTGCTGCCCAGCTCCTGCAGCAACTGATCGCCTGCACTGTGGCCCAGGGCGTCATTGACCTGCTTGAAGTGATCCACATCGACGAAGATCAGGGTGAAGCCGGCTGTCTGGTAACGGCGGTAGCGGGTCATGGCATGATGCAGGTGATTCATCAGCAGCGCCCGGTTTGGCAGCTGGGTCAGCGGGTCGTGCAGGGCATTGAACTGGAGCCGCCGCTCCAGCTCCTGATGATGCTTGAGCCGTTTCTGCAACCTCAAGTTGGTTTGGCGCAGCTGTTGGAGTCGCTGGTTGATGGACTCCTCCGAGTTGAGCTCATCGAGTTGCTGTCGCACCCTTTTGAGCTCCAGCAACAGGGTCAGCTGATGGCGCAGGAAATCGAGGAACAGCCTGTCATCGGTTTCCAGAGGCCGGGTCATGTTGAGGATGAGGTGGGCAAAGTATTGCTGCTGCTGGCGCAGGGGCAGGCTGTACCAGTAAAGTCCCTCTTCATGGCGCTCTACGCTGTTGGTGCTGTGGCACATGGCCCGAATGATGTCATCGTCGTATGTCAGGTGTGGTGGATAGAGTCGCTCCAGTCGCTGGTTTTCCAGCCGGATCAGCAACATGTCGCTGACTGAGAGCATCTGGCGCAACACAGCTTCCAACTGGGCAAACAGGGCATGCTGAGGCAGGTTGTGAGCCAGGCGCATCACTCGGCCGATCTTCTCGATTTTCTCCTGCCACTGGGGATCCCGCTGCATGAGAGGGGAAGCCTGCCCCGCCAGCTGGGTACCGGTCTGGGTTTCGTGCAGTCGTTTGGCCAGGCACTCCAGCAGCAACCTCAGGGTGGGTGCCTGATCCGGGGTGCTGCGTGCCAGCAACCACTGCACGTCGATATGCTCCACAGGCTGCACGCACCAGCCCTGACCTTCATCGAGCCGGGTGAGCTGTTCGGTGAGGCGAGGTTCTTCCCGTCCCAATTGTTGCTTGAACACGTCGGGAAGCTGATAGGTGTAGCGCCAGTTCAGCCCCCCGTCGGCCAGCCCCAGCATGGCGAAATGTTGCAGAGGGCAGAGTTTGTCCAGCAGACCGACTAGTCGGGCGTAATCCTCGGGGGAGGCAATGCCGGGGGCGGGAAAATCCATGATGGAGGAGACGACCGCCAGCAAGGAGTGCGAGTCTGGCGGTGTGGTGGGCTGAACTGACATGCAACACTCCCGAAAAAACTTACCTTCAAGCGTAGTCGGAAGTGATGGGATTGAAAGGGCTGCAAGAGAAGCCCTTTCAATTACTTACAGCTTGTCGATCATGTAGTGAATGGCGTTCTCGATCTCTTCGTCACTGCAGGTGGCGCAGGTCCCCCGCGGTGGCATCATGCCAGCCTTGCCGGTGAAGCCTTCGATGGCGTGTTTGCGCAAGGTGTCGAATCCCTGGGCGATGCGTGGCTCCCAGGCGGCCTTGTCACCTCGCTTGGGGGCGCCGGCGGCACCGGTATCATGGCAGGCGAAGCAGGCACCCTTGAACACGGTCTCGCCGTCACGGGGGCCGGAGGAGGCGGCCGCAGGCGCGGCCGCGGCGGTCGCAATACCTTCCAGATCCTTGGCGGTATAAACCTGGCCAACCGGGGCAATACGCTCGGCGATGGCCTCTGTCGACATGTCATCGGCGGCAAGGACGGCGCCGGACAGAGTGGCGGCCGCCATCCCGGCAGCCAGCAAATAGCTCAGTTTTTTCAACACGCTCATGTACTCCCAGCAGGCTCTTATTATCCCCAGAAAACGACGGGATTATAACCGAATAGTTACAGCCATTTAAACGCTTGTGTGTGAAGTGTTAAGCAATCTGCAAACAAAGTGGTAGAGCGGGAAGGGGTGATCCCACATAAAAAAACCCGGCATGCGCCGGGTTTCGTGAGGCTGAACAAGAGAGGGCGCGCTGATTGCCCAGGCGCCCCTCGCGTGTCGTCAATCCCAGTTCAGGATCACCTTGCCGGACTTGCCCGAGCCCATGGCTTCGAAGCCCTGCTGGAAGTCATCGATATGGAAATGGTGGGTGATGATGGGGCTGAGATCCAGGCCAGACTGGATGAGGCTTGCCATCTTGTACCAGGTTTCGAACATTTCGCGGCCGTAGATCCCCTTGATGAAGAGTCCCTTGAAGATCACCTTGCCCCAGTCGATGGCCATGGTGGAGGGAGGAATGCCGAGCATGGCGATTTTGCCGCCGTGGTTCATCTTGTCGATCATGTCCTGGAAGGCGCTGGGCACCCCGGACATCTCCAGCCCCACATCGAACCCTTCGGTCATGCCGAGATCTTCCATGACATCGGAGAGCTTCTCCTTGGCCACGTTGACGGCACGGGTGGCGCCCATCTTGCGGGCCAGTTCCAGCCGGTATTCGTTGACGTCGGTGATCACCACGTGACGGGCGCCAACGTGACGGCAGACGGCAGCAGCCATGATGCCGATGGGGCCTGCGCCGGTGATGAGCACGTCTTCACCCACCAGGTCGAAGGAGAGGGCGGTGTGCACGGCGTTGCCGAACGGATCGAAGATGGCGGCCAGCTCATCGGGGATGTTGTCCGGCAGCTTGAAGGCGTTGAAGGCCGGGATCACCAGGTATTCGGCGAAGGATCCCGGGCGGTTCACACCCACACCAATGGTGTTGCGGCACAGGTGGGTGCGACCGGCACGGCAGTTGCGGCAGTGGCCGCAGGTGATGTGGCCTTCGCCGGAGACGCGATCGCCGATGGCGAAGCCGCGCACTTCCTGGCCGACGGCGACCACCTCTCCCACATACTCGTGCCCCACCACCATGGGGACGGGAATGGTCTTCTGGGCCCACTCGTCCCAGTTGTAGATGTGCATGTCGGTGCCGCAGATGGCGGTCTTGCGGATCTTGATGAGCAAATCGTTGTGGCCGAGCTCGGGAGCCGGGACATCGGTCATCCAGATGCCGACTTCGGATTTGAGTTTGGAGAGTGCTTTCATGACAGATTCCTCACGGCGCCATGCCGGGTACAGAGGGTAATAAAATGGGGCCCAACCTTGGCCCCCGTTTTAATCAGCCAGCCATGTGATCAAATCACACCGAGCTCGCGACCGATGCGAATGAAGGCATCGATCGCCTTGTCCAGTTGCTCCCGGGTATGGGCGGCGGACATCTGGGTCCGGATGCGCGCCTGACCCTTGGGTACCACGGGGAAGGAGAAGCCCACCACGTAGATACCGGCGTCCAGCATGCGGCTCGCCATCTCGGCGGCCAGTTTGGCATCCCCCAGCATGACCGGAATGATGGCGTGATCGGCACCGGCCAGGGTAAAGCCGGCGGCGCTCATGCGCTCGCGGAAGTAGGCACTGTTCTCCTTGAGGCGGGCACGCAGGTCGTGACCCTCGGCCAGCATGTCGATCACCTTGATGGTGGCCGAGACGATGGAGGGTGCCAGGGAGTTGGAGAAGAGGTAGGGACGGGAGCGCTGACGCAACCAGTCGATCACCTCTTTCTTGCCGGATGTGTAGCCACCGGACGCGCCCCCCAACGCCTTGCCCAGGGTACCGGTGATGATGTCGACCCGTTCCATCACCTCGCAGTATTCGTGGGTGCCGCGGCCGTTCTCGCCGATGAAGCCGACGGCGTGGGAGTCATCCACCATCACCAGCGCGTCGTACTTGTCGGCCAGATCGCAGATGGATTTGAGGTCGGCGATGACGCCATCCATGGAGAAGACGCCGTCGGTGGCGATCAGCTTGAAGCGGGCTCCGTCGGCATCGGCCTGCTTGAGCTGGGCTTCCAGTTCGGCCATGTCGTTGTTGGCGTAGCGATAGCGCCTGGCCTTGCACAACCGCACCCCATCGATGATAGAGGCATGGTTGAGGGCGTCGGAGATGATGGCGTCTTCGGCACCGAACAGAGTCTCGAACAGGCCGCCGTTGGCGTCGAAGCAGGAGGAGTAGAGGATGCTGTCTTCGGTGCCGAGGAAGGCGGACAGCTTCTGCTCCAGCTCCTTGTGCTGGTCCTGGGTACCGCAGATGAAGCGCACGGAGGCCATGCCGAAGCCGTGGCTCTCGAGCCCCTGATGGGCGGCGGCAATCAGGTCGGGATGGTTGGCCAGCCCCAGGTAGTTGTTGGCACAGAAGTTCAGTACCTGCTCGCCGCCCACCGCAATCTGGGCCTGCTGGGCCGAGGTGATGATGCGCTCCTGCTTGTATAGCCCTTCCGCCTTGACCTGTTCGAGCTGTTCGGTCAGGTGACGATAGAATCCGTTAGACATCCTCGGTCCTCATTGCTGTATCGACTGTGTTATCAGGATCCCGGGCCGTGCAACCCGCACGGTTCGGCGTCGTCACGGTCGCGACGAAACGCCGACAGACCCTAGAATGGGCAACATTTTACTGTAATCCCTGCGTATAAATTCAAATTTTAATGCTGATAATCAACAATTGTGAAACAGATCTCACCCGGCTGGTTGGGCCAGTTGGTGATAATGTTGCTCCAGTTGATGTATCTGGGGGGCCACCTGTGGCTGCACGTAGGGTCGCAGCAAAAACAGTACCCGCAAGACCCCCTGGTAGAGCAGGGGTTTGGTGATGCGGGTGGCCGGGGCCTGGGCGATCTGGAATGGGATCCAGCAGGTGACGACCATCTTGATGGTCTGGCCGAGGTCCGGCAGGTCTTCATCGCTGACGGCGATGATACCGCCTTCGCGCAGGCTTCTGAGCAGCGTCTCCACGGTGGCACGGAGCTGCTCCTGTGCCTTGAGGTATTTCTGCTGCAGCAGCTCGTCGCGACTCAGGATGTCCGGCAGATTCGCGTAGAAGAAGCGGAACTGCCACATCAAATAGAAGATGGCATCCAGGTAGCCCATCAGATCCTCCAGCCGGATCTCGCTGCTGCGGATCGGAGTGAAGCTGTCGCTCAGGTGGCGGGCGTACTGATCGAAGATGGAGTGGATGATGTCTTCTTTGTTTCTGAAGTGGTAGTAAAGGTTGCCCGGGCTGATGCCAAGGTGTGCGGCAATGTGGTTGGTGGTGATGTTGCGCTCGCCCTGATCGTTGAACAGCTCGGTGGCGCTGTGGATGATCCTGTCTCTGGTCTTCATCGCTGGTCCCTCTGCGGGCCCGAAGGGGAAAAGTCATCGAGGTCGAATCCCCTTGCGGCCCGTGATAAACTTTTCGGCAATTTCAAATTGGCCCACTATACACAGCTTTAACAGGCAGTCACACGGGGCCACAACGTACGCGAGGCAAACTCCATGATCGTAGTAACTGGCGGTGCTGGCTTTATCGGCAGCAATCTGGTCAAGCAGCTGAACGCTCAAGGACGGACCGATATCGTGGTCATCGATGACCTGACCGACGGCACCAAGTTCGTCAACCTGGTCGACCTCACCATCGCCGACTACATGGACAAGGACGAGTTCCAGGCGCGGATCGTCTCCGGTGACGAATTCGAGGAGTGGGATGACGGCATCGAGGTGATCTTCCACGAAGGCGCCTGCTCCGCGACCACCGAGTGGAACGGCAAGTTCATCATGGAGGTCAACTACGAGTACTCCAAGGATCTGTTCCACTACTGCATCGAACGGGAAATCCCCTTCATCTACGCCTCTTCCGCCGCGACCTATGGCGGGCGCAACGACAACTTCATCGAAGATCCCCGGTTCGAGCAGCCCCTCAACGTCTACGGCTACTCCAAGCAGTTGTTCGATCAGTACGTGCGTCGCTGGATGCCGGAGATCAACTCCCAGGTGGTGGGTCTCAAGTACTTCAACGTCTATGGTCCCCGCGAGCAGCACAAGGGCTCCATGGCGTCCGTGGCCTTCCACCTCAATACCCAGGTGAAGCAGGGTGACAATCCCAAGCTGTTCGAGGGCTGTGACGGCTTCCCGGATGGCGGCCAGATGCGCGACTTCATCTACGTGGACGACGTCTGCAAGGTGAACCTCTGGTTCTGGCAGAATCCGCAGCACTCCGGCATCTTCAACTGCGGCACCGGCCGTGCCGAGCCGTTCCAGAACGTGGCGGAAGCCGTGATCAGGCATCACCAGAAAGGCGCCATCGAATACATTCCCTTCCCGGATCACCTCAAGGGTCGCTACCAGAGCTTCACCCAGGCGGATCTCACCAAGTTGCGCGGCGTCGGCTATGACGGCGAGTTCAAGACTGTGGCCGAAGGCGTGGCCGATTACATGGCCTGGTTGAACCGGGCTTGATCCCTCTCTGGCGGGTGGCTCTGGCCACCCGTCGATCGGATGCGCTTGCATGAACATATTGATGGCTCTCTCCCAGCTCGAAGTGACGGGCGCGGAGGTCTATGCCACCACGGTCGGCAACGAGCTGACCCGCCGTGGCCACCAGGTTTTCTACGTCTCTGACACCCTGACCAAACCGACTCTGGGACCGGTCTTTCGGTTGCGTTTCAACAAGCGCAGCATCCTGCGCCGCTTCTGGCACGTCTTCTATCTCATCTATCTGATCCGCAAGCACAGGATCCAGCTTGTGCACGCCCATTCGCGCGCCTCGGGCTGGAGCAGCTACGTCGCCTGCAAGCTGACCGGCACCCCCATGATCACCACGGTGCACGGGCGCCAGCCGGTACACGCCTCCCGCAAGGCATTCCATGCGCTGGGCTACCGGGCGGTGGCGGTGTGCGAGGATATCGCCAGCCAGATCATCGACAACCTGGGGGTGGACCCGGCCATGGTGCAGGTGCTGCGCAACGGCATCGAGACCGACAAGTTCCAGCCCGTGCCGATACCGGACAACGACAAACCGGTGATCGCCATCATAGGCCGGCTGAGCGGTCCCAAGGGGGAGCTCTGCTACCGGCTGCTGGACGAGGTGCTGGATCTGGAAGCCTGTCGGGTGCGCGTCGTCAGCGGCACCCAGGTGCCGGCGCGTTTTGCGCGTTTTCAGGACAAGGTCGACTTCGTCGGTTATGTGGACGATGTGCCCGCCCTGATGGCGGGCTGCGATCTGGTGATCGGTGCCGGTCGGGTGGCGATGGAGGCGCTGCTGTGCGGTCGTCCGGCGTTTGCCATCGGCGAAGCCAGGGCCATCGGTCTGGTGACGGAGCAGAATCTGGACGAAGCGCTTGCCAGCAACTTCGGCGACATCGGCCCCAGAGATCTGGCCATCGACTTTGCCGGGCTGAAGGCGCAGATCCCCTCGGCGCTGGCCTCCAAGGTGGTGCCAGACCCAGTGCGCCAGCGGATCCTGCAAGAGTATGACTTGCAAGGCGTCGTGACCGGGCTGGAATCCGTCTATCAGGATGCCGTGGTCGAGACTCTGCGCCGGGAGATGCCGGTCATCATGTATCACCGCTTCATCGAGCACGAGAGCGAAAAGGGAGTGCATGGCACCTGGCTCCCAGTCGCCATGTTCGAGAAGCACCTCAAGCTGATGAAGTGGCTGGGCTACGAGACGCTGACATTTGCCGACCTGGCGGAGAACGGGTTCATCCACCGGCTGCAATACGGCAAGAAGTACCTGATGATCACCGTGGACGACGGCTATCGGGACAACCTCACCCGCATGCTGCCGCTGCTGGAAAAGTATGGCTACAAGGCGGTGGTCTATGTGGTGACCGGTGAGGATCACAATCGCTGGGATGTGGAGCACCCGACCCACCCCGATACCCCGGTGACCCTGATGACCCCGGAGGAGATCAAGGCGCTGGTGGCCTCCGGTCATGTGGAGATCGGGGGCCATACCCTGACTCACCCCCGCCTGAGTACGCTCCCCCCAGAGGAGCAGGCCCACCAGATCCAGGCCAACAAGGCCTGGCTGGAGCAGTTGCTCGGCCATCCCCTGATCTCGTTTGCCTATCCTTACGGGGATCTGAACGACAGTGCAAAAGCCCAGGCCGTTGCCGCCGGTTATCGCTATGCTGTGGCCACCAACAGCGGCCCCAGAGCCATGCACCGGGATCCGTTCCAGATCCGCCGGATCGCCATCTTCCCCCGCACCGACATGTTCGGCCTGTGGCGCAAGATCCGTGGCAACTATGTATTCAGGAAATAAGTATTGATGTCTATTAAGCCTCACGAACTGCTCGATAGAGCAACGACCACTGTTTATGCACTAACCATAATGTTTGCCTTCTGTGGGTTGTTTCTGGTCCCTCCTGGCCAGAGCATCCTCTCCAACTTGCTGGTGGTGTCGGGTCTCTTTGGCCTGTTGAACTACTTTGTTGGAGGAAACAAGGATGTATTCTTTATCGATCGCCGCCTGATCTGGGTCTTCATATTCTACGGTGCCGTGATCATGCTGAATAGAATGATTCATGGTGACCAATACGGAGTCATGCGAAATTTATTATATATGGCGGTTTTTTCTTTGGTTATGCCGCGCAAGAAAATACTGTTGACTCTGGGGGCTATATCTATCCTGATGGGTGGTGTTGGGTTAGGAGCCTTGAGTGTTTGGCAGCATTTAGATGGTATTGTCAGAGTTGAAGGCTTCACCAATGCAATCCTGTTTTCTCAAGCAGCACTGACATTGGTCATTCTGAATTGGTGCGTATTTGTTAAATCTAGAGGATATCCATTGGTGAAAGTGTTTTCTCTCATTTCACTTGGGTGTTCTATACTTGCACTTTATCTTTCACAAAGTCGTGGTGTCTGGTTGGCATTGGGTGTCGTTATTAGTTACCTTGTACTGTATAAAGCTATTTTCAAACCATGGAAATATAGTGCCATAGCATTACTGTTTATTATGTGTCTTGGTGTGATCTATCATACGAATACACTTGTTCAAGATAGAATTTCTGCTGCAGCATCAGATATAAATCAAATGAGCGTGGGTTCTTACGGGTCTTCGTGGGGACTGCGCGTTGTGGCTTGGAAGAGTGCCTGGTTAGGTTTTTTGGATGCACCACTGATAGGTGTGGGCTCGGATGGGTTCAGATCCGTCAAAGAACAGCAGGTGTCGCAAGGACTGATCTCACCCCTAGTATTGGATTCTGCATTGGCTCATGCTCATAACCAGTATATGCAGAATCTGATTATTCGAGGAATTGTGGGTCTATTGGCACTGATTATTTTCATATTCTACCCAATGAAAATTTTCATAGAAAGAAAAGGATGGGGGACTCCATACGCAGTGATTCCTCTATCCTTTGCCATCAGTGCATTAAGTGATGTGCCTTTTGAACATCAGAACACGTTGTATATATATGTGCTGAGTTTGGTGTTCTGCTGGTGTGCGATAGAAATAAAGTATGATAGGGAAAATAAAATATCATGATTCCAGTTTTCGTGATCAGTTTGGCCAGGAGCCATGATCGACGCGCCTTTATTGAGAAGCACATGAGCAGCCGTGCTGTCGATTTTGTTTTCTTTGATGCCGTTGATGGTAAAAAACTCTCAGAAGATGAGTTGAAAAACGTGGACTTCCTCATGGCCAGACAGTTTTGTGGTCACGATCTGAGTTTGGGTGAGGTTGGCTGTGCCATGAGCCATATCCGCATATATGAGATGATGGTTGCCAAGAATATAGAGCACTGTGTCGTGCTGGAGGATGACATCTATCTGCACAGCCACTTCAAGGCCATAGTGTCGAAGGCCATGTCTGCTTGCCAGTCAGATATTATTTTCTTGTACCATGGCAAGGTGAAGTCTTGGCCATGGATGAAGAAGATGCCGGAAGGGTATCGTCTTGCCAAATATATCTCCCCGAGCCGGAACTCCAAGCGAGGCATCATATCGACGGCAGGATATATCTTGACTCTGTCTGGCGCCAAGAAACTGCTGAGCAAGGCCTACCCCATTCGGATGCCATCCGATTATCTGACAGGCCGCTTGCAACTCAACGGTCTGACGGCCTCGGGTGTTGAGCCTTGCTGCATGGATGTCGGTCTGTTCGATACCACGATCGATGATCGTAACTATGGTCCTCATGTGACCGATGACGAGGTTCGATAGTGATCAGTTATTTACAGCTATTACGTGATCGGGTGCGCAGAGCCCTGGGTATTCTCTTGTTTGACAAGAAGATGCCACTCGGCATCCAGGGGGATATCAAGCATATTTTGGTGGTTCGCTGGGATGCCAAGCTGGGGGATTCCTTTATCTCCTCCTTTTTCTTCCGGGAGCTAAAAAAACTGCCGGGCAACAAGAAAGTGACGGTTATCACGACCCCAGCCCTGGCCAGCCTGTATCGGGATTGTTTCGGGGTTGATGAGGTCATCGAGATCAACAAGCGACCCGGCTACGGTGCTATTGGCAAGATGGTGTCAGCCATTCCCCATGTCGATCTGGTGATACATCTCACCGAGGGGATGAAGATGAAGGATCTATATCTCCTGCACAAACTCTCGTCGACCAATGTTGCCTCCCTCGACGACAGTATCGGACGTGTCAATGTGAAGTTGTCCGAGGCGACGGCGGGCATGCTGTTCCAGGATAAATATCGCTATCTGCTGTCACTGCTGGGTGCGAAAGAAGTAGATCAGAAGTACATGATCCCAGTGGCAGAGAAGGGGAATGTGACCTCGGCCTGTGATGACCTCATCCTCATCAACCCCTTCGGCAGCACTCAGTACAAGTCGTTCTCGCACGCCAAGATGGTTGAGTTGTTGAAGACCTTGGCAACCGAGTTCGCTGCCTATCGCTTCGGAGTGCTCTCTTCACCCGCAACTTATGCTGCGGCGGAGGCCATGCTCAGAGCTAGCGCGGCTAGCAATGTTATGCTGCTGGAGGGCGTAAAAACCATAGATGATGCTATTTATTGTGTTCAGCAGTGCATGGCTGTGCTGTCGGTGGACACCGCCATAGTGCATATCGCCGTCGGATTGGAGAAGCCGCTGGTGGCTATCTATCCGCGCCATGGTGAGACGTTCAACCAGTGGTTGCCGACCAGCACGCCGCGGGTCCGGATCCTGTTTAGCGACTCCCCTGGCCTGAATGCCGACATGAACAATGTCGATGACCGGGCCGTCTGCGAGGCGCTAGCTAGTCTGCTGTCCGTGACTGAGCAAGCAGAGCCGCTAGCCGCTGAATAACCAGCTCAGGTGTAATTGAGCGGAACAGGGCTTCATCGAAGAAGTCCTTCTCCTGGGTCGGCAACTGATAATCCGCCCCCTTGGCGTCGAAGATATCGATGGCCTGATACCGGGGGTGGTTCACCGGGTTGGCGATGATCTTGTCGCCGCCTGGGGCCACTATGGTCAGCAGCGGCAGATCGATGGCCTGCGCCATGTGCCGTGGGCCAGTGTCGTTGCCGACGAAGAGCTGGCAATGGGCGAAGAGCCCCACCAGTTCCCGTACCGAGCGGGTCTGAACATGGTCAAACACGCTGGCCTGCAGCGCTTCAGGCAGCAGCGGCTTCAGCCCCCGGTTGTACTCCTCTTCCCCCGGTCCGCAATAGACCAGGATCTGGGCATTGTGCTCCTCGATGAGCCACTGGGCGACCTTGGCGAAGCAGTCGATGGGCCAGCGCTTGTAATGCCCGAGTGAGTTGACTCCCATGGCGATGAGTGGCCGGGTCGGGTCGACGCCAGCGGCCAGCAGGGTCTCGCGCCCCCGTTGTCTCTCCCCTTCGCTGAGCCAGAGATAGTAGTTGCGATCCTCCCTGGCGAGACCCAGGGGCTTGAGCAGTGAAAATCGGTCGTCCACCAGGGTGCTGTTACCCTGATGCTCGGTGTCATGGCGAAAGCGCACGATGCGGTTGTGGCCCAGGCGCCATGGGAAGGAGTCGAAGCCGATCCGCAGGCGGGCGCCGGAGAAGAGGCAGGTGAGCAGGCCTATCATCTGGCCCTGGCTGTTGATCACCACATCGTAGCGTTCGCGGCGAATGCCCAGCAGCAAATCCTTCATGTAGCGCCACTCGTTGCGGCGCGCCTTCTCGATGATGATCAACCGATCGATGTTGGGGTTTCCCTCTGCCATGCCCGCGCAGTAATCCATGACCAGATAGTGAACTTCCCCGGCAGGGTCGTGCTGCTTGAGGTTGTTGCACAGTGCGGTGGAGATCAGCACATCTCCTATCTGTTTGGTTTGTACTACCAGGTATTTCATGGAAAGGGCCTCGAGCGAGGTCGGGTTGAACGTCAGCGCATCAGCATATCGCACTCCCCTGTCAGATGCTGCCGCTATGGGGTGAAAATCCGATCCAACGCACTGTGTTTGCACATAATTTCGACGTTGTTCGGGCTGGTGGGGCCCGGCTGGCAGTGCGGGAAGATGAGCGGGGGCATGGCACCGTCGGCCATGCCCTCGATGGGCAAGAGTGATCAGCGTACGATGAGGCCGAGCAGGATCCCCACCACGCCGAAGTCGGCATCGCTGAAGGTGGTGTTGGCAAAGCCCAGATCCCCCAGCACCGGCAGCAGGAATACCGGCAGGAAGGTGATCAGCAGGCCGTTGGCGAAGGCACCGAGGAGAGCGCCTCGACGACCGCCGGTGGCATTGCCGAACACCCCGGCCGCCGCACCAACGAAGAAGTGCGGCACGACGCCTGGAATGATGACGGTGAGCCCCAGCAGGTAGAGCAGCACCATGCCCACCAGACCGGCGGCGAAGCTCGACAGGAAGCCGATCAGCACCGCATTGGGGGCATAGGGGAAGACGATGGGGCAGTCGAGCGCCGGCTTGGCGTTGGGCACCAGCTTGTCGGAGATCCCCTTGAAGGCCGGCACGATTTCGGCGATGACCATCCGCACCCCCTGCAGGATCACGTAGACACCGGCGGCGAAGGTGATGGACTGCATCAGGGAGAACATGAACCAGTGCTTGCCCTTGGCGACGCTGGCGACGAACTCGGGGCCGGCGAAGGCGGAGGTGATGAGGAAGATGATGCCCATGGTGAAGGAGATGGCCACCGGGGTATCGCGCAGGAACAGCAGGCTCTTGGGCACCTGCACCTCTTCGCTGCTGTGGGCCTTGTTGCCGAATTTGGCGCCGATCCAGCCGGCCAGCACGTAGGAGCAGGTGGAGAAGTGGCCGAGTGCCACGTCATCGGAGCCGGTGATCTGCTTCATGTAGGGGTGGGCGAGGGCCGGGAACAGCACCATGGTCACACCGACTACCAGGCTGCCGACCGCGATGAGCGGGATGCCGCTCATGCCGCCGGCGGAGAGGATGGCTGCCACCATCATCGACATGAACAGGGTGTGGTGACCGGTCAGGAAGATGAATTTCCACGGGGTGAGCCGGGCGATCAGGATGTTCACCAGCATGGCGAAGAACATGATCATCGCCATCTCCTTGCCGAACGACTGCTGGGCGATGGAGACGATCGCCTCGTTGTTGGGGACGACCCCCTTGATGCCGAAGGCGTGCTGGAAGATGGTGGCGAAGTCGCCCAGCGAGTTCACCACCAGGGTGGCGCCAGCCCCCAGGATGACGAAGCCCATGATGGTCTTGACCGTGCCCTTGATGCACTCGGTCACCGGTTTCTTCTGGGCGATCAGGCCGATGAGGGCGATGAGGCCAACCAGCACGGCCGGCTCCGACAGCACGTCAAACATCAGAAAATTGAAAAATTCCATGGTCAGCTCCAAGCAGATGGAAGCGGCGGCTCACCGGCCGCCCAGACAGTCGCAAAGGGGTTAGAGTGCGCCCAGCTCGCGCAGGGCGATGGCGAGTTTTTCTTTCATGGCGGCCTTGTCGACCATGTTGTCCAGGGATACCAGCCGGCCGTCGACCCCCATGCTGACCAGCTGTTCGGCAATGTCGCGGGTGGCGACAAAGATCTCGGCGCGCTCGCTGCCGGCGGAGGCGAGATCCCGGTGATCCACCTCGGCCGTCACGGCCAGCTCCTTGAGAATGCTCTTGATGCTCATCTCCATCATCAGGCTGGTGCCCAGGCCGTGTCCGCATACAACCAGAATCTTCATGTTCTCTTCCTCTGTCGGGCGCAGGGCGCCACTCAATAACGCGCCAGGATGCGCAAGATGTCGTCTTTGCTGGTGGCCGCCATGATGGCCGCCACGTCTTCTTCATTCATGAACAGCTCGGCCAGCCGGGCGATGGTCTCCACGTGGGAGTTGCTGTCGCTGGCGGCCAGGGTGACCAGCAGCCGCACCGGGTCGTTGCCCTCGGAGCCGAAGTTGACCCCCTCCTTCAGCACGGTCAGCGCCAGTCCCAACCGGTTGACGCCGTCTTCCGGGCGGGCGTGGGGCATGGCCAGGCCCGGTCCCAGCACGTAGTAGGGGCCGAGCTCCTCGTGGGAGCGATAGAGCGCCGCCACATAGGAGGGCTCTATGGTGCCGTTGGCCAGCAGGGGGGCGGTGGCCAGCTCGATGGCGTGGCGCCAGTCGCGGGCGCCCGCTTCGATGGAAATGACCTCCTCGGTCAGCAATTGGGTCAGCATGGCAGTGTCCGGGCTGGATAGGATGGCGCCAATCTAGCGATCTTGCCTCTTGATAACTGTGAGCTTGATCCCGAAAGTTAGCGCTACCAGATAGCGCTAACATTGATCTGTGATAGCGCTATCATTTCTCTCACAGAAGGGATTCATTCTGCCCCTTATCGGCCTCAAAGAAGGTAAAATCCGGTTTGAGCAAATAGTCAGTGCCCCGCTTTTGCCTTAAAGTGAATGCCCGCATGCCGAGGAAGGGAAAGGATGTCAGAAGCGAAAAAACGCCGCAGCACGGGTCGGGTGACCCTCAACGACGTGGCCCAGTTGGCTGGGGTGGGAGCCATGACGGTGTCGCGCGCTCTGCGCACCCCCGAGCTGGTGTCCGACAAGATGCGAGAGCGCATCGAGGCGGCGGTGGATGAACTCGGCTATATCCCCAATCGGGCGGCGGGGGCGCTGGCTTCCGCCACTTCCCAGACCATAGTGGTCATCGTCCCCAGCCTGGCGGAGCGCGCCTGCGGTGACATGATTGCCGGGCTGCAGCAGACCCTGCTCGCCGAGGGCTACCAGATCATGCTGGGGGATGCCCAGCACCTGAAGCAGCAGGAGGCCAGCCTGCTCAGCAATTTCCTGCAGCACAATCCGGCCGCTGTGGTGTTGTTTGGGGGGGATCCCGGGGAGGTCATCCGGCAGCGCCTGCAGGCGGCCCGCTTGCCGGTGGTGGAGGTGGGAGCCATGGCGCGCCATCCCATCGACATGAACGTCGGGGTCTCCAACTTCGATGCCGGTTATCAGCTGACCCGCCACCTCATCGAGCGCGGTCATCGCAACATCGGCTTTCTCTGTGCCCGCCAGGAGCAGTGGATGCTGCAGCAGCGCATGCAGGGCTGGCAGAAGGCGCTGCTGGACAACTACCTCTCCCCGGACGCCATCATCAATACCTCTGAGCTGCCGAGTTTTAGCACGGGGGCGGCCATGCTGGGGGAGTTTCTGCTGCGCTGGCCCGAACTGGATGCGCTGATCTGCGTCAACGACGAGCTGGCGGCCGGGGTGCTGTTCGAATGCCAGCGCCGCCATCTGAGCGTGCCGGGCAAGCTCGCCATCGCCGGTTTCGACGATCTGGATGTGGCGCGCGCCTGTCATCCTGCGCTGACTTCGGTCAGGATCCCCTATCACCAGATGGGCAGGGAGGCGGCGGAGCTGATCCTGCGCCAGCTGGCGGGCGAGGAGGTGGCCGGCATGAGCCTCGCCCTGGATTTTCAATTGCAAAAGCGCCAGAGCACCTGAGGAGCGATGCCACGACAGGGCGAGGCAAGCATGTTCAAGGCGTTGTGACCGAAGACCCGGTTGGTGCACCGTCGCCCTGCGCGGAAACTGCCAGCCGACGTGTTCGCCCGGTCTGTCACCGGGTTGGAGCAGAGCGTGGATGCCACCGGAGCCATGACTCCAGGTGGCTGGCTGCACCCTGGTCAAGCTCTGAGCGGAACCACTGGCGAGCCCCATTATTCTGGATAGACTTTGTAGGCCGGTGCACTATCCAAGGAGAATGAGCATGGGTACGCAGACGCCTGATTTCGATCTCGATGATGACTGGGAGCCGGAATCCTGGGAAGACGAGCTGGAGGAGCTGGATGACGAGAGCTGGCAGGACTATGACCCTCTCGACGATCAGTGACTCCCTGTAACGCCTGAGGGCGGGCCTGGTGCCCGCCCGATTTTTTGTGTGGCGAGGGGGGCAGCCCTTGGTGAGAATGGGGCGGGCTGGTTAGAATGAACTGCTCAAATGACGCTGTACAAGGCAGGCAGCGGCTCAACAACGATTCCAACGACGCCAAGGATGAATATGCGCTCACTCGTCATCATGTTTTGTGCCGCCCTGCTCGGGGGCTGTGTTTCCAACTCCGACGACCCTTGCGAGAAGGTGTGGAGCGACGTGGGAGAGGCGGACGGCAAGCTCGGTTTTGCTGGCGATAGGGTGGCTTTTCACCAGACCCAGTGCGGGGAAAAAGTGGACGTTGCCCTTTGGGAGCTGGGTCGCCAGAAGGGGCTGGCCTGGTATTGCCGACCCGAGCATCTCTATCTGGCAGGACGGTCGGGAGAGGAGTATCGCGGCGTCTGTCCCAACGACGTGCAGGCCCGTCGCCTGTTTGAACAGGGTCGCCATGGCTGGACTGATCAATAAATCAGCCTTCCTCTCTCTTCTGAAATCTTGCGTGAATCTCTTCGTGAGAAGAGGGACCTACCCTTCCTTATGTTTCAGCCGCAGCGGCTGGCACAGGTAATCCTTGTCATTGGCGCTGCGGGCACACTTGCCACACACGAATTTGGGTTTGCGCACAATCTTGCGCAGCGTCTTGAGATCGGCGGGGATCTCGTGACGGCGCCACTCACACAGCGTCTTGTGACCCATGACGTCCTCGACAGTGAATGCAACGGGTGAGAGGGGCAGGACCCCTCCCGGTGTGGTTACTGGTACAGGTATTTGGTGAAGATGAGCTCGCGGACCGCCTTCTTGCCCGTCTCCTTGACCAGCAGCTCGTTGACCTTGGCCTCACACTCCTTGCGCAGCTCCTCCCGGTTCACCAGGGACTTGATCTGTGCGCCCGTCTTGCTGCCAATCAGCCGGATGATGGCGTCGCGGATCAGGGGGTCGTGCTGCTCCAGCAACTTGAGGTCGGCAGCGTCCGTGGCCATCAGCTCTACCGTCACCCGTACATAGCCGAGGGTTTTGCCGTCGCCAAGGTAGTTGGTGATGATGTCCGGATCCAGAGCGTGATAGGCGAATCCCGGCTGGACGGCGGAGGAGGCGGGATCGGTGGCCTCTTCCTCATTGGCGAAGGCCTGTGTATTCAAGAGGGTACACCCCAGGGACAGCAGCAGAATTCTGAAGATCTTCATCTGGATGGCTCGGCAGCGACGGATGCCCCATTTTTGATGCTGCAATCGGGGCCGTCAAGCACGGATGTTCTTACAATTCGCCATTGATTTACGGATAATAAACCGGTTTTTAACCTGACAACGGAAATCTCCGGATGGTGAAGCTGTGAAGTCCGAGTTGACTGTTCCCCTCGTCCAGCTCGTCCCGTGGCGGGCGCCTGCAGAGTGCGAACCACCCGAGGCGCTGCGTCCCTGGTTGCTGGAGGCCGATTCCATGACCCGGCGCCTGCGTCGTTACAATCATCACCTCTCGGTGCAACTGCTCGGCAATCGCGCCGTGTCGCTGACGGTGGACGAGCAGGCGCTGGTGGCGGTGTCGGCCCCCGTGGGCATGTGCCGCGAGGTGATCCTGCACGGTGATGGCGGGCCTGCCATCCTGGGTTGGACCCTGTTTGCCGAAGCGGCCTTGCAGGGGGGCGGTTTGCAGGATCTGGGAGAGCAGCCGCTGGGAGAGCGCATTTTCGGTGAGGCACCGGCGCGGCGGGATCACCTGCAACTGGCCTGTTTCGAGATAGCGAGCAATCCCTGGTGTCCGGCCGCCACCGTCTGGGGGCGTCGTTCCCGCCTGTTTCTGGGGCAATGGCCACTGCTGGTCCATGAACTTTTCCTGCCCTCGCTATCGTCTCATTCGTTGCCATCGGATAAGGAGCTGGAGTGAAGCTGTTAACCAAGGAGCGGGGACTGGCCTATGCGCAGTTGGCCCGCATCGACAAGCCCATCGGTACCCTGCTGCTGCTGTGGCCGACCCTGTGGGCGCTCTGTCTGGCGGCTGGTGGCCTGCCTGACCCCTGGATCCTGACCGTGTTCGTGGTGGGCGTCTTCCTGATGCGCTCCGCCGGCTGTGTCATCAATGACTATGCGGATCGCAACTTCGACGGTCATGTGAAACGCACCGCCGGGCGACCGCTGCCCATGGGGCGGGTCGCCGAGCGGGAAGTGCTGGTGCTGTTTGCCGTGCTGGCGCTTCTCTCGTTCGCCCTGGTGCTGACGTTGAACCCGCTCACCATCAGCCTGTCCTTTGCCGGTCTGCTGCTGGCAGTCTGCTACCCCTTCATGAAGCGCTTCATCCCCATCCCCCAGCTGGTGCTCGGCATGGCCTTCTCCTGGTCCATTCCCATGGCCTATGCGGCCCAGGCCAATGCCCTGCCGCCGGAAGCCTGGCTGTTGTTTCTTGCCAACCTGCTGTGGACCATCGCCTATGACACCGAGTACGCCATGGTGGACAGGGATGACGACCTCAAGCTCGGCCTGAAATCGAGCGCCATCCTGTTCGGCCGCCACGACAAGCGGATCATCGGCGCGCTGCAACTGGCGACCCTGCTGATCCTGCTGGGGGTCGGGCAGCTGATGGGGCTGGGATCCGGTTATTACTGGGGGCTGCTGGGGGCGGCGGCGCTGTTCGTCTACCAGCAGCGACTGATCCGGGAGCGGCAGCGGGAAGCCTGCTTCCAGGCGTTTCTCAACAACAACTACGTGGGGGCGCTGGTGCTGCTCGGGGTGATGGTTCACTACCTCTAACCCGCCCCCTTCCTTGATGAAAAAAGGCCGCATGATGCGGCCTTTTTGTTGGGTGTCGACGCCTCAGAGCCGGTTGCCCGCCTGGATGGTGCGGCGGATCTTGTTGCTAAGCAGCGGCACTATGTTGTCGGCCAATGCCTGGAAGCGGCCGAGATCCGGTTTGCAGCCCGGATCCAGATAACCTTCGCTGCGCAGGGTGTGGATCAGGGTGCTGAACAGCTTCTGGTCGAAGAACTCGGGGGCGTTGATGCCGTGCAGGGTGCCGAGGCGTTCCGCCATCATCAGGCCGTCCGCTTCCAGCTGCTCCGCCTCGATGTGGGGCTGGGCCAGCATGCGGGTCAGCACGATGGCGTAGCGTTGCAGGGTCTCCTGGATGCTTTCGGCCAAGAGCAGCAGGCGCATCTGGTTGCCGGGGTTGACCCAGTAGCCGCCGTCGCGGGCCTCGACCAGTTGCTGGCGCAACAGCTCGGCCAGCAGGGCATCGATCAGCTCCGGCAGCTCGTCCTCTTCATAGCGCAGGAAGAGTTCGGTCTTGAGCAGGGGGTAGATGTCGACACAGCGGGCGACGATCTCGCTGCGGGAGATCCCCTCGCACCGCTCGATCAGGGCCGCCACCAGGGAGGGCATGGCGAACAGGTGCAGTATGTTGTTGCGGTAGTAGGTGAGCAGGATCGCCTGATAGCGGTCCAGGCTGATGATCTGGCCCAGCTTGTCCTCGCTCACCTCGAACTTGTTGAGCTCCATCGCCTGCTCCAGCAGGGTCCTGGCGTCCTCGTCCGGCATGGTGCTGTGCGGGCTGTAGGGAACCTGCTTGAGCAGGTCCAGATAGGTGTTGAGCTGGGCCTGGAGTTCGTCCCGGGTCAAGGCGTGGCGCTCGGCGGCCAGCAGGGCCAGGGCACTCAGGGTCAGGCCGTTGACGGCGGCGGCATCGTTGATACGGGTCATCAGCAGCTCGGCCAGCTGATTGACGGTGGAGGCCATCCACTCGGGACGCTCCTCCCGGCCGATGCTCTCCTTCCAGGTGGGCACATGTTCGCCGAGGTAGCTGTTGAGGGTCAGCGGCTCGCCGAAGTTGACGAAGCCACGGCCGTAGTTGCGCAGCTTGCGCAGTATGCCTAGCACCTGCAGGAAGCTCTCCTTCTCCTTGCGGCTCCCCTTGAGCTCGTTGTGGTAGGTGTTCACCTCCATCACGTGCTCGTAACCCAGATAGACGGGCACCAGGGTGACCGGCCTGTCCAGCCCGCGCATCATGGCCTGCAGCGTCATCGCCAGCATGCCGGTCTTGGGGGGCAGCAGGCGACCGGTACGCGAACGCCCACCCTCGGTGAAAAACTCCACCGAGTAGCCCTTGGCGAACAGCAGGTTGAGGTACTCCCGGAATACCGTGCTGTAGAGCGGATTGCCCTTGAAGGTGCGGCGGATGAAGAAGGCGCCGCCGTGGCGGAAGATGGGGCCCGCCGGCCAGAAGTTGAGGTTGATGCCCGCCGCGATGTGGGGCGGCACCATGCCCTGGTGGTAGATGACGTAGGAGAGCAGCAGGTAATCCATGTGGCTGCGATGGCAGGGGACGTAGACGATCTCGTGCCCTTCCTGGGCCAGCTGACGCACCTGCTCTGCTCCGTTGACCGAGAGGCCGCGATAGAGCTTGTTCCACAGCCAGCCGAGGAAACTCTCCCCGAGGCGGATCAACCGATAGGAGAAATTGGAGGCGATCTCGTCCATGTAGCCGTGGGCACGCTTTTGCGCCTTCTCCAGGCTGATCCCTTCCCGTCTGGCCTCCTCCTCGATGGCCTGCTGGATCACGCTGGAATCCAGCAACTGCTTGAACAGCAGGTTGCGGTTCGGCAACTTGGGTCCGGTGGCGGCCAGCTGCTGGCGGCTGAAGTGGGTGCGGGCCACCCGCGCCAGCTTGTGGGCGATGGCCTCGTCGGTGCCGTGCTTGTCCGCCATGTAGCGCAGGGAGAGGGGCGGGGAGAAGCGCACCAGGTTCTCGCGCCCTTTCAGGATCACGATCAGCGCCTTCTTCAGGCGGTTTGGCGCCAGGCTGCTGATGATGTTCCAGCCGGAGGCCTCCTCGCCTTCCCGGCCCGGTGCGCGGCCCCAGAACAGGGTGACGGGTACTACCTGGATGTCCAGCGCCGGATCCTGCTTGTGCAGGTCCAGCAACTGGTGGAACTCCTGCAGGAAGGGGAGTGGCTTGTTGCGCGTGCCGAACAGGGGGGGCGGACGATCCAGACAGACGTAGCGTGGCAGCAGTTGACCGTTCAGTTCCAGCGGCGTGAAGGGGCCGGGCAGGCCGAGATCCTCGCAGCACTGTTGCAGGGTCATCAGGTCGGTGATCGAGCTGGTCTTCAGGGCATAGACGATGGGTCTGGCCGGATCCAGCTTGAGCTCGGTGATGGGGTTTTCCGGCAGGCTCTTGTGATTGACCAAGCCGCTGACCGGCCATTGCAGGATGGCTCTGGAAATCTTCTGTCCAAGGGACATGTGCGTCTGCTCTCCAAAAAAATGCGGCGTGAGCATAGCAAATCACCGACTGCTTGTCGCCGAGAGGTACGATGAGTCGGTACTTCAGAGCGGGGGGAGGGGCAAATGTGCGTCGGGTCGCGACAAATGCCAGTTGCGCCTTGCCTTGGCCCCAGCACTGTATATACTGCCAGTGTGCTGTATAAAAAGACAGGTGCCCATGCTATGAAACCCCTTACCCCTCGCCAGGCTGAAGTACTCGAGCTCATCAAGGCGAACATGAACGAGACCGGCATGCCGCCGACTCGCGCCGAGATTGCCCAGAAGCTTGGCTTCAAGTCGGCCAACGCGGCCGAAGAACATCTGAAGGCCCTGGCCAAAAAAGGGGTCATCGAGATCATGCCGGGCACGTCCCGCGGCATTCGTCTGCTGCTCGAAGAAGAGGACGTGCAGCCTGAAGAAAACGGCCTGCCACTGATCGGCAAGGTGGCGGCCGGGGAACCCATCCTGGCCCAGGAACACATCGAGAGCCATTACCAGGTGGATCCCGCCCTGTTCCACCCGCGGGCAGATTTCCTGCTGCGGGTGCAGGGCATGAGCATGAAGAACATCGGCATCATGGACGGGGACCTGCTGGCGGTACACAAGACCCAGGAGGTACGCAACGGCCAGGTCGTGGTGGCACGTCTGGACGAGGACGTCACCGTCAAGCGCTTCCAGCGCAAGGGCAGCCAGGTATGGCTGCTGCCGGAAAACGAAGAGCTCTCCCCCATCGAGGTGGATCTCGCCAGTCAGCACCTCACCATAGAGGGCCTGGCGGTCGGCGTGATCCGCAACGCCGACTGGATGTAAGCATCCGATGCGATGAAGAGGCCTCCTGCGGGAGGCCTCTTCATTTTCATCTGCCGATGGCATCTCCCTCCCCACCTTTTCGCTTCTCCTTCCTGTGCACATAGTCTCGCCGCACGACATGCATTTCGGATATATCCTTTGATAAGGCCCCTGTCATGGTCGGTGATCAGGGAAGGGGGAGTCGCACCGGGCAGTACGCCATGGCAGGGATGCATGATCGCCGGGTCGGTGCGCATAAGGGAGAGTCGCCTCAGACTGGGGACTCGTACAGTCAGTACGCTGCCGTGGTTGGTTCGTCGTTGGGGACAAAGAGACCCGTCAGCGTGACCTGTTGAGCAAGGAGGACAGGTATGGCTTCAAGCTCGCCGTGGGATCCGGTGCCGGCCGCAGCGCCCGCATCTTCCATCACCCGATTCATCAAGGGCAGTCGGATGACATGGTTCTATGCGCTCTGGGTCTATCACAAGGGAGATGGTTGGACCATCTGGCTTGGGTGCCCCAAAGACAAGATTGTCCGCCTGGTTCGTCTGTTTCGCCGTCATCACGACATCGGATTGCCGGATGAGCCCTGGACTGCCCCCGTCATCCCGCTGCGCGTCCCCCTGAGACGTGCCCAGCCGCAGCACAGGCTGCGGCCCTGATCCCTCTCCTGTACAAACAAGAGCCCCGCCAGAGCGGGGCTCTTGTTTTGGCGCCGATGCGGCTTATCCATGGCACAGACGCTTTCCCGCCGGGATGCAAGACTAGCCATCGGCGGGGGCAGGCGGGTTACAATGACCCCTACCGGTTTTGCCCCCTGGGCTTCTAACATAAGCAAGGCTTTGTTTTATATGGTTAAACCACGCTTTTACCTGCTGCTGTTGCTGTTCATCGGCGCCATTGCGGCGGCTTATTACTGGAGTCAGCCCGCGGTGCCGGAACAGGCCGATTACTACCCGGCGGGGCGAGACATCAACCCGTTTACCCTCACGGATGCGGATGCACAGCCCTTTACCCCTGCCAACCTGACGGGACACTGGAGCTTTCTGTTCATCGGCTACACCTACTGCCCGGATGTCTGTCCGACCACGCTGGCGGATCTGCGCAGCGTCTATCCGGCGTTGAAGAAGATAGCCCCCACTAGCCAGGTGGTATTCATCTCGGCGGATCCCCAGCGGGATGACAGCGCCCGCCTGAAGAGCTATACCGCCTTCTTCGAGCCCGAGTTCAAGGCGGCGACCGCACCTCACAGTGCCCTCTTTCCTCTGGTCCGCAATCTGGGGCTGGTCTATTCCATCGTGGAAGGGGATCGCAAGGACTACCTGATCGACCACTCCGCCTCCATCGTGCTGATCAACCCCGAGGGGAAGCTGGTGGCCACCTTCCGACCCAAAGTGGCACCGGGTGAGGTGCCCCACGTGGACATGCAGGCCATGGTGGCCGACTTCGCGCGCATCGTGCGGCTGGCTGGCGAGTGAGCCCGGCGCGCACCATGCTGATTCCCGCCTGGCTGAAGGATCCTCGCCGCCACAGAGCCGTCTTCGCCCTGGCCCTGCCCATGGTGTTCTCCAACGTCACCACGCCCTTGCTGGGGCTGGTGGACACCTGGGTGATCGGTCATCTTGGCCAGGCCTGGTTTCTCGGCGGCGTCTCGGTCGGTGCGACCTTCATCAATCTGCTGTTCTGGTTGCTTGGCTTCCTGCGCATGTCCACCACAGGGCTGACCGCCCAGGCTCAAGGTGCAGCCCATGCCGAAGGGCAGCTCGACACCCTGGCGCGGGCCCTGGGCTTGGCGATAGGACTGGGCATGGCGCTGTTGCTCCTGTTGTTGCCGTTCCTGCCGGCCATCATCGCCCTCGGTGGCGGCTCTTCCGAGGTACAGACCTATGCCGGTCAATATGTGTCGGTGCGGGTCTGGAGCGCTCCGGCGGCCTTGTGCAATCTGGTCATCATGGGGTGGTTGCTGGGCATGCAGGATGCACGCAGTCCCATGCTGCTGCTGATCCTGGGCAATCTCGTCAACATGGTGCTGGATGCCTGGTTCGTGCTGGGATTGGGCTGGCAGGTGAAAGGGGTGGCCGCAGCGTCCCTGCTGGCGGATTACAGCACGCTCGGGGTGGGGTTCTGGCTGGTGAGCCGGCATCTGCGCCGACTTGATCCCGGGGTGTGGCACAACGCCTGGCAGCGCTGGCGCCAGTGGCCGGCCCTGCTGCGGCTGCTCGCCCTGAACCGGGATATTTTCATCCGCTCCCTGTGCCTGCAACTCTGCTTCGTGTTCATGACTCTGCAGGGGGCCAGGCTGGGGGATGTGGCGGTGGCCGCCAATGCGGTGCTGCTCAATTTCCTGATGCTGATTTCCTACGGGCTGGATGGATTTGCCTATGCGGTGGAAGCCATGGTAGGGCGCGCCATCGGGCGGCGCGATCGGCCGCTGCTGCGAGAGGCCATCGTCCTCAATCTGGGCTGGGCGCTGCTGATCGCCCTGGCATTCACCCTCTCGTTTGCCCTGGGGGGCCACAGGCTCATCCGCCACATTACCGACATACCGGCGGTGATCGCCGAGGCGCAACGTCAGCTCCCCTGGCTGGTGGCCATGCCGCTGCTGGCGGTCTGGTGCTTCCTGCTGGACGGGGTCTTTATCGGCGCCACTCGGGCCCGGGAGATGCGCAACAGCATGCTGGTGGCGGTGTTTGCCGGCTTCTTTCCCATCTGGTGGTTCTGCCAGGGATGGGGTGTGGCGGCCCTGTGGGCCGCCATGAGTGCCTTGATGGCCGGTCGTGGCCTGACGCTGGGCTGGCTCTGCTGGCGACTGGAGCGTGATGGACGGCTGCTGGCGGGGCAGGAGACGGCGCAGTCAGTCTGAATCCTGGCCGTCTTGCCAATATCGTCAGCGGTCAGAGCGAGCCTGAATAGTCGAACTGCCGCCAGCTCTCGTAGACGAACACCGCGACGGCGTTGGCCAGATTCATGCTGCGGCTCTGGGGCAGCATGGGAATGCGCAGCCGCTGCTCGAATGGCAGGCTCTCGATGATCTCCATGGGCAGGCCTCGGCTCTCGGGCCCGAACAGCAGGGCGTCACCGGGGGCAAACCGGGCCGCCGAGTGGGCGGTGCGTCCCTTGGTGGTGCAGGCAAAGACCCGTTGGGGGGCGACGGCCGCCAGAAACGCCTCATAGTCAGGCCAGCGCTTGACGTCGGCAAACTCGTGATAGTCGAGCCCGGCCCGCTTGACCCGCTTGTCATCCCACTCGAACCCCAGGGGCTCTATCAGGTGCAGCCGGTAGCCGGTATTGGCGCAGAGGCGAATGATGTTGCCGGTGTTGGGGGGGATTTCCGGTTGGTAGAGCACGATATCGAGCATGGAAGGATCCTGGGCTGGTGCGAAACGGGCGCCAGCATACCCAGCACCCGTGTCGATGAAAAGGGGGAGGTCAGGGCATGGGCAGGCGGATGGTGATGACCAGTCCGGTCGGCTGATTGCTGCTGGCCCGGATGGTCCCCCCATGACGCTGGATCGCCTCGGCGGCGATGGCAAGGCCGAGACCAGTGCCCCCGGTCTTGGCGTTGCGGGCATCGTCCACCCGAAAGAAGGGCAGGAACAACCGGGGCTGCTGCTCCACCGGCACGCCAGGGCCGTCATCCCGTATGGTCATCACCCATTCCCGTCCCTCCCGGTACCAGTCCACCTTGATGAACTCGCGGGCATACTTGAGGGCGTTGCGCAGCGGGTTTTCCAGGGCGCGGGCCAACAGTTCCGGCCACATGGTGAGGGATTCGGCGGGCAGGGAAGGGAGCCTGAGCTGTTTGCCGTTCTGGTTTGCCTCGAACATGGCGTCGTCCAGGATGGGCTCCAGCAGCTCCGCCAGGGGCAGCGTCACTGGCGCCTCCACATGTTGCTGCACCCGCGACAGATCCAGCAGATCCCCTATCAGCTTGTCGAGCCGGGCTATCTCCCCTTCGATGCGCGCCAGCTCGGCGCTGTCCCCCTGCTTGCGGCGGATCAGCGCCTGTGCGAGCTGGATGCGGGTCAGGGGGCTGCGCAGCTCGTGGGAGATGTCGGAGAGCAACTGCTTCTGCTTCTGGATCATGTCCTTGAGGGTGTCGACCATGCGACTGACATGTTCGGCCAGCTGGCCTATCTCGTCGCGCCGCCCCAGGTTGGGGATCTGTATTTCCAGGTTGCCCTGGGCGAGTTGGGAGACCGACTGCTGCAACTGCAGTATGGGGCGGGTCAGGCGCCAGGCGAGCAACAGACAGAGCGGGGTGCTGACCAGCATGGCGATGCCCAGGATCTGGATGGGGTGATCCAGGATCTGGATGAAGAGGAACAGGTAGGAGTTTTCGACGTTCAGACCGAAATAGACGTGATAGGTCTGGCCGTGATGGACCATCTGGAAGGGGCCGGCGATGGCGCGCTGGTGTTCGCTGCCCAGCATGGGCTTGGCCGGGTTGTCCGAGTCGAGCATGAAACGGATCACGAACTTGCTCAGCCGGGTGCTGGACTGCATCTGCCCCTTGGCATCGCGTAGATAGATGTTGTCCACCGGCAAGAGGCCCGCGGCATCGATGGCCTTGGCCAGATCGAAATCCTGCTCGGGATCCGCGCCCCGTTGCAGCGCCGCCAGGTTGTTGTTGAGACGGGTGATCTCGTGGGCCGGCAGCGGGATGATGTTGCGGGGGTCCAGGGTGGGGAGGATTACCACCGCGGCCACGACCAGCAGCAGGATGAACCAGAACCAGAGGAAGATCTGGGTGGAAAGGCCGTTGAAGGTGCGGGCCGATTTCATGCCTGCTCCAGCCACAAGTAGCCTCGTCCCCGCACTGTCTTGAAGCGGGGCTGGCCGTCGGCCCGCTCCGGCAGCTTCTTGCGCAGGTTGCTCAGGTGCATGTCGATGGCCCGATCGAAGGGTTCGAGCTTCTTGCCCAGCACCTGCTCGGAGAGCAGGCCCTTGCTGACGATCTGGCCCGGATTGCGCAGCAGGCACTCCAGCAGGCCGAACTCGGTGGCGGTGAGTTCCAGCAACTGATCGTCGCAGCGAGCCTGTTGCAGGCCGGGCTGCAGCACCAGATCCATGAAGCGCACCTCTTCCGAGCTACCGCCGCGCTGGGGAGCCTGGCTCTGGGTTCGACGCAGGATGGCGCGCACCCGGGCCAGCAGCTCCCTGTCGTCGAACGGCTTGGCGAGATAGTCGTCGGCACCGGCCTCCAGCCCGTTGACCCGATCCTGGCTGTCGCCACGGGCGGTCAGCATCAACACCGGGGTGTCGTGGGTCTTGCGCAGCCGGGTCAGCATCGCGAAACCGTTGAGTCTGGGCATCATGACGTCCAGCAGCACCAGGTCGAAAGCCTGTTCTGCCAGTCGCTGCAATCCCTCTTCCCCATCCTCGGCGACGGTGACCTCAAACCCCTCCAGGGTCAGGATTTCGGTGAGCAGCTGGGTCAGTTCGAGATCGTCGTCGACCAGGAGTATTTTGTTCATCTGGGAGTCACTCTGTTGATTTTGCACGCCAAACTGACGTCCGGGTCAGGGTATAATAAGTTTTTACGCGTCGGAGGAAAGCCGGTTTTGAGCCACCAACACTATTCCCGCTGGGTCACCCTGGCCAGCATGGCCGCTGTGACCACCGCCACCCTGCTCATCCTGGGCAAACTGATCGCCTGGCTGATGACGGATTCATCCAGCCTGCTGGCATCCCTGACCGATTCCTTCATGGACATCAGCGCCTCTCTCATCAATCTGCTGGCCATCCGTTATGCGCTGGCCCCTGCCGACGAAGAGCATCGTTTCGGCCACGGCAAGGCGGAGTCCCTGGCGGGTCTGGTGCAGTCGGCCTTCATCTCGGGATCCGCCCTGCTGCTGGTGATGCACGGCATCTCGTCGATGCTGAATCAGGTGCCCGTGGTGCGCCTGGAGGCGGGGATCTGGGTCAGTGTCGGCTCCATCGTGCTGACCCTGCTGCTGGTGAGCTTCCAGGGCTTTGTCATCCGCAAGACCAACAGTGTGGCCATCAAGGCCGACATGCTGCACTACCGTTCCGACCTGCTGCTCAATGGCGGCGTGCTGGTGGCACTGGTGCTGGCGGGGCAGGGGTGGTACTGGGCCGACGGCCTGTTTGCCATTCTGATCGGTCTGTTCCTGGTGTGGGGGGCCGTCCATATCGGTTACGAATCGGTGCAGGCCCTGCTCGATCGTCAGTTGCCAGAGGAGGAACAAGCGAGAATAATGGCCCTCTGCTGTGCCGTAGAGGGGGTGCATGGCGTACATGACCTGCGTACCCGCCAATCCGGGCCGACCCGTTTCGTGCAGTTGCATCTGGAACTCGATGATCAACTGCCTCTGGTCAGGGCCCATCAGATAGCCGACGAGGCTGAACTGGCCGTCCGCCAGGCCTTCGAGCGGATGGATGTGATCATTCACATGGACCCCATCTCGGTGCTGACAAAAGAACGACAAAGCACTCACCCTGAACAACAGTAGGCTGCAACATGGATGATCTGGTTGCCAGAACCTGGCAAAAAATTCAGCAGGAAGCGCAGAGCATGGCGGCCCAGGAGCCCATGCTGGCCAGCTTCTTTCATTCCACCATTCTCAATCACCGGGATTTGCGCTCGGCGCTGAGCTTCCAGCTCGCCAACAAGCTCGACAGCACCACCATGCCTGCCATCGCCTTGCGGGAAGTGATCGAGCTGGCCCTGCGCAGCGAGCCCGAGCTGCTGGCCGCAGTGGCCGCCGACATCTGCGCGGTGCAGGATCGCGACCCGGCGGTCGACCTCTTCTCCACCCCGCTGCTCTACCTCAAGGGATTCCATGCTCTTCAGGGGTATCGGGTGGCCAACTGGCTGTGGCGTCAGGGACGCCGTGCCCTGGCGCTCTATCTGCAAAACCAGATCTCCGTGGTGTTCGGCGTGGATGTACACCCGGCCGCCCGCATCGGCAAGGGCATCATGTTTGACCATGCCACCGGTATCGTGGTCGGGGAAACCGCCGTCATCGAGAACGACGTCTCCATCCTGCAGAGTGTGACTCTGGGAGGGACCGGCAAGGAGAGTGGTGATCGCCACCCCAAAATCCGGGAAGGGGTGATGATAGGGGCGGGGGCCAAGGTCCTCGGCAACATCGAGGTGGGCGTCGGCGCCAAGATCGGTGCCGGCAGCGTGGTGATCAACCCGGTGCCGCCTCACACCACGGTCGCTGGCGTGCCCGCCAGGATTGTGGGCCGCCCCGAGTGCGACAAACCTTCCCTGGACATGGATCAGTGCCTCTGATCCCCTGACCGAGGCCGTTGTATGGTCAAGCGCTGGTCAGGCTTTCTGATCCTGGGGATGTGGCTGCTCAACCTGCTGCACCTTTATCTGGACTTCTCCCCCTGGCCCGCCGCCATCGCGGCCTGGGCCGCCTCCCTGCTCACCTGGCCCTGGCTGGTGGGGGCCGCACGGCGTCAGGCGCTGGCCCTCTACGGCGCGGCGCTCCTGCTGCTGCTCTTTTCCTGGTGGCGAGGGGCCAGCCTCAGCCCAGGTGACTGGCTCTTGCCGAACATCAACATGCTGACCATGTTTGCCGCAGTGAGCACCCTCAATCTGGCTACCTCCGGCCTCTTGACCGGCACCGCCTCCTGGTCCGGTCGCAAGGGGCTGTGGAGCACCATGGCCAGCCTCAATCTGCTGGGGGCCGTCATCAATCTTTCGGTGCTCTTCATCATCGGCGATCGGCTGGAGCGCAACGGGACGCTGGAGCGGCGTCAGGTCATGGTGCTGAGCCGGATCTTCTGTGCGGCTGCGTTTTGGTCCCCCTTCTTCGTCGCCATGGCGGTGGCCCTCACCTATGCACCGGGTCTGCAACTGGGCAGCATACTGCCTTTTGGCATACTGGCGGCCTTGCTGGCCATGGGGCTGACAGCCTGGCAGGTAGAGCGGCTCGGCGTGGAGACCTTTGAAGGTTATCCGCTGCGGCTCCAGACCCTGGGGCTACCGGTGACCCTGGCACTGCTGGTGCTGGTGATCCACCGTTTCTGGCCCGGACTCAGCATTCTGGCGGTGATCGCCCTGGTGGCGCCCTTGCTGGCCTTGCTGTTCATGCCGCAAGCGGGGCGAGGGGCAGCTCTCAAGCGCCAGGTGGTGGAGCGCTTCCCGGCCATCGGTGGCCAGCTTGTGCTGTTTCTGGGGGCCGGCCTGCTGGCGGCTGGCATCAACAGCGCGCTGTCAGTACTGGACTTTGGCAGTGGCCACGGCCTGCCGCTGTTCAACCACTTCGGCTGGCTGGAAGCCTGCCTGACCCTGCTGCTGATCTTCCTGGTGGCCATAGTGGGCGTGCATCCTCTCATCAGCATCTCGGGGGTGGCGCCGCTGCTCTGGCCGCTGGCACCGGATCCCAGCCTGCTTGGCATGTGCTTCCTCATGGGGTGGGGGCTGGCGACCGGGACGAGCCCGCTCTCCGGCTCCAATCTGGCGCTGGCGTCCCGCTACAACCTGAGCGCCGGGCTGCTGCTGCGCTGGAACCTGCTCTACGGCCTGCTGATGTACGCCGTGGCCTGTCTGATGATGGGGAGCTTCATCGCCTTGCATGGCTGATGACGGCATCGGCAGGAGGGCGGGTTATGCCACGGCGGACGCCCGGGATCGAGGTTCCTGCTGCCTGCGAGAAAAACCGACGCATATTTAAGCAATACCGGGCCGCAGGGCGCATTTTGCAACGTGCTGGCTTGTTTGTGCCGAGCGCATCAGGGTATGCTGGCGCCACGCGCTTGAATCGCCCTCTGTGGGGCATCGCAATTGAACATACAGGTATGCATATGTCACTAGAAGTCCTTGAGCAACTCGAATCCAAAGTACAATCCGCCGTCGACAACATCTCCTTGCTGAAGATGGAGCTGGACGAGCTGAAAGAGCAGAACAGCAAGCTGCAAGACGAGAACCACCAACTGCGCAACGAGCACGTTGCCTGGCAAGAGCGTCTGCGTGCCCTGCTGGGCAAGATGGACCAGATGGGCGATGCCATCTGATCCTGTCGCTGCTGACCGGAATGAAAGCGGGCCGCTCCTTGAGCGGCCCGCTTGTTTTGGTCTGCCGGGCAATCAGAGTGCCAGCAGCTGTTTGACGGTCTTCTCGATGCCGTCCGCCGCCTCCACAATATTGTTGGCCAGCATGTAGGCAGGAGTGGAGATGACCTTGCGCTCCTGATCCACCACGAACTCGCTCACCGGGCAGTCGAGATGACTGCCACCCATGGCTTCGATGGCGTTGGCGGCGCCCTCGTCGTTGCCAATGGTGGCCAGGGTGCCTGCCCCATAGATGAGCGGGATCATGGCCGGTGCGATGCAGATGTAGGCGGCCGGTTTGCCGGCTCTGGCAAAGCTCTGGCAAGCCTTCAGCACATCCGGCTGGATGCGGCACTCTGCGCCCTTGATGGCGAAGTCACACAGGTTTTTGGCGGCGCCAAAGCCGCCCGGCACCAGCAGGGCGTCGAAGTCGGCTGCATCCAGTTCAGCCACATCCCTGATCTGGCCGCGGCAGATGCGGGCCGCCTCGACCAGCACGTTGCGGCTCTCTCCCTCGCTGACCTCGCCGGTCAGGTGATTGATGACATGAAGCTGAGGGACATTGGGGGCGAAGCATTGAACGGATGCTCCCTGACGGGCCAGCGCCAGCAGACTGATGACGGCCTCGTGGATTTCGGCGCCGTCAAACACGCCACAACCACTCAAGATCACGGCCACTTTTTTCATGACAGACTCCTCGTTGTTGAAAATGTGAGCCAGGGTAGATTGTTGTACTTTTGTATGGTTATCGTTCGACCTCCGCTGGTCAAGTCATCTCCCTGTGCTAGGATTGTTTCGTTTTGGATCCTGCCTCAGCACCCCTCTTGAATTTTTTTCCACATTGATCGAGATCATGATGCGTGCGTCATGTTGAGTTTTCATGATCTCAATATATTGTTTTAAAAGATATTTTTTGTTTTAATCCACAGATTTGTCACGGTCGTGATGCAATGGTGCCATTTTTGAGCACAGAGTTATCCACAGCAATATGCCCCACCGGTGCGCCGGGGTGATGGTGGGAGTCCCCTTGGTGTGGTGCGGGCCCTGTGGCATCCTAGCGGCTGTTTATTCTTGGCAGGACGATTTTCATGGCCTCTAGCAATCCTCTTATTCTGGTCGACGGATCTTCATATCTTTACCGCGCCTTCTTTGCCTCGCAGCAGGCCGATCTGCGCACCTCGACCGGCTTGCCTAGCGGCGCCGTCCGTGTCATGGCCAACATGATGCGCAGCCTTCGCAAGCAGTACCCCGACTGCCACGTGGCCGTGGTGTTCGACGCCAAGGGCAAGACCTTCCGCGACGACATCTATCCCGAATACAAGGCAACACGCGCCAGCATGCCGGACGATCTGCGCAGCCAGGTCGCCCCTATTCACCAGATGATCAAGGCAATGGGTTTCCCCTTCCTGATGGTCGAAGGGGTGGAGGCTGACGACGTGATCGGCACCCTGGCCCGTCAGGCGACCGAGAAACAGTTGCCTGTGCTCATCAGCACCGGCGACAAGGACATGGCGCAGCTGGTCTCCGACCATGTCACCCTGATCGACACCATGAAGGATGTGAAGACCGATCGGGAAGGGGTGATCGAGAAGTTCGGCGTACCGCCCGAGCTCATCATCGATTACCTGGCGCTGATGGGGGACAAGGTGGACAACATTCCCGGCATGACCGGTGTCGGCGAGAAGACCGCACTGGCCCTGTTGCAGGGGATAGGCAGCATCGACGAGATTGCCGCCAACCTCGACAAGGTGGCGGCGCTCGGCTTCCGCGGCTCCAAGGCGTTTGCCGACAAGTTCCGCGAGCAGGAAGAGCAGGTGCGCCTCTCCTATGTGCTGGCCACCATCAAGACCGACGTGGCGCTGGAGCAGAGTCTGGAAGAGCTGCAGCTTGGCCCCATCGACAAAGAGGCCCTGCTGGCGGTCTATCGCGAGTATGAGCTGCGCAACCTGATCAAAGAACTGGAGTCTGGTGGCGAGGAGAGCGAAGCCGCAGGTGATGAGGAAGGCGCCGCCCCGGCAGCCGCCATCGAAACCGACTATCGCTGCATCCTGGATGAGGCCGAATTCGATGAGTGGCTGGCACGGTTGCAGGCGGCGCCGCTGTTTGCCTTCGACACCGAGACCACCAGTCTCGACTATATGGAGGCGCGGGTCGTTGGCGTCTCCTTTGCCATCGAACCGGGCAAGGCGGCTTATGTGCCCTTCGGCCACGACTATCTGGGGGCGCCGGTGCAGCTGACCGAGGCCGTGGTACTCGGCAAGCTCAAACCGCTGCTGGAAGATCCGACCCGTCTCAAGGTGGGGCAGAACCTCAAGTACGATCGCAACGTACTGCTCAACCACGGCATCGAGCTGCAGGGTATCGCCTACGACACCATGCTCGAGTCCTATGTGCTCAACTCTACCGCCAGCCGCCACGACATGGATTCCCTGGCTCGCAGATATCTGAACGTCGAGACCATCTCGTTCGAGGACATTGCTGGCAAGGGGGTCAAGCAGCTCACCTTCAACCAGATCGAACTGGAGCAGGCGGCTCCTTACGCGGCGGAAGATGCCGACATCACCCTGCGTCTGCATCAGGCGCTGTGGGGCAAGCTCTCTGCCGAGCCGGGCCTTGCCAAGGTATTCAGCGAGATCGAATTGCCGCTGCTGCCGGTGCTGGCGCGGATGGAGCGACTCGGTACCACCATCGAGCCCAAGCTGCTGCATCAGCAGAGCCAGGAGATCGAAGTGCGTCTGGCAGAGCTGGAGAAGCAGGCCCACGAGCTGGCCGGGCAGGAGTTCAATCTCTCCTCGCCCAAGCAGCTGGGTGAAATCCTCTTCACCAAGCTGGGGCTGCCGATCATCAAAAAGACCCCCAAGGGAGCGCCATCCACTGCGGAAGAGGTGCTGGCCGAGCTGGCGGAGACCTATGAGCTGCCGCAACTGCTGATGGAGCACCGTGGGCTGGCCAAGCTCAAGTCCACCTACACCGACAAGCTGCCGCTGATGATCAAGCCGCAGACCGGGCGGGTGCACACCTCCTATCATCAGGCGGTGGCGGCGACCGGTCGGCTCTCGTCCACCGATCCCAACCTGCAGAACATCCCGGTACGCAACGAACAGGGGCGCCGTATTCGGCAGGCCTTCATTCCGTGCGCCGGTTACAAGCTGGTGGCGGCGGATTACTCCCAGATCGAGCTGCGCATCATGGCCCACCTCTCCGGTGACAAGGGGTTGCTGACCGCCTTCGCCGAGGGCAAGGACATCCACAAGGCGACCGCCGCCGAGGTGTTCGGGGTCGCGCTCGATGCGGTGACCAGCGACATGCGCCGCAGCGCCAAGGCGATCAACTTTGGTCTCATCTATGGCATGAGCGCCTTCGGTCTGGCCAAGCAGCTGGGTATCGGTCGCGCCGAAGCGCAGAAGTACATGGATCTCTACTTCGAGCGCTACCCGGGGGTGCTGGAGTACATGGAGCGCACTCGCCAGCAGGCGGAGGCCCAGGGTTATGTCGAAACCCTGTTTGGTCGCCGCCTCTATCTGCCGGACATCAAGTCCCGTAACGCCGGTCTGCGTAAAGCTGCCGAACGGGCCGCCATCAACGCACCTATGCAGGGTACGGCCGCCGACATCATCAAGCGCGCCATGATCAACGTGGATGACTGGATCCGTGGGATTGAAGACGAGTCGATCCGCATGCTGATGCAGGTGCACGATGAACTGGTGTTCGAGATCCGCGAAGAGAAGCTGGAGGAGTACATCGCCCTCATCAAGGAGAAGATGTCGGGTGCGGCCGAACTGGATGTGCCGCTGGTGGTGGAAGCGGGCACCGGTGACAACTGGGATCAGGCCCACTGATCCTGCCTGATGGTCACATAGCTATATAAGAAGAGAAGCCCGGCATCATGCCGGGCTTCCTGTTTGTGGCTGCAGGGTCAGGCCTCTTGCAGGTATTCATCCTTGAGCAGCACATAGTTGTCGGCCGAGATTTTGAGGAAGGCGATCTCGGCCGGCTTGAGAGGGCGGGCCTGCTTGACGGGATTGCCCATATAAAGAAAGCCGGCCTCGAGCCGCTTGCCCGGTGGCACCAGGCTGCCCGCCCCGATCATCACATCGTCTTCAACGATCACCCCATCCAGCAGGATGGCACCCATGCCGACCAGCACCCGGTCGCCTATGGTGCAACCGTGCAGCATGGCTTTATGACCGACCGTGACATCCTCACCTATCAGCAGCGGATAGCCGCCGGGGTTGCTGGCACTCTTGCGGGTCAGGTGCAGCACTGTGCCGTCCTGAATGTTGCTGCGGGCACCGATGCGGATATGGTTGACGTCCCCTCTGGCGGCCACCATGGGCCAGATGCTGGCATCGTCACCCAGCTGGATATCCCCCACCAGGGTGGCACAGGGATCTACATATACCCGTTTGCCCAGTTGCGGGCATTTTCCCTTGTAAGGTCTCAGTCGCAAGTCCATCTTGGCCTCCTTGTTTTCGGCCATTCTAGCAAGATGACACAGGTTTCTGTGGATAAGTTTGTATAAAAGCTGTGCCTGGATATGAATAACTAAAAAAGTGCCGATTTTTGCAATTTTATTGCAGAGGAGGGGTTGCCAGAACGAATTCGCTCC